>NZ_RFFJ01000008.1 GCF_003696235.1 Streptomyces triticirhizae
GCCGCCGAGCTGCGGCTCGGCGGCGAACCGGCCGTGGCCTGGGGCCGGTTGGGCGAGTTGCCCGGGGCCGCCCGGCTGGCCAGGCGGCTGGAGTCGGCGGGCAGCAACGGCGTACCGGTGGTGCGGGCGTTCGCGGTCGAGGCGGCGGAGGCGCGCGCCCGGCGGCGTCGGGCGGTCCAGGCCGGGGCGCGTCGGGCGGCCGTGCTGGTCGCCGGGCCACTCGGGCTGTGCTTCCTGCCGGCCTTCCTGCTGATCGGGGTGGCCCCGGTGCTGCTCGCGCTGATCGGGGAGTTGATCTGACCCATGGCCCACCAGCCCGGGACGCCGCGCGCCCCTCCTCGTCCGGCCCCGATGGCCCGGGCGGAGCCCGGCCCAGGCCGTCCGCCGTCACCGCGCGCCCCCGTCCCCCGACCACCGATCAACCGTCACCAGGCGGGCCCCCAGACGGGCCCAGAGAGAGACCGCTCATGCGTTGCCTCAGCCAACGGACCGCCACGCGCGCTCACCAGGCTCAACGTCCCCGATCCGTCCGCCGGTTCGTGCCCCTGCTCGGTCCACGGCTGGCTCCACGGCAGGTCCCACGGTTCGTTCCGGGGCGTGCCGGATGGCTCGTTCCCCGGTCGGGCCCGTGGGGCGCGGTCTGTTCGGGCCGGCGAGAGGCCGGGATGAACACCACCGAGTACGCCATCGGCACCCTCGCCGCCGCTGGCTTCGCCGCCACGCTGCTCACCCTTTCCGACTCCGAGCCTGTGAAGGGGGCGCTGCGTGACGTCATCCTGCGGGCGCTCGACACGCCGCTGTGACCCGGGCGCCGTCACGGTCGAGAGCGCCCTGGTCATCCCCGCCCTGGTGCTCTTCTTCGGAGCGCTGCTCTGCGGGCTCGGTGCCTTCGCCGCCCAGTCGCTGTGCCAGGACGCGGCGCGCGCGGGGGCACGGGCCGCCGCCAGGGGAGAGCCGGCGGAGGAGGTGTCGCGGGTGGCGCGCGACATCGCTCCGGGGAACGCCCGGGTGGAGGTCGGCCGGGACGGCGCGTTCGTGCGGGTCGACGTCTCGGTGCCCTCGTGGGCGACGGGCGTGCTCGGCCTGGCCGTCGAGGGGCGGGCGGTGGCCCATGTCGAGCCCGACTGACCGCGCCGACCGGGGCAGCGCCACGGTCTGGGCGACGCTCATCCTGGTGCTGCTGTGCGCCGTCTTCGGCGCCGTGGTGACGCTCGACCAGGCACTGTCCGCCCGTCAGCGGGCCGCCTCGGCTGCCGACCTGGCGGCGCTCGCCGCCGCCGACCACGCGGCGGCCGGGCCGGACGTCGCCTGCGCCGTGGCGCGGCGGGTGGCCGAGGCGCAGCGCGCCCGGCTGGTCCGCTGTCACCTCGGTGGTGAGGTCGCCGACCTCACCACCGAGGCCACGGCCGGTCCGCACTCCGCCAGGGCCAGGGCCAGGGCGGCGCCCGCCGGCGTTCCCGACCCGGCCACGGACGGTCTCGCCGGCGCCACGGCAGGCGCCCGGGCCAGAGTCACCGCCGGCGCCTCGGGCGGCCTCGCCCGGCCGGGGGGCGGGGGCGTGCGGGGCGGGTCAGGCCGTGGGCCGGCCACGGAGCAGTTGGGTCAGCACGCGGACGGCGCCCGCCTTGTGGAGGGGCTCGTTCCCGTTGCCGCACTTGGGGGACTGGATGCAGGACGGGCAGCCAGCCCGGCACTCGCAGGCGGCGATGGCGTCCCGGGTGGCGGCCAGCCAGCGGGCGGCGGCGTGGAAGGCGCGCTCGGCGAAGCCGGCGCCGCCCGGGTGGCCGTCGTGCACGAAGACGGTCGGCAGCAGGGTGTCCGGGTGCAGCGCGGTGGAGACGCCGCCGATGTCCCAGCGGTCGCAGGTCGCGAAGAGCGGCAGCATCCCGATCGCCGCGTGCTCGGCCGCGTGCAGCGCCCCGGGCAGGATCTCCGGCGTGATCCGCGCGTCGGTCAGCTGGTCCTCCGCCATCGTCCACCACACGGCGCGGGTGCGGAGCGTTCTCGGCGGCAGGTCGAGCCGGGTCTCGCCCAACACCTCGCCGGTCAGCAGCCGCCGCCGCAGATAGGAGACCACCTGGGCGGTGACCTCCACCGACCCGAAACACAGCCGGGCGTCGCCCCACGGCACCTCGACGTCGGTCTCCAGCACCGACAGCTCGGTGACCTCCCTGGCCGAGGTGGACCAGGGCGGGTTGGACTCCTCGACCAGCGCGACGGAGTCCGCCAGGTCCAGCTCCCGGACCACGAAGCTCTGCCCCCGGTGCAGATGGACGGCGCCCTCGTGCACGGTGGTGTGGGCCGCCGCCGAGTCCACGGTGCCCAGCAGCCGGCCCGTCGCGGCCTCCACCACCCGCACCGGCTCGCCGCCCTTCCCCCGGATGTCCACGAGGTCGGCCGCCCGCTCCCGGCGGGTCCAGTACCAGCTGCGGCCGCGTTGCCGCAGCAGGCCCCGGTCGGTCAGCTTGGGCAGCAGCTCGGCGGCCGTCGGGTCGAACAGGGGGGCCGGGCCTTCCGCGAAGTCGGCATCGGTGAGCGGGAGTTCAGCGGCGGCGGCGCACAGGTGCGGGGCCAGCACATAGGGGTTCCCCGGGTCCAGCACGGTGCTCTCCACCGGCCGTTCGAACAGCGCCTCGGGGTGGTGCACCAGATAGGTGTCCAACGGGTCGTCACGGGCGATCAGCACGGCGAGCGCGCCCTGCCCGCGCCGCCCCGCGCGCCCGGCCTGCTGCCAGAGCGAGGCCCGGGTGCCGGGGTAGCCGGCCAGCAGCACGGCGTCCAGCCCCGCGATGTCCACGCCCAGCTCCAGCGCCGTGGTGGCGGCCAGCCCCAGCAGCTCGCCGCTGTGCAACGCCCGTTCCAACTCCCGCCGTTCCTCCGGCAGATAGCCGCCCCGATAGGCCGCGACCCGGCCGGCCAGCGTTCGGTCGAGGGCGGCCAGCCGGTCCTGGGCGATCAGCGAGATCAGCTCGGCGCCACGCCGGGAGCGGACGAAGGTCACCGTGCGCACCCCCGCGCCGGCCAGGTCGGCGAGGAGGTCGGCGGCCTCGGCGGTGGCGGTCCGCCGTACGGGGGCGCCCCGTTCGCCCCTGCCCTCGACCAGCGGAGGCTCCCACAGGGCGAAGACCAACTCGCCACGCGGCGAGGCGTCCTCGGTCACCTCGGCCACCGGCAGCCCGACGAGTCGACCCGCCGAGGCGCCGGGCTCGGCGGTGGTCGCCGAGGCCAACAGGAAGACCGGCTCCGCACCGTGGTGCGCGCAGACGCGGCGCAGCCGGCGCAGCACCTGCGCCACATGCGAGCCGAAGACCCCCCGGTAGACATGGCACTCGTCGATCACCACATAGCGCAGCGCCCGCAGGAAGGAGGACCAGCGCCGGTGGCCCGGCAGCAGGCCGGTGTGGAGCATGTCCGGGTTGGTGAGCAGCAGGTTGGCGTGCTCCCTGGCCCAGGCCCGCTCCTCCGGCGGGGTGTCCCCGTCGTAGACGGCGGGCCGGACGGCGGTGCCCAGCGGTTCGGCGAGCCGGCGTATCGCCCGCCACTGGTCGGCGGCCAGGGCCTTGGTCGGCGCCAGATAGAGCGCGGTCGCGCCCCGCCGGTTGGGGGCCGTCTGGCCCTCCAGCAGCACGCTGAGCACCGGCACCTGGTAGGTCAGTGACTTGCCCGAGGCCGTCCCCGTGGACACCACGACCGAGGACCCCCGCACGGCGTGCTCCACGGCCCTGGCCTGGTGCGCCCAGGGCCGGTCGATGCCGGCGGCGCGCACCGCGTCCAACACCTCGTCACGTATGCCTTCCGGCCAGTTGGCATGGACCTCGCCCCGGCCGGGCAGCTGCTCCGTATGAGTGATGCGGAGTGACCGGTCCCCCGGTTCGCTCAGCCGTGCCAGCACCGCCTGCGGAGACCGACGGCGGCCGTCCGCCTCGGTGGCGTTCGGGGGTGACTGGTAGGGGCGCACAAGGAACGAGTCTGTCACTGGTCCGACGGACAATGGCTGTAAGACGTCGTGCTGGGCATGAGGTAAGTGGTTGAATGCCCTGGCGGCTGCCGATCCAGGGGGGCGACCGCTCGTTAGCAAGGTGCTGGAGGACGATCCGTGGACCTGTCCCTTTCGACCCGAACCGTGGGCGACCGTACGGTCGTCGAGGTCGGCGGCGAGATCGACGTATACACCGCGCCCAAGCTGCGCGAACAGCTGGTGGAGCTGGTCAACGACGGCAACCACCACCTCGTGGTGGACATGGAGCGCGTTGACTTCCTGGACTCCACGGGACTGGGTGTGCTGGTGGGTGGCCTGAAGCGCGTGCGGGCCCAGGAGGGCTCGCTGCGCCTGGTGTGCAACCAGGAGCGCATTCTCAAGATCTTCCGGATCACCGGACTGACCAAGGTGTTCCCGATCCACGAGTCCGTGGACGAGGCCATCGCGGCCACCGACTGAGGCGTGGCGACCGGTCGCCCGGCAGCCGTTCGAAAGATCACCAGCGACCCGCCCCGGCCGCGACGGTCGACCCAGTGTCGACAGCACGGCCGGGGCGGTCTGTCCGCATCACCAAGGGGGATGGGTATGGCCACCGTCGAACTCCGCTTCAGCGCGTCCCCGGAGCATGTGCGAACCGCCAGGTTGGTCGCCGCCGCGGTCGCCAGAAGGGCCGGGGTCGACGAGTCGGCGCTGGACGAGTTGCGCCTCGCCGTGGGCGAGGCGTGCAGTCGCGCCGTGGGTCTGCACGCCATCCACGGTCTGACGAGCCCGGTGCGGGTGGTGCTGACCGAGGGGGAGAAGTCCTTCTCGATCGAGGTCGGCGACGACGCGCCCAGCGCGGTGCCGGCGCCCCGTGACTCCTCCGCCGGCGAGGCCGCCGAGGACACCGACGAGTTGGGGCTGGCGGTGATCAGTGGCCTGGTGGACGACGTGGAGGTCATCTCCGCCGCCAACGGCGGTGCCATCCGCATGAGTTGGCCCGCGTCCACGCCGTCCTTCCCCTGAGTCCCCGAGCCCCGGGCCCTTGAGGCTCTGGGTTCCTGGGTCCCGCGTTACCCGTCTCCTGGTCGGCGCCGTCCCGGCGGTGCTGGTCAGGAGATTTCTGTTCTCATGATCGCCATTCGCGATCTCCTTTCATGATGGGTGAATACAAGATCGCATTCCCATGATCGATGTCCGCGATCATGGAAATGTGATCTTGCATTCACGGTCCGCGCTTTCCCGATGTTTACGCGTGGGCCCCCTGATGCGGTCATTCTGCTCCGCGTCCCCTGTGCCGATCCGCGATATCTCTCTACACTCCGGCGACGTCTGTCAGTTTTCCGTAGCACGCCTGAGCGTCGAGGAGGACGAATGGCACACCCCCATGTCATACAGGCAGCCGAGGCCGTCGAACTCACCAGTGGGAACCGGGCGCTGGTCCTGCTGATCGCCGTGGTCGCGCTGGCGGCCCTGGGACTGGCGATCGTTCTGGTGCGACAGGTCCTGGCGGCCAGCGAGGGCACCGAGAACATGCGGAAGATCGCCGCCGCGGTTCAGGAGGGCGCCAACGCCTATCTCGCCAGACAACTCCGTACCCTCGCCGGATTCGCCGTCGCCGTCGTCTTTCTCCTGCTGCTGCTCCCCGCCGACGACTGGAACGAACGAATCGGCAGGTCCGTGTTCTTCGTCGTGGGCGCCGCGTTCTCGGCCGGCACCGGCTATCTCGGAATGTGGCTCGCGGTGCGCAGCAATGTCCGGGTGGCGGCAGCGGCGCGTGAGGCGGGAGAAAAGGATCTGGTGTCGGTACGTCACCAGGCCATGCGCATCGCCTTTCGCACCGGCGGCGTGGTCGGCATGTTCACCGTGGGCCTCGGCCTGCTGGGCGCCGCGTGCGTGGTGTTGGTCTACACGGCCGACGCGCCCAAGGTGCTGGAGGGATTCGGGCTCGGGGCCGCGTTGATCGCGATGTTCATGAGGGTGGGCGGCGGCATCTTCACCAAGGCCGCCGACGTCGGCGCCGACCTGGTCGGCAAGGTCGAGCAGGGCATCCCCGAGGACGACCCGCGCAACGCCGCGACCATCGCCGACAACGTGGGCGACAACGTCGGCGACTGCGCCGGCATGGCCGCCGACCTCTTCGAGTCCTACGCCGTGACCCTGGTCGCCGCGCTGATCCTGGGCACGGTCGCCTTCGGCGACGCCGGCCTGGCGTTCCCCCTGCTGGTGCCGGCGATCGGGGTGCTGACCGCGATGGCCGGGATCTTCCTGGTCGCGCCGCGCCGCGCCGACCGGACCAGCATGACCGCCATCAACCGGGGCTTCTTCCTCTCGGCCGGCATCTCGCTGGCCCTGGTCGCCGTCGCCACCTATGTCTATCTCCCGGGCAGCTTCGCCGAGTTGGACGGCGTCACCGACGCGGCGATCGCGACCCACGACGCCGACCCCCGGCTGTTCGCGCTGACGGCCGTGGCCATCGGCATCGTGCTGGCGGCGTTGATCCAACAGCTCACCGGCTACTTCACCGAGCCGTCCCGGCGCCCGGTCCAGGACATCGGCCGGACCTCGCGGACCGGGCCGGCGACCGTGGTGCTGGCCGGCTTCTCGCTGGGCCTGGAGTCCGCCGTCTACACGGCGCTGCTGGTCGGCCTCAGCGTCTACGCGGCCTTCGCGCTCGCCGGCGGCACGGTGATGCTGGCGCTCTTCGCGGTGGCCCTGGCCGGCACCGGCCTGTTGACCACGGTGGGCGTGATCGTCGCCATGGACACCTTCGGCCCGGTGGCCGACAACGCGCAGGGCATCGCCGAGATGTCCGGCGACGTGGAGGGCGACGGCGCCCAGGTGCTGACCGACCTCGACGCGGTGGGTAACACCACCAAGGCCGTCACCAAGGGCATCGCCATCGCCACGGCGGTGCTGGCCGCCGCCGCGCTCTTCGGCTCCTACCGGGACGCGGTCGCCGACGCCGTCGGCGACGCCGGCCTGACGGCGGAACAGGTGCTCGCCGAGACCGCGCTCAGCCTCGACATATCCCAGCCCAACAACCTGGTGGGCCTGATCATCGGGGCGGCCGTGGTCTTCCTCTTCTCGGGGCTCGCGATCAACGCGGTCTCCCGTTCGGCGGGTTCGGTGGTCTACGAGGTGCGCCGCCAGTTCCGGACCCGCCCCGGGATCATGGACGGCACCGAGCAGCCCGAGTACGGCAGGGTCGTGGACATCTGCACCAGGGACTCGCTGCGGGAGCTGGCCACGCCGGGGCTGTTGGCGGTGATGGCGCCGATCGCCGTCGGGTTCAGCCTCGGCATCGGCCCGTTGGGCGCCTATCTCGCGGGCGCCATCGGCACCGGCATCCTGATGGCGGTCTTCCTGGCCAACTCTGGCGGCGCCTGGGACAACGCCAAGAAGCTGGTCGAGGACGGGCACCACGGGGGCAAGGGCAGCGAGGCCCATGCCGCCACGGTGATCGGCGACACGATCGGCGACCCGTTCAAGGACACGGCGGGTCCCGCCATCAACCCGCTGCTCAAGGTGATGAACCTGGTCGCGCTGCTGATCGCCCCCGCCGTGATCACCCTCAGCTACGGGGACGACGCCAACGCGGGGGCGCGCGCCGTGATCGCGGCCCTGGCGGTGGCGGTGATCGTGGCCGCCGTCCAGGCCTCGCGCCGGCGCGGCATCGCGGTGGACGACGCCGCCGACGCCGACGACGCCAGGGACGGGGCGACGGCGGGCGGCTGAGCCCCTCGGCGGGCCGGGTGCGACGGGGCCGGCGCCGCCCGCGCCCGCGATGGTCCGGGCCACCATCGCGGGCGCGGGGCGCGGGGCGCGGGGCGCGAGGAACCGCCCCCTCGTCGGCTCGTCGCCGGCCGGCGATCAGCGCGCCTGGTTGAAGCGCAGCATGTTGCCGGCCGGGTCGCGGAAGGCGCAGTCGCGCACGCCATAGGGCTGGTCGATCGGCTCCTGCACCACCTCGCCGCCGGCGGCGCGGATGCGTTCGAAGGTGGCGTCGACGTCGTCGGTCGAGAAGATCACGCCGCGCAGCATCCCCTTGGCCAGCAGCTCCTCCATCGCCCGACGGTCGGCCGCCGATGCGGTGGGGTCGGCGAGCGGGGGTTCCAGGACGATCTCCACGCCCGGCTGCTCGGGGGAGCCGACTGTCAGCCAGCGCATCCCCTCGAACGACACGTCGTTGCGCACCTCAAGCCCGAGGACGTCGCGGTAGAAGGCCAGGGCCTTGTCGGGGTCGTCAACGGCGATGAAGCACTGTGAAAGCTTGATGTTCATGTCGACGACGCTACGAGCCGACGTCCGACTCCGCTTCTCCGATCCTGACCAATCGCCGTTCGCCCAGGGATCGGCCCTTGTCCAGGGATCGGCCCTTGTCCAGGGATCGGCCGTCGCCCAGGGATCGGCCTCTGTCCGGGGATCGGCTGTCGCCCACGGAACGACCGTCGCCGCCGCTCGCCCGCCTGTTCCTGGCCGGCCGGGTGAGGTCCTTGGCGACGCAGGCCGGGATCGCCGCGCCCGCCTCGTGGCGGCGCGCGCGGTAGGCGCTCGGGCTCACGCCGACCAGCTCGGTGAAGCGTGAGCTGAACGACCCCAGCGAGGTACAGCCCACCGCGAAGCAGACCTCCGTCACGCTCAGGTCCCCCCGGCGCAGCAGCGCCTTGGCCCGCTCGACCCGCCGCGTCATCAGGTAGGTGTACGGGGTCTCCCCGTAGGCGGCGCGGAAGCTGCGGGAGAAGTGGCCCGGCGACATGAGGGCGACCCGCGCCAGCGCGGGAACGTCCAGGGGCCGCGCGTACTCGCGGTCCATCGCGTCCTTGGCGCGGCGCAGCCGCCTCAGGTCCTCCAGGTTCACGGCTCCTCCGGGTGCACCCCGCCAGCATCGCACGGGGCACCGACAGCGGCCCGGCGCGGAAGGCGCGCGAGAGACGCGCGGGGAGCGGGGACGCTATCCTCACCCTTCGGCCAGAAGTTCACGCCATGTTCGTGGGCTGCGGCGACCCCGGTGCCGGTCGCCGTCTCCGCCAGGGGCGATCCGCCCCGGCCGCGCCCGACGAGGCGCGGCGATCCGGCGGTGGCCGTGCCATTCGACCGACCCCATCCCATCTGACCTGAACCGACCCGATCATGTTCGCGCACGCGGCCCTGCCGCGCGCGAGGAGCGCTTCGGGCCGCACTGAGGGAGAACCACCATGAGCAACGGCACCGGCGGGGACGCCCGGACCTCCCAACCACCCGTCGCGGCGGACAGCCACGACCTGATCCGCGTGCGCGGCGCGCGGGAGAACAACCTGAAGGACGTCGACGTCGAGATCCCCAAGCGCCGGCTGACGGTCTTCACCGGCGTCTCGGGGTCCGGCAAGAGTTCGCTGGTCTTCGGCACCATCGCCGCCGAGTCGCAGCGCCTGATCAACGAGACCTACAGCGCGTTCCTCCAGGGCTTCATGCCCACGCTCTCCCGCCCCGAGGTGGACCTGCTGGAGGGGCTGACCACGGCGATCATCGTGGACCAGGAGCGGATGGGCGCCAACCCCCGTTCCACCGTGGGCACGGCCACCGACGCCAACGCGATGCTGCGGATCGTCTTCAGCCGGCTCGGCCAGCCGCACGTCGGCTCGCCCAACGCGTTCTCGTTCAACGTCCCCTCGGTCAGGGGCGCCGGCGCGATCACCGTCGAGGGGGCCGACGGCAAGCGGACCGAGAAGCGGACCTTCCAGGTCACCGGCGGGATGTGCCCGCGCTGCGAGGGCATGGGCTCGGTGACCGACATCGACATCACCCAGCTCTACGACGACAGCAGGTCGCTCAACGAGGGCCCGTTCACCATCCCCGGCTACAACGCCGACGGGTGGAACGTGAAGATGTTCGTCGCGTCCGGCTTCTTCGATCCGGACAAGCCGATCCGCGACTACTCCGAGCGGGAGCTGCACGACCTGCTCCGCAAGGAGGCGACCAAGATCAGGTTGGCGGGCGCGAACATGACCTACGAGGGGCTGCTGCCCCGGGTCCAGAAGTCGTTCCTCTCCAAGGACCGGGAGGCGATGCAGCCGCACATCCGGGCGTTCGTGGACCGCGCGGTCACCTACACCGACTGCCCCGACTGCGGCGGCACCCGGCTCAACGAGGCGGCGCGGTCGTCCCGGATCAGCGGGATCAACATCGCCGAGGCCTGCGCGATGCAGATCAGCGACCTGGCCGCCTGGGTGCGGGACCTCGAAGCGCCCTCGGTGGCGCCGCTGCTCGCCGGGCTGCGCGGGACGCTCGACTCGTTCGTGGAGATCGGCCTCGGCTATCTCTCGCTCGACCGGCCCTCGGGCACCCTCTCCGGCGGCGAGGCGCAGCGCGTGAAGATGATCCGCCACCTCGGCTCCTCCCTCACCGACGCGACCTACGTCTTCGACGAGCCCACCGTCGGCCTGCACCCGCACGACATCCAGCGGATGAACGACCTGCTGCTGCGGCTGCGCGACAAGGGCAACACGGTCCTGGTCGTCGAGCACAAGCCGGAGACGATCGCGATCGCCGACCATGTCGTCGACCTCGGTCCGGGCGCGGGAACGAACGGCGGCACCGTCTGTTTCGAGGGCACCGTGGCGGGGCTGCGCGCCAGCGACACGCTCACCGGCCGCCACCTCGACGACCGGGCCGCGCTCAAGGAGAAGGTGCGCACGCCCAGCGGCCGGCTGGCGATCCGGGGCGCGACGGCGCACAACCTGCGGAACGTCGATGTCGACATTCCGCTCGGCGTGCTGGTCGTGGTCACCGGCGTGGCCGGCTCCGGCAAGAGTTCGCTGGTGCACGGTTCGATCCCGGCGGGCGAGAACGTGGTCTCCGTCGACCAGTCCGCGATCCGTGGCTCCCGGCGGAGCAACCCGGCGACCTACACCGGGCTGCTCGACCCGATCCGCAAGGCGTTCGCGAAGGCCAACGGCGTGAAGCCGGCGCTGTTCAGCGCCAACTCGGAGGGCGCCTGCCCGCACTGCAAGGGCGCCGGCGTCATCTACACCGACCTGGGGATGATGGCCGGGGTCGCCACGGTCTGCGAGGAGTGCGAGGGGAAGCGGTTCCAGGCGGCCGTGTTGGACTACCACCTCGGCGGCCGCGACATCAGCGAGGTGCTCGCGATGTCGGTGACCGAGGCGGAGGCGTTCTTCGGCGCCGGCGAGGCGCGCATCCCGGCCGCGCACCGCATCCTGCGCCGGCTGGTGGACGTCGGCCTCGGCTACCTCAGCGTCGGCCAGCCGCTCACCACGCTCTCCGGCGGCGAGCGGCAGCGGCTCAAGCTGGCCACGCACATGGGCGAGAAGGGCGGCGTCTACGTTCTCGACGAGCCGACGACCGGTCTCCATCTGGCCGATGTCGAACAACTGCTGGGCCTGCTCGATCGGTTGGTGGACTCCGGCAAGTCGGTGATTGTCATCGAGCATCACCAGGCGGTCATGGCCCATGCCGACTGGATCATCGACCTGGGCCCCGGCGCCGGCCACGAGGGCGGCCGGATCGTCTTCGAGGGCACCCCGGCCGACCTGGTCGCCGCCCGTTCCACCCTGACCGGCGAGCACCTGGCGGAGTACGTCGGCGCCTGACCGGCCGTTCCCCCGGCGCGCGTTCGGCGGCTCCCCCCTGCGGACCGGGGAGCCGCCGGCACCCCTGGACGCGGCGCCGGCACCCCTGGATGCGGCGTCGGCACCCTGCGAGCATGGCCGCCATGACCGTGTCGATCCCCATGCCCAGGGACCAACTCCTGGACCGGCTGGCCGCGTTGCGCCGGGCGCGGGTGGCCGGCCGGCGCGCGCCGCACAAGGCGCTGCTGCTGCTGTGGCTGCTGGGCCGGTTCGCCGCCACCGGGCGCACCGAGGTCAGCTACGCGGAGGCCGAGGAGCCGGTCTCCGCGCTGATCAACGACTTCGGCCCGCCGGCCCGGGCGGCTACGGCCCGTCAGCGGGCGGCGATGCCGTTCGTCCATCTGGAGCGGGAACTCTGGGAGTTGACCGACGCCGAGGGCCGCCCGCTGCCACCCGAGACGCCCGAGCGCGGCACGCTCCTGCGCAGGACGGGCGCGCGCGGGCGGCTGCGCGCCGAGGTCGAGCTGGCGCTGGCCGAGCCCGGGGTGCTCGCCGACTGCGCCCGGCTGCTGCTGGACGAGCACTTCACCCCCGCCATCGACGGGCTGGTCGTCGAGGCGGCCGGGCTTGAGCTGACCGAGGTGGAGGGCGTGGCCCACCGCCTGGTGGCCGGCGGCCGGCGCCGGGCGCGGAGCGCCGGCTTCGCTCGGGCGGTGCTGGAGGCGTATGGCCACGCGTGCGCGATGTGCGGGTTCGACGGCGCGCTGGACCGGCGGCCGGTCGGCCTGGAGGCGGCGCACATCCGCTGGCACAGCCAGGACGGGCCGGACCGGCTGGCCAACGCGTTGGCGCTGTGCGCCCTGCACCACACGCTCTTCGACCTGGGTGCGCTGGGCCTGACCACCGAGGGGCGCATCCGGGTCTCCGCGCGCTTCGAGGCGCGTTCGGCGAGCGGCCGGGAGACCCGGGCGCTGGCGGGTCGCCCGCTGGCCGCGCCGCGCGGCGGACACCCGGGGCCTGGGCGGGCGTTCGTCGCCTGGCACGGCGCCGAGGTGTTCAAGGAGGCGCCGAGCACCTCGGGGCGCGAGGCCGCGCCGGTGCCCGCAGGTTGAAGATCGTGCTGGTCGCCCTCGGGGCCACCCGAGGGCGGCACGTTCCGACAGCAGCGCCAGCTGGTCTCCTCCGCCGCCTCCGCGTGCACCCGCCGTCGCAGGGGACCCACGCCAGCCGTCGTCGCGAAGGGAGGCATTCCAGACGATCTTCCGGCGTTCGCGCGCCAGTTCGTAGGGTGGACGCGACCAGGCGGCCGGGCGGGCCCCGGCCCGGCCCGACGTGTGAGGACCAACCACCGTGACAGCGCGCCCCGTTGACCCCGTCGGCCCGGCCGAAGCCGTTGACCCGGCTGAGGCCGCTGAAGCCGCTGAAGCCGCTGAAGCCGTTGACCCGGCTGAGGCCGTTGAAGCCGATGACGCCGGAACCGTTCCCGAGGTCGGTCCTGGGCCCGTTCCCGAGGCCGTGCTGTGCGATCTGGACGGGGTGTTGCGGCACTGGGACCCCGCGCTGATGCCCGGGCTGGAGCGCGAGTACGGGCTGGCGCCCGGCTCGTTCACGCGGGCGGCGTTCCGCCCGGAGCGGCTGCTGCCGGCGGTGACCGGCGCGGTGACGGACGAGGAGTGGCGCGCGGCGGTCGCGGAGGATCTCGCGCCGGCGTGCGGGGCGCGAACGCGGGCGCGCGCCCTGGTGGCCGCCTGGACCGAGACGCCGGGAACGGTGGACGCCGAGGTGCTCGCGCTGTTGACGGCGGTCAGGCGCCGGGTCCCCGTGGTGCTTGTGACCAACGCCACCACCCGGCTCGACGCCGACCTCGCCGCGCTGGGCCTGACCGGGGCGGTGGACGCGGTGGTCAACTCAGCCCGGGAGGGCGTCGCCAAGCCGGAGCCGGAGATCTTCCGCATCGCGGCCGGCCGGGCCGGCGTTCCCGCTGGTCGTTGCCTGTTCGTCGACGACACGGCCGGCCATGTGACGGCCGCTCGGCGGCTGGGCATGACGGGCCTGCACCACTGTGAGAACGCCGCGCTGCGGCGAGCGTTGGGCGCGCTGCTCGGCCCCTGACGCGGCGTCGGCGGCCCACCGACAACCCACCGACACCCCGCCGATGACGCACCGATGACGCACTGATGCAAATGGCTGCACATCGGGACATCGCTGCCGACCGTCACTCGGAAGAGGGATGTTCGCCGTGTAAGTTCCCGCCCGAGCGGCACGAAGGGACGAGGAACGTGAAGAAGAAGCTCCCGGTGGCACTGTCGGTGGTGACGGGCTGCGCGGCGATGGCGTTCACGCTGACGGCCTGTGGCGGTGACGACAGCGAGAAGGCCGACGAGTGGGCCCAGAGCGTCTGCGACCAGGTGCAGCCGCAGGTCGAGGCGATCCAGCGGGCCAACACGGCCATCGCCGAGGCCAGCGACGGCAGCCGTTCCCCCGAGGAGGTGCAGGAGGCCGACGCGGAGGCGTTCCAGAACATCTCGGACGCCTACGGCGCGCTCGCCGACGCCGTGGACTCGGCCGGCGACCCGCCGGTGGACGACGGCGCCCGGCTGCGCGAGGACGCGGTCACCGAGCTGCGCGGCATCTCCGAGGCGTATGGGCAGCTCAGGGAGACGATGGACGGCCTGGACACCTCCGACCAGGGCGCCTTCGCCGAGGGCCTCCAGGAGATCGCCGGCCAGCTGGAGGAGTTGGGCCAGAGCGGCGACGAGGCGCTCAACGAACTCCAGTCCGGCGAGCTGGGCGACGCGATGGGGCGTCAGGAGGGCTGCCAGAGTCCGTCGGCGCCCAGCGAGACGGAGGGCGACCAGGGTGAGGGCGCCACCGACGAGGGCGCGGACGCCGGCGCGGAGGAGGAAGCCGAGGAGGGCGCCGAGGAGGGCGC
This sequence comes from Streptomyces triticirhizae, assembly GCF_003696235.1. Taxonomy (GTDB): domain Bacteria; phylum Actinomycetota; class Actinomycetes; order Streptomycetales; family Streptomycetaceae; genus Streptomyces; species Streptomyces triticirhizae. Next base: position 14,462 of record NZ_RFFJ01000008.1, read on the forward strand.
GGACGCCGACGAGGGGAGCGGCGAGGACCCGGAGGAGGCCGGGGAGGGCGAGGCGGAGTCGGGGGAGTAGCCCGGGCGGAACGCGTGACGGGCCGCGTGATCGCCGTGATCGCCGCCGTGGCCACAATGGTCGCGTGAGTATCCATGGTCTTCCCGCCCCCGGGCCCGGCGCCGCGCGCCTGCGCGAGGCCCTGCTGGCCGCCTCCTTCACCCCCGACGGCGTGCTCGACCTGCTGGGCGCCCCGGCGTACGCGGCGCTCGCGCGGGGCGAGACCGTGCCCGCGCTCCGCGCCACCCGCGAGGACGCCGGGCCGCTGGCCACGTTGACCCAGCTCTTCCTCCTCGGCCAGGCCCTGCCGGCCGCCCGGGTGGCCGCCGCGCTGCCCGCCCACCAGGCCCTGGCCGACGGCTGGTTGATGCCGGCCGAGACCGGCGAAGCCGAACTCCTGCGCGCCGCCGTCGACATCCGCCCCTACGCCGGCGACGCCGGGGAGAACTGGTGGATCGTCTCGGACACGGGGCGCGCGGTCGCCGGGGGCGCCGGGGCGCACGGCCAGGGGCGCGACGTGGTGCTGGGCGCCGGGGGCGCCTCGACCACGCTGGCGCAGCTCACCCTCCGCGAGCCGGTGGGCCGGGCCCTCGACCTCGGCACCGGCTCGGGCGTGCAGGCGCTCCATCTGACCCGCCACGCCCGGCAGGTCACCGCGACCGACCTCAACCCCCGCGCGCTCCGCGTCGCCGCGCTCACCCTCGCGCTCTCCGGCGCGCCCGAGATCGACCTGCGCCAGGGCTCGCTCTTCGACCCCGTGGAGAACGACGAGCCGTTCGACCTGATCGTCTCCAACCCGCCGTTCGTGATCTCCCCGGCCGCCCCGGGCGCCGGCCTGACCTACCGCGACGGCGGCCTGCCGGGCGACGCGCTCTGCCGCACCCTGGTGGGCTCGGCCGCCGAGCGGCTCGCCCCCGGCGGCTACTGTCAACTGCTCGCCAACTGGGAGCAGTTGGCCGACGAGGACTGGCGCGACCGGCTCGCGTCCTGGGTGCCGCCCGGCTGCGACGCCTGGATCGTGCGGCGCGAGGAGCAGGACGTCAACGAGTACGCCGAGCTGTGGCTGCGCGACGCCGGCGCGCACCGGGGCGACCCGGCCGACTACCAGCTCGCCTACCACGCCTGGCTCGACGAGTTCGCGGCGCGCGGGGTGCGTTCCGTCGGCTTCGGCTGGATCACCCTGCGCCGCTCGGACGCCGCCGATCCGGCCGTTCTGATCGAGGACTGGCCACACTCGGTCGAACAGCCGCTCGGCGCGATCGTTCCCGGGCACTTCGCGCGCCAGGACTTTCTCGGCGCCCACGACGACGAGGCGCTGCTCGCCGCCCGCTACACCCTCGCCGACGGCGTGGTGCAGGAGCAACTGGGCCAGCCGGGTGCCGAGGACCCGGAGCACGTGGTCCTGCGCCAGCGCCACGGGATGCTCAGGGCGACCGCGATGGACACGGTCAGCGCCGGTTTCGCCGGCAGCTGTGACGGAAGCCTCGCCGCCGGCGCGCTGTTGGACGCGATCGCCCAGCTGGTTGACGAGGACCCGGCAAGGCTGCGGGTGACCGCTCCGCAGTGGCTCCGTCCCCTCGTTGAGCAGGGCTTTCTGCTGCCCGCCGACTGACCGCCGGCCCCGCCCCGGGCCCCGGGCCGGACCCCGGCGACGGGCGTTGGGGGTGTCACCGGGCGGCGGGATGGGCGGCTCTCGGGTTACCGTTCGAGATGCGTTGCGGGGTTTTCCCATTTGACACGCAGCAGGGATGTACCGTCACACTCCGCACCGTCAGAACTTTCCCCCCGGGCTGGAGAGAAGAGCGAGAAGTTGTCCCCGACCAGCGACACCGCCGATGGCGGACGCCGACTCGTCATTGTGGAGTCGCCCGCCAAGGCCAAAACGATCAAGGGCTACCTCGGCCCCGGATATGTGGTCGAGGCCAGCGTGGGGCACATCCGTGACCTCCCCAGCGGCGCCGCCGAGGTGCCGGCCGAGTACAAGGGCGAGCCCTGGGCTCGGCTCGGTGTCAACGTCGAGGAGAACTTCCAGCCGCTGTACGTCGTCAACAGCGACAAGCGCGACCAGGTCCGCAAGCTCAAGCAGCTGCTCGCCGAGTCCGACGAGCTGTACCTGGCCACGGACGAGGACCGCGAGGGCGAGGCGATCGCCTGGCACCTGCGGGAGGTGCTCAAGCCCAAGGTCCCGGTGCGCCGGATGGTCTTCCACGAGATCACCAGGGACGCCATCAGGGCGGCGGTCAACAACCCGCGCGAGCTGAACCAGCTGCTGGTCGACGCCCAGGAGACGCGCCGCATCCTGGACCGGCTCTACGGCTACGAGGTCTCCCCCGTCCTGTGGAAGAAGGTCATGCCCCGGCTGTCCGCCGGCCGGGTGCAGTCCGTGGCGACCCGCCTGGTCGTGGAGCGGGAACGGGAGCGGATCGCGTTCCGCTCCGCCGAGTACTGGGACCTCACCGGCACCTTCGCGGCGCGCGGCGAGGCCGCCACCTTCGACGCCAGGCTGACCGCCGTGGACGGCCGCCGGATCGCGCAGGGCCGGGACTTCGGCCCCGACGGCGAACTCCGCAACCCCGCGCAGGTCACCCAGCTCAGCGAGGAGAACGCCCGCGCGCTCGCCGCCGCCCTGGCCGACACGACGTTCGCGGTGCGCTCCGTCGAGTCCAAGCCGTACCGCCGTTCCCCGTACGCCCCGTTCCGCACCACCACGCTCCAGCAGGAGGCGTCCCGCAAGCTCGGCATGGGCGCCAAGGCCGCGATGCAGGTGGCGCAGCGGCTCTACGAGAACGGCTTCATCACCTATATGAGGACCGACTCGACGACCCTGTCGGAGACGGCGGTCGCCGCGGCCAGGTCCCAGGTCACCCAGCTCTACGGCGCGGACTACCTGCCCGACCGGCCCCGCGTCTACGCCAGCAAGGTGAAGAACGCCCAGGAGGCGCACGAGGCGATCCGCCCCTCCGGCGACCGCTTCCGCACCCCGGCCGAGACCGGGCTGACGGGCGATCAGTACCGGCTCTACGAGCTGATCTGGAAGCGCACCGTCGCCTCCCAGATGAAGGACGCGGTCGGCCAGTCGGTCGCCGTCCGGGTCGCCGGGACCAGCGCGGACGGGCGGGACTGCGAGTTCAGCGCGACCGGCAAGGTGATCACCTTCCACGGCTTCCTCAAGGCCTACGTCGAGGGCGCCGACGACCCCAACGCCGAACTCGACGACCGGGAACGCCGGTTGCCGGCCGTCGCCGAGGGCGACCCGCTGGCCGCCCGCGCCATCACCCCCGACGGCCACGCCACCAAGCCGCCGGCCCGCTACACCGAGGCGACGCTGGTCAAGGAGCTGGAGGAACGGGAGATCGGCCGCCCGTCCACCTACGCCAGCATCATCGGCACCATCCTGGACCGGCGCTACGTCTTCAAGAAGGGGACGGCGCTGGTGCCGTCGTTCCTCTCGTTCGCCGTGGTCAACCTGCTGGAACAGCACTTCGGGCGGCTGGTCGACTACGACTTCACCGCCAAGATGGAGGACGACCTCGACCGGATCGCCACCGGCGACGCCGAGGCCGTGCCGTGGCTGCGCCGCTTCTACTTCGGCGAGGGCGAGGGCCAGGGCACCGCCGCCGAGGCGGGCAACGGGGACGGCGACCACCTGGGCGGGCTCAAGGAGCTGGTCACCGACCTGGGCGCGATCGACGCCCGGGAGATCTCCTCGTTCCCCGTCGGCGAGGGCATCGTGCTGCGGGTCGGCCGCTACGGGCCCTATGTCGAGGCGCCGCCCGAGCCCGGCCAGGAGGGCGAGCCGGGCAAGCGGGCCGACGTGCCGGACGACCTGCCGCCGGACGAGCTGTCCGTCGACCTGGCCAAGGAACTGCTGGCCAAGCCGAGCGGCGACTTCGAGCTGGGCGTCGACCCGGAGAGCGGCCGGCAGATCGTGGCGCGGGACGGCCGCTACGGGCCCTATGTCACCGAGGTGTTGCCCGAGGGCACGCCCAAGTCCGGCAAGAACGCGGTGAAGCCGCGCACCGCCTCGCTGCTGAAGTCGATGGCGCTGGACAGCGTCACGTTGGAGGACGCGCTCCGGCTGCTGTCGCTGCCCCGGGTGGTGGGCGTGGACCCCGAGTCCGGGCAGGAGATCACCGCGCAGAACGGGCGGTACGGGCCGTACCTCAAGAAGGGCACCGACTCCCGGTCGCTGGAGACCGAGGAGCAGATCTTCACCATCACCCTGGAGCAGGCCCTCGCCATCTACGCGCAGCCCAAGCAGCGCGGCCGGGCCGCCGCCAAGCCGCCGCTGAAGGAGCTGGGCGAGGACCCGACCAACGGGCGCCCCGTGGTGGTCAAGGACGGGCGTTTCGGTCCCTATGTCACGGATGGCGAAACCAACGCGACGCTGCGCAGGGACGACGACCCGGAGACCATCACCCCGGAGCGCGGCTTCGAGCTGCTCGCGGAGCGGCGGGCGAAGGGGCCGGCGAAGAAGACCGCCAAGAAGACGGCGAAGAGCGCGGCCAAGAAGAGCACGACGAAGACGGCGGCGAAGAAGACCGCCGCGAAGAAGACGGCGACCAGAACCGCGACCAAGAAGACCGCGACGAAGAAGGCCGCCGCCAAGAAGACCGCGACGAAGACCGCGACGAAGACCGCGACGAAGAAGGCGGCGGCGCGGGCGGGGGGCTCGGAGGACTCCGCCGAGGGGTGAGCCGCGCGGGGCCGGTGCGGGGCCGGCGGTTTCCGCTGGTCGGCGGCGGCCGGCTCCGCTGGTCGGCGGCCGACTCGGCCCCGGGGTCGGCGGCCCGTGGCCCTCCGCCCGGGCTTTTGTCAGTGGGGCGGAGTAACCTCTGTTCTCCCCAAGACCGTTGGCCGGGCAGGTGTGCGGGCGGGCGGTCCTCCTCAGATTCCGTAAGGTTACGCTGGCCGAATGACGCGAGCAGAGCAACCCCGGGTTGTTGACCCCACCACGGGCGCCACCGACGAGGCGCTCGTCGCGGACTCCCGTGACCGTGCCCGAGGGGCACTGTTGCAGGTCCCAGCCCTCCGCCGGCTGTGGGAGGCGCACTTCACCAGCGGCATAGGCGACGCCCTGGCCCTGCTGGCGCTGGTGCTGCTCACCGTCCAGGCCGCCCTGCACGTGCCGGAGTCCGGCGAGCCGCTCTTCGGCGGCGAGTACCGGGGGCTCGCGCTGGCCGTCACCGCCGCCTTCGCGGTGCGGCTGCTGGGCACCGGCCTCGCCGGGGTGCTGCTGCTCGGCCCGGTGGCCGGACTGCTCGCGCCCGAGGGGCCGTTGGACCGCCGCTGGACGATGATCGGCGCCGACGCGCTGCGCGCCGCGCTGCTGATCGTCGCCCCGCTCTGGATCGACTGGGCGCCCGACGACGCCTATGTCTACGTGCTGGCGACGATCTTCGTGGCCAGCGTCGCCGAGCGGATCTGGGTCGCCTGCCGGGACAGCGTTGCCCCCGCGCTGCTGCCCCCGCCGCCGCCCGAGGGCGCCGCGATCCGGCCACTGCCCGACCACCACGACGCGCTGCGCCGCCTCTGGCTGCGCGGCGGCTATGTGGCGCTGCCGGTCGCGGCCCTCACCCTGGTCGGCGCCTCGCTGGTGAGCAACCTCCTGGCCACCGGGCTCGACTGGTTCGACACCCACCAGGCGGCGCTCGCGTCCTATGTGGCCGCCGGGTACTTCGCGGCCGCCATCTCCGTCCTCTACTTCCTGCGGCTTCCGAGCGGCGAGGGGCGCCGGCCCGTCTCGCCGCTGGTCGGGCTGCGCCGCCCGGCCGCCGGCACCAAGCCGGACAAGGGCCGCACCGGCGCCATCCCGGTGCTGGTCCTCGGTTGCGCGGCCGTCGCCGCCGGCATCGCGGCGGCCGGCGCGCTCGGCGTGCTCCGCGTCGCCGAACTGGGCGGCGGGCCCGTCTCCTACGGGCTGTTGACGCTCGGCCTCACCGGCGGCGTGGTCGCCGGCGTCCGGCTCGCGCCGAGCACCCTGCGAGCGCTCTCCCGGCGGCGGCTGTTCGCCCTGGCGATCGCCCTGACCGGGCTCGGCCTCTTCGGCGTCGGCCTGATCGCCGACCCGGCCACCGTGCTCTTCACCGCAGCCGCCACCGGCCTGCTCGCCGGCATCGCCGCCCAGACCGGGCACACCCTGCTCGACCAGGAGACCGAGGACTTCCGCCGCCCCCAGCTCACCCAGCACCTGCACGCCGTGGTGCGGGTCGCCGTGGCGCTGGCCCTGCTCGCCGGCCCGCTGGCCGCCGCGCTGATCGGGCCGCACCGGGTGGTGCGCGGCGACTTCGTGCTGGACCACGGCGGCGCCGCCTACACGCTGACCATCGTCGGCGTGCTGCTGCTGCCCGTCGCGGCCGTCGTGCTCGGCCGCACGGACGACCGCAGGGGCGTCCCGCTGCGCAAGGACATCGGCGCCGCCGTGCGCGGAGGCACCGAGCCGGTCAGCGCCCCCGCCGAGAAGGGCTTCTTCATCGCCGTCGAGGGCGGGGACGGCGCCGGCAAGTCCACCCAGGTCGAGGCGCTCGCCGAGTGGATCAGGAGCAAGGGCCACGAGGTCGTCGTCACCAGGGAGCCGGGCGCCACGCCGATCGGGCAGCGGCTGCGCGGCATCCTGCTCGACGTCGCCTCGGGCGGCCTCTCCCACCAGGCCGAGGCGCTGCTCTACGCGGCCGACCGCGCCGAGCACGTCCACTCCGTGATCAACCCGGCGCTGGAGCGCGGCGCGGTCGTCATCACCGACCGCTACGTCGACTCCTCCGTCGCCTACCAGGGCGCCGGCCGCGACCTCTCGGCCGTGGAGATCTCCCGCATCTCGCGCTGGGCGACCGAGGGTCTCGTCCCGCACCTCACGGTGCTGCTGGACGTCTCGCCCGAGACCGCCAGGGAACGCTTCACCGAGGCGCCGGACCGGCTGGAGTCCGAGCCGAGCGAGTTCCACCAGCGGGTCCGCGCCGGCTTCCTGGCGCTGGCCGCCGCCGACCCCGCGCGCTACCTGGTGATCGACGCCGGCCAGGACCCGGAGTCGGTGACCATGGCCGCCCGGCACCGCCTCGACCAGATGCTGCCGCTCTCCGAGGCCGAGGTGCGGGCCCGCGAGGAGGCCCGGCGCAAGGCCGAGGAGGAGGCCCGCCGGCTCGCCGAGGAGGAGCGCAGGCGCAAGGAGGAGGAGGCCCGCCTGGAGCGAGAGCGCCAGGAGGAGGCCGCCCGGCAGGAGCGCGCCCGGCAGGAGGAGTTGGCCAGGCAGCGGGCCGAGGAGGCCGAGCGGCTGCGCCGCGAGGAGGAGGAGCGTCTCCGCGTCGAGGAGGCCCGTCGGGCCGAGGAGGCCAGGCTCCGCGCGGAGGAGGCCGCCAGGGCCGCCGAGGAGCAGCGCCGCCGCCGGGAGGCGGAGGAACGACTCCGCCGCGAGGAGGAGGAACGCCGCCTGCGGGAGGCCGAGGAGGAGGCCAGGCTCCGCGCCCAGGCCGAGGAGCTGCGCCGCGAGAAGCAGCGCCGCGCCGAGGAGGCGCTGCTGCGCGCCGAGGAGGCGCGGGCAGCGGCGGCGGACAACCAGACCACGGTGCAGATCCCGCACGCCTACCCGGGCGAGCAGGGCGCCCCTGGCGACAACGAGGAGACGGCCGTGCTGCCCCGGCCCGACGCGGGGGAGGCCGTCGACCAGACGCGCCCGCTGCCCCGGGTCGAGGAGGAGGCGGCGTCCCGCAGGGACCGGCGGCCGGAGTGGGCGGAGGAGACTCCGCTGGACGATGTGCCCACGCTGGCCGACGAGTTGCTCGGCCCCCGGCCGACCGACGACGAGCCGGACGACGAGGACGGTCGCCGCTAGTGCTCTGACCGCATAGGTTCGCCGGGTTGGCGGTCATGACGGTTGGATGGGTGGTGACGTCCGAACTGATCCTGGAGGCGCGGTGGCCGAGCCTGTCCGTGTGCGCAGACTGACCGACCAGGAGGGGCAGAAGCCGCAGCAGATCGTGCGCCGCGGTAGCAGCAGCTCGGTGCGCTACCGGCGCGCGATGATGTTGCTGGCGTCGGCCGGCGGGAACCGGGTGCCGGTGATCGCCCAGCTGGTGCAGGCCGACGAGGACACCGTGCGTGATGTGATCCACCGGTTCAACGAGATCGGCCTGGCCTGCCTGGACCCTCGGTGGGCGGGAGGCCGTCCCCGCCTGCTCAGTCGTGACGACGAGGACTTCGTCGTCCAGACGGCCACCACTCGCCCCACCAAGCTCGGCCAGCCCTTCACTCGCTGGTCGCTGCGCAAGCTGGTCGCCTACCTGCGGAAAGTCCACGGCCGGATGATCCTCATCGGCCGCGAGGCGTTACGCGGCCTGCTCGCCCGCCGCGGCATCACCTTCCAGCGCACCAAGACCTGGAAGGAATCCCCTGATCCCGATCGCGACGCCAAGCTCGACCGCATCGAGCATGTGCTGGACCGCTTCCCGGACCGGGTCTTCGCGTTCGACGAGTTCGGCCCGCTCGGGATCCGGCCCACCGCCGGCTCGGGCTGGGCCGAACAGAAACACCCCGACCGACTGCCTGCCACCTACCACCGCACTCATGGAGTCCGGTACTTCCACGGCTGCTACTCGGTCGGCGACGACACCCTGTGGGGCATCAACCGCCGCAGGAAAGGCGCCGGGAACACTCTGGCAGCGCTGAAGTCGATCCGCGCCGCCCGGCCCGACGGCGCACCGATCTACGTGATCCTGGACAACCTCTCCGCCCACAAAGGCACCGACATCCGCCGCTGGGCAAAGAAACACAAGGTCGAGCTGTGTTTCACCCCGACCTACGCCTCGTGGGCGAACCCGATCGAGGCCCATTTCGGACCGCTGAGGTAGTTCACCATCGCCAACTCCCACCACCCCAACCACACCGTGCAGACCCGGGCCCTGCACGCCTACCTACGGTGGCGCAACGCCAACGCCCGCCATCGCGACATCCTGGCCGCCCAACGCAAGGAACGCGCCCGCGTCCGCAGCGAGAAGAGCATCCGCTGGGGCGGACGCCCCCTCGCCACCGCACCCTGAACGACCCGGCGAACCTATGCGGTCAGAGCACCAGCCCCTGGCCGGGGCGGCTCTCCGAAGGCCCGGCCCCGGGGGGCCGGGCCCCTGTCTCGCCGGGCGGCGTTCGTTCCCGCCGACGTGGCCCGTTCCGCCTCCGGCGGCCGGGGCGTCGGGTACGCGCCTTGGCTGGCCCCGCCGTTGCCGTGCGGGCGCACCGTCAGGCGTGGGTGGTGCGTTGCTCAGGCGGCGGGTGGCTACCGTTCCGCCGTGGTCGGGAGGGCTCCTCGGGCCCGCGCGTTCGACTCGTGTCCCCTTTCCTCAGGCTTCGGTTGGTACGGGGCCCGCTTCGCCGCCCCGTCGTTGGCCGGGCGAGGTGCGGCCCCGCCCGGGGCCGCCGGTGCGGGTTCTGCTGACCGTCGGCTGTGCGGCGGCTCGGACCGCCGGCGGCGTGGTGCCTCGCCGGGGCGGCTGCTGTCGCGTGGCGTCGGCACTGGTGCCGTTCCGTCCCAGGGCCCGGGCCTCCGGTGTGGCCATGTCCGCCCGCCTTGGGCTCCGGCCGGGCCTGGGGCCGGCTTCGCTCCGCTGAGGCGGCGGCGTCCGTCGCTCACCTGCCGCGGCCGCCGGTTGTTGTGGCCCGGGAGCCATTCCACGCCCGGCTCGGGCCGAGCCTTCGTCTCCGCCGCGAACGGCCGTCGCCGTCGCCCCGCACCGGGGTCCCCGTTCGTCGTTCCCCGTCGCGGGTCGAGCGGGCCGGTCCGGCCGGGGGCCGGCTCCGGAGGCCAGGCGCCAGCCGTTGTCAGTGCCGTGCCGCACAATGGTCGACGGCGCGTTCGTCCGAGGCGGGGCGGGGTCGGGGCGCCAGCCCGAAGAACGTTGGAGGTGACCGCGATGCCCGTGTGGGACGACCTGGTTGGCCAGGAGCGGGTGGCGGGCCAGTTGGCCGCCGCCGCCCGGGACGCGGACGCCTATGTCACCGCCGTCGAGCGCGGCGACGAGCCCGAGCTGTCCGGTTCGTCGATGACGCACGCCTGGCTCTTCACCGGCCCGCCCGGGTCCGGCCGGTCCACGGCCGCCCGCGCCTTCGCCGCCGCGCTCCAGTGCGTCAGCCCGGACCGCGCGCTGGGCGGTCAGCCGGGCTGCGGGTTCTGCGACGGCTGCCACACCTCGTTGATCGGCACGCACGCCGACGTCGAGGTCGTCCGCACCGACCTGCTCACCATCGGCGTCAGAGAGACCAGGGAGCTGGTCCGCCGCGCCCAGCTCTCGCCGGCCGGCGGGCGCTGGCAGGTGATCGTCCTGGAGGACGCCGACCGGCTGACCGAGGGCGCGGGGAACGTGCTGCTGAAGGCCGTCGAGGAGCCGGCCCCGCGCACGGTCTGGCTGCTGTGCGCGCCGTCCACCGAGGACGTGCTGCCCACCATCCGCTCCCGCTGTCGCCAACTGCCGTTGCGCACCCCGCCGGTGGCCGCCGTGGCGGATCTGCTGGTCCGGCGCGACGGCATCGAGCCCGAGGTCGCCGAGGCCGCCGCCCGCGCCACCCAGGGCCACATCGGCCGGGCCCGCAGGCTCGCCACCGACGAGCGGGCCAGGGCCCGCCGGCTGGCGGTGCTGCGGCTGCCGGAGCGGGCGGCGGACGTGGGCGGGGCGCTGCGCGCCGCCCAGGAGTTGGTGGACGCGGCGGCCGAGGACGCCAAGCAGCTCGCCGAGGAGCTGGACGGCAGGGAGACGGAGGAGCTGCGGACGGCCCTGGGCGCGGGCGAGGGCAAGCGGCTGCCCCGGGGCACCGCCGGCGTGATGAAGGAGCTGGAGGACCGCCAGAAGCGCCGCGCCACCCGCACCCAACGGGACGCGCTGGACCTGGCGTTGACGGATCTCACCGCGTTCTACCGGGATGTGCTGGCGCACCAGCTGGGCTATGCCGGCGGGCTGGCCGGCGGGGAGAGCGAGGAGTCCGTCCGGCGCGTCGCCGCCGCCACCCGGCCGGAGCGGACGTTGCTGCGGATGGAGGCGGTGCTGGAGTGCCGCCGCGCCCTCGATCGGAACGTCGCCCCCCTGCTGGCCGTGGAGGCGATGACGATGGCCCTGCGCTGACAGGTACGCTCACCCGGAGTCCGTGCCAGCAACCACGGGGGACCCATGCGCACCACCGGCCGCCTCGCCGTTTCCCTGATCACCGCCACCACCCTGTTCGCCGCCGGCTGTTCGTCCGGGAACGACCGCCCGGAGGACCGCGCGCCCGACGCGGGCGCCTCCGACGGGTCCTCGACCACCGAGCCGCCGGACGCGCCACCCCTCGAACCGCTGTCCGAGGAGATCCCGGACGAGCTACTGCCCTACTACGAGCAGCAGTTGAACTGGCGCGGCTGTCAGGCCGCCGAGTTCCAGTGCGCGTCCCTCACCGTGCCGCTCGACTACGAGAACCCGGACCCGGCCAAGGACCTCCAACTCACCGTCACCCGTTCCCGCGCCACCGACCAGGGGCAGCGGATCGGGGCGCTCCTGATGAACCCGGGCGGGCCCGGCGCCTCCGCCGTCGACTTCGCCCAGAGTGCCGCCGAGTACATCTACCCGGACGAGGTCCGCGCCCGCTACGACATGGTTGGCCTCGACGCGCGGGGCACCGGCCGGAGCGAGCCCGTCTCCTGCCTGGAGGGGCCGGAGATGGACGACTACACGCTGACCGACCGCACCCCGGACGACTCCGGCGAGGTCGACGAACTGGTCGCCGCGCACGAGGAGTTCGCCCAGGGCTGCCTGGAGCGCTCGGGTGAGCTGCTGGAGCACATCTCCACCGTCGAGTCCGCCCGGGACATGGACGTGCTGCGACAGGTGCTGGGGGACGAGCGGCTGCACTACGTCGGGTTCTCCTACGGGACCAAGCTGGGCGCCGTCTACGCGGGGCTCTTCCCGCAGCGCGTCGGCCACCTGGTGCTGGACGCGGCGATGGACCCGAGGCTGGACACCCTGAGCACGGACCGCGAGCAGGCGGGCGGGTTCGAGACGGCGTTCCGTTCCTTCGCCGAGGACTGCGTCTCGGGGAGCGACTGCCCGCTGGGGCGGGAGAGCGCCGACGACGCGTCCGCGCGGCTGCTCGACTTCTTCGCCGCGGTCGACGCCGAGCCCCTGCCGACCGGCGAGGAGCGCCGGCTGACGGAGTCGCTGGCCACCACGGGCGTGGCCTACGCGCTCTACTCCGAGGACCTGTGGCCCTCCCTGCGCCGCGCGCTGGCCGCCGCGATCGAGGACGGCGACGGTGGGCCCCTGCTGACCCTCGCGGACACGTACAACGGGCGTACGCCGGGCGGGGGTTACGCCACCGACATGTTCGCGTTCCCGGCGATCAGCTGCCTGGACAGCCCGGCGGGCAACGCGGACGCGGACGCGGTGCGCGAGCAGCTCCCCTCCTACGAGGAGGCGTCGCCGACGTTCGGCGCCGACTTCGCCTGGGCCACGCTGGTCTGCGCCGCCTGGCAGGTCGAGCCGTCCGGCGGGCCCGTCAGCATCGCCGCCGAGGGCGCCGACCCGATCCTGGTCGTCGGCACCACCCGTGACCCTGCCACCCCGTACGCCTGGTCGGAGGGCCTGGCCGACCAGCTCTCCTCCGGCGTGCTGCTCACCTACGACGGCGACGGCCACACGGCCTACGGCGGCGTCAGCGCCTGCGTCGACTCGGCCGTCAACGACTACCTGTTGGCGAACACCGTGCCCGAGGAGGGCACCACCTGCTGACCACCTGGGATGATCATGACCATGCCCTGTAACCACTACCGCGCCGCGATATCGGCCCGCGCCACGGGAACGCCCCTGCCCGTGGCCGTGACCGAGCAGGCGCTCGACCACCACCTCACCAGCTGCCTGAGCTGCGGCCGCTGGTCCAAACACCTCACCACCCTCCGCGCGGCCACCGACGACCTCCTCCGCCGCAGGAGGCCCGCCGGAGCACCCCCCAAACCTGTGTAGACTGGCCTCCGCCAAGCGCCCAACGGGCGCACCCGCCGCCTTAGCTCAGTCGGCCAGAGCGACGCACTCGTAATGCGTAGGTCGAGGGTTCGATTCCCTCAGGCGGCTCCGCAAGCCCCAGGCAGATAGCATCTGACCTGGGGCTTTTGCGTACCCACGACGTGCAGGCTTAGCGGATGCGACGTTGCGAAGCCGCAGGCGTGAGCGTGGCGTGAGCGGAGGTGCTTATGGGATGTGTATGGGCCTCGCTCTTCCGCTCCGCCGTACGCCGGAGCGGAACCAGCCTGGCGGCTGCCTCGGCCGCCTCCGCCTCGTGCTGCTTCTCGTCGAGCACTGAAGGCGATGCAGTACCGCACAGGGAGAGGTCGTCCTGGACCGCGGCATGGATGGCGTCGGCGAGTCGCCCGACGAACGTCTCGGCGCGCAGGGCGGCGCGGCGAGGCATGCGTGGCCAATGGGGCACTACTGAGTGCCGTCGCGTACAGGCTTTCAGCGGCCTGGAACTGATTGCTACGATCCCCTGACCGCGTGACGCTTGCGTACGCGCTGTGCACCCTGCCGGACTCACCTCCACCAGGGGTCGGCGGTCGCGTGGGGAACTGGAGAATGGGGCTGGGACGCTGGATGGCACTGAACCGGGACGTCCGACAAGGCCGTTACGGCGAGATCTTCGTTCGGGCGATCTCCACCGCCGCCGGGCTGACCGTCCAGAAGATCGAAGAAGACGATCACATGGTCGATCTCCACATCGGTCACCCGGGTCCACGGGGAAGCTTGCTCAACCCCAAGATCGACGTTCAGGTGAAGAGCAGCCGGAGGGTACGGTCGACATCCACCCATGTCAGCTACGGCCTGAAGAGCAAGTACTACAACGTCTTCGCGGAGCCGGCTGACAGGTTCTCTTTGCCGATCTTCCTCGTTGTCGTGGTCGTTCCCGAGGTAGCGGACGACTGGATGGGCGTCACGGAGGAGCAGTTGACCCTCCGCCGCGCGGCCTACTGGACGTGCTTGCATGGCCAGCCTCTCCGCCGAGAACTGGATAAGGACACCGAGGTCAAGGTGTCAGTGCCTCGTGAGAACCTGCTCACGAAGGATGCTCTCCTGCGGATGTTCGATGTCGCCGAGGATCTGCGGATGCAGGGAAGGGGGGTGCCGGTCCAATGAAACACAAGCAGCTGCCTGGCCAGGCACTTGAGGCCCTCAGCCCTGAGATGATCCGCCGCTACCTCACGGCCCAGGGTTGGGGTCTGGTCCAGGAGGAGCCGCGGGCCGAGGTCTGGGGGCTTGAACTGCCTGAGGGGCGTGTCGAGGCGCTGTTGCCCACAGACTCGCGCCTGATGGACTACGTCCAGCAACTGCAGATCCTCTTCAACACCGTGGCTGTTGTCGAAGACAAGGAGCCATTCGTTGTTCTGCGCGGCGTAGGGCTGGCTCAGACCGATGTGCATCAGGTTCGCCTGCTACCTGAGGGCACAGCTCCGGGCACCGTGTCGCTGGCTGAAGGCAGTCGTGCTGTGGGTAGTCTGCGTGACCTCTTCGTTAGCGCCGCGTACCGCGCAACGACCTGGCTCCAGAATCAGCAGCCGCGTCCCGTGGAGCCGATGCGCAAATCGAACCAAGTGTACGATTTCATCAGTCGTCGCGTGCTTCTCGGTCTGACACAACCGGGCAGCTACATCCTGACTGCAGAGGTTCCTCTGACGTCGCCAGTTCCTGAACAGCTGACGTTGGGCAGCGAGGGAAGGTTCGGTGGCCTGCCGCTCGCTCGACGTGTGTCGATGGCCTTCTTCGACGGCGCTGCTTCTGCTCACAAAGCAGCTGCTTACGCCACACGTAATTCGGGAGATCTAGCGCTCTTCGAAGAAGAGGCGCGACGTGGGTTGTCGGCCAATGTATGCGAGGCTCTATCAGAGCTCTCTTCATACGGGAAAGTTCCCTTTGAGTTGCACCCATTGTGGGCGAACGATCTTCCGTTGGAAGAACCTGGCCGTATTCTTGCATTCGGGCGCGAGACGATTGAGTACCTGCGCTCTGGGGCCGAGTATCTCCGTGAACGCTATGGCCGCCAGGGGGTATCCATTCGCGGCTTCATTACCAAGCTGGAGCGTGAACCAACCACAGGTCCTGGAACCGTCATTCTCCTTGGTCGTCCTGAGGATGAACCGACTAGCCGTGCCATGAGGGTGTACGTCGAGCTGGGAACCGAAGACTACCTCCGGGTGGGGCAAGCTCACCTCGACCGTCAGGAGATCGTGCTCCAAGGCGATCTTGAGCGCTCCGGGAATCGGTGGAACCTGGTGCGAGTGCATAGCCTGACAATCGAGGAGATCAGAGAGTGACGGATCCTTCGTGCCAAGGGCGGTAGCTCGATCGTCACCTTTGGTCATCAAGGCTAAAGTCGGTCATCAAGGCGCTGCTAGGGAGGCGCATGGAGGTCGAGAACGCACGCGACAAGCCCCAGCCCATCGCGCCCGGCGACTACCCCGTCGGTGTGCGACTGGAGGAATTGACGCCGGGAGCGCAGGTCAGTGGTCTGACAGCCGCTGGCCCCGTGACAGTTGTGAGCGCCGACTGGCGGGGCAGCAGCGCGATCGAAGTCGTTTACCAGGACGACTCACACACCTTCGGCAGCGTCTTCCTCTACAGGGAGCATGAGGCGAACCTCAAACTGTACGAGCCCGCCTCCCGCGCCGACTTCTCCGGTGACCCTGCCGCATTCCGGCTTGTTGCAGAGGCCCTGCGTCTCCGCATGGCAGGGCTGTTCGATCCGATGCTCGCCGTCACTACGTCGGACCTCGAGGCGCTTCCTCACCAAATCCGCGCTGTTTACGCTGAGCTCCTGCCCCGCACGCCGCTCCGCTTTCTGTTGGCCGATGACCCTGGCGCGGGCAAGACCATCATGGCGGGCTTGTACGTGAAGGAACTGCTGCTCCGGGGCGATCTGGAGCGCTGCCTGATCGTTGTGCCCGGATCCCTGGTCGAGCAGTGGCAGGACGAACTTCTCGACAAGTTCGGTCTCCGCTTTGAGTTGCTCACTCGGTCCCTCGTCGATTCCATTCCTGACAGCAGCGTCTTCGAGCACCACTCTCGGCTTATTGCACGGATGGACCAGCTGTCCCGATCAGAGGAGCTCATGCAGCAGCTCCGAGACACAGACTGGGACCTCGTCGTGGTCGATGAAGCCCACCGCATGTCGGCCCACTGGTTCGGCAGCAAACTGAAAACCACGCGTCGATACCAGCTCGGACAGCTCCTGGGTAATATCGCCCGTCACTTCCTCCTGATGACCGCCACCCCGCACGCTGGCAAGGAAGACGACTTCCAACTCTTCCTAGCTCTGCTCGACGCGGACCGATTCGAGGGAAAATACCGCGAAGGCGTCCACACTGTCGATGCCGGCGGGCTGATGCGCCGCATGGTTAAGGAGGATCTTCTTACCTTCGAGGGAAAGCCTCTCTTCCCCGAGCGACGGGCCTACACCGTGCCGTACGAGCTGTCGCCGGCCGAGCATGACCTCTACGAGGCCGTCACGGAGTACGTCCGCAACGAGATGAATCGTGCAGACCGACTGCGTGCGGCTGGTGATGGACGCCGAGGCAACACCGTCGGCTTCGCGCTCACAGTTCTCCAGCGCCGTCTCGCCTCCAGCCCGGAAGCGATCTTGCGTTCCCTGGAGCGGCGCCGTGAGCGGCTGGTCCGCCGCCATCGGGAGATGCTGGCTGCTCCGACCACATCCCACCGGATTGATGACGAACAGCTCGGTCGCCGCTACAACGGCGTGACCGTGGATGAGGACTGGCAGGGTCGGCTCGACGACCTGGACAGCCACGAACGAGAAACGCTGGAAGAGGAAGTCCTCGACGCGGCGACCGCCGCCCGCACCGCCGCCGAGCTGTCCCTAGAGATCGATCAGCTCGGGAACTTGATCGAGCTGGCCTCACACGTCCAGTTCTCGGGCGCTGACCGGAAGTGGACTGAACTCCGATCCCTGCTCCAGGACCACCACGAGATCCGCGACCGAGACGGCAACCCTCGCAAGATCATCATCTTCACGGAACACCGAGACACTCTCAGCTACCTAGTCGGGCGCATCCGCAGCCTCCTCGGACAGCACGAGGCAGTTCAGATGATCCACGGCGGCATACGACGCGACGAGCGTCGCCGTATACAGGAGCTGTTCACCCAGGAGCGCGATGTCCGCGTCCTCATCGCCACTGACGCCGCTGGCGAGGGCCTCAACCTGCAGCGCGCTCATCTTATGGTCAACTACGACCTTCCCTGGAACCCCAACCGCCTCGAGCAGCGTTTCGGCCGCATCCACCGCATCGGCCAGACCGAGGTCTGCCACCTGTGGAATCTGGTCGCCACTGACACCCGCGAAGGCGCTGTCTATCACCGACTTCTGGACAAGATCGAGCAGCAGCGCATCGCCTACCGGGGCCAGGTCTTCGACGTCCTCGGCGAAGCTTTCGAGGAGCAGCCCTTGCATGAGCTGCTCATGGAGGCCGTCCGGTACGGCGACCAGCCCGAGGTGCGAGCCCGGCTGGATCTGGTCATCGACCACACCGTCGGCGAGGGCCTCGACGAACTCCTCGCCGAGCGCGCCCTACACAGAGACCTGCAGACCGAAGCAGAAGTAACCGAAGCTCGCCTGCGCCTGGAGGAAGCCCGGGTACGGCGACTCCAACCCCACTATGTCGAAGCGTTCTTCCGCGCAGCCTTCAATGAACTGGGAGGGCGGCTGACGAGGCGCGAAGCTGGACGATTCGAGATCACCAATGTCCCCGCCACACTCCTGAACCGGTCCCCACGCCGTACCCTGGCCGCTCCTGTGCTACGCCGCTACGACCGCGTCGTCTTCGACCGAGACCTGATCCGCAGCCGAGGCCGGATAGAAGCAGCCCTGCTTGCCCCAGGACACCCGCTGATGGAGGCTGTCGTCGACGCCACCATTGAACGCCACGCGGCAGTGCTCAAGGCGGGCAGCATCCTCATCGACCGTACGGACCCGGGACAGACGCCCCGGCTCCTCGTGGCTCTCACACAAGAGATCAGCAACAGCCATCCGCAGCCGAACGTTGTCAGCAAGCGCTTCGACTTCGTCGAGCTCACACCTGACGGCCGGGCCAACCCCGCAGGCCCTGCCCCCTACCTCGACTACGACCCTCCAGCTGAGGACGAAGCCGAAGCCGTCACGCGGGAGGCTGCCCGTCTCGCCACACAGCCCTGGCTGTCCGACGGCATGGAGGAGACCGCTGTTGTTTGGGCCGCCGACCACGCCGTACATGAGCACCTGCGCTCAGTGCGCGATCGGATAGTCCCTGAAGTACGGCGGATCCGTGAGCAGGTGCAAGAGCGCCTCAACCACGAGATTGACTTCTGGTATGCCCGCCACCTCGAGCTTCTCGACGCCCAGGAACAAGGACGAAAGCTGAAGCTGCGCCCGGAGACAGCACGGCGCCGGGCAAACAATCTGGAAGAACGGTTGGAGCGACGCCTGCACGAACTGGACCTTGATGAGAGGCTCCTGCCGCGCCCACCCCGCGTGGCCGGCGGAGCGCTGGTCCTACCGCAGGGGATGGTCGACCAGCTGCTAGGACGAAGCCCAGGCCAGGCCGACATCACGGAGGCCGCACGCGATACCGCGGCAATCGAGCACCGAGCTGTTGCGGCTGTGATCGAGGCCGAGCGCGCCCTCGGGCGCAGCCCGGAGGAGATGCCGCCGAACAACAAGGGCTTCGACTTGAGGTCATGGTCAGAGGGCGGGGAGGATCTTCTTCACCTGGAGGTCAAGGGCCGCTTGGCTGGCTCGAAAGACTTCACCGTGACCCGCAACGAAGTCCTCCATGCGAAGAACGTGGGCGATCACTACCGTTTGGCCCTTGTGTCCGTCTCGCCTGATGGTCCTAAACACGACAAGGTCCGGTACCTGAGCAACCCCTTCCGTACGACCAGCACGGATGACTTCAACGTGACGAAGTTCGTCTTCCACTGGAAGCGCATGTGGGAGCAGGGCGATGTACCTCACTGACTGCGGCTCTTGGTGTAGGAGCGGGGTGAGGTGAAGTTGGGGCGGTTGCCAGCGGATGAGGCCATACTGAGTGACTGGGCCGACCGGTCTGCCGAGCGGCCCACCATGCATCACCCGCCCAGCCTGGAGAGAAGAGCGTTCCTCATGACGACGGTGCCCAAGCGCAAGCTAATCGAGGTTGCGCTACCGCTCGAAGCGATCAATCGCGAGTCGATCCGGGAGAACTATATCTACAAGGGCAACCCATCGGGGGTGCACAAGTGGTGGGCCCAGCGACCGCTAGCAGCAGCCCGCGCAGTCCTCTTCGCGCAGCTGGTGGATGACCCTACGTCTCGCCCGGACAAGTTCCCGACGGAGGAGGCGGTCGCCGCCGAGCGAAAGGAACTGTTCGAACTCATCGAGCGCCTGGTGGTCTGGGAGAACACCAAGGACGACGCTCTTCTGCATAAAGCTTATGAGAAGATCCTCGAGTCCACTGACGGGAATCCTCCTCCGATCCTCGATCCGTTCGCGGGCGGCGGCTCCATTCCTCTGGAGGCTCAGCGACTCGGTCTCGAGGCACATGCCTCGGACCTCAACCCGGTGCCAGTCCTGATCAACAAGGCGCTGATCGAGATCCCGCCAAAGTGGGCCGGGCGCCCCCCAGTCTTTCCCGGCGCCGCGGAAGAGCATGTGGCTGACACATGGCCGAAGGCTTCGGGCTTGGCCGAGGATGTTCGACGCTATGGCGCATGGATGCGCGACGAGGCCGAGAAGCGGATCGGCTACCTGTATCCGAAGGCCAAGCTTGACGACGGCAGCCAGGCCAATGTCATCGCCTGGATTTGGGCGAGGACAGTTCGCTGCCCGAACCCGGCATGCGGTATTCAGATGCCTTTGGCCAGGTCATGGTGGCTTGGCAAGAAGAAGGGGAAGGAAGCATACGTAATCCCGAAAGTGCACGACGGCCACGTCACTTTCGGTATCGGCAGCGATCTGAAGGATGCGCCGAAGAATGATAACGACGGCACAGTGCGGCGCTCTGGGGCCGTGTGTATCGGATGTGGAGATACAGTACCGCTTTCCTATGTGCGAAAGGAAGGAAAATCTGGCCGCATCGATTGCAAGCTGATGGCCATCGCTGCGGAAGGGAAGCGGCGACGGGTTTACCTTCCCCCGAGCGACGAGCATGAGAAATGTGCGCGCGTCCCACGGCCGGATAATTTTCCGGATACGGAGCTCCCAGAGGCGGCTTTGGGATTCCGTGTTCAGAGTTACGGGATGACCCGCCACGCTGACCTCTTCACTGATCGACAACTCACCGCTGCTGTAACGTTTAGCGATCTGGTGCGCGAGGTTCGGCAGACCGTAAAAAACGATGCAATAAATGCTGGTATGCCAGAAGGGGAAAACCTGGAACAAGCTGGCGCGGGAGCTGAGGCTTACGCTGATTCGGTAGCCACCTATCTTGCTTTCGCGTTGAGTAAGTTCGTTGACTACAATTGCGCATTGGCTGTCTGGTATCCAAAGGAAGATCGACCAAAAAACCTGTTTGCGCGTCAGGCGATTCCTTTCGTTTGGGATTTTCCGGAAGTTGCACCCCTGGCGGACCTGGGAGGCTCTTGGAGTGGGAGCATCCGCGTCGTATCTGAGGCTCTTCTGGGGGCCCCCGCAGTCGAGCCTATTGGAGAAGTTCGACAGGCGAATGCTGCCGCGCGAAACTACCCTTCAGGTATGGTGATCTCCACAGATCCTCCGTACTATGACAACATTGGCTATGCGGATCTCTCGGACTTCTTTTACGTCTGGTTGCGGCGATCCCTGGGCGATGTCTACACAGAACTCCTCGGGGTAATGCTGACGCCGAAAGCGGAAGAACTTGTCGCTGATGAATTTCGGCACGGGGGAAAGAAGGGAGCCGAGAGATTTTTTGAGCGTGGATTCGAGAAGGTGTTTGAGAGTGCCAGGAAAGGCTACTCGGAGAACTTTCCGATCACTGTTTATTATGCCTTCAAGCAATCTGAATCCACTGATGAAGGGGAGGCGTCGACAGGCTGGGAAACCTTGCTCGCAGGAATGATTCGTGCCGGTTGGTCTGTGACAGGCACTTGGCCAATGCGTACCGAACGTGCTGGCCGGACACGTCACATCTCAAGTAATGCTCTAGCGTCGTCAATCGTTCTTGCTTGCCGACCCCGACCAGAAGATGCCCCAACAACCACTCGTCGGGCATTCCTCGCTGCGCTAAAAGACGAGATGCCCTTGAAGCTCAACGAGTTGCAGCAAGGCTCCATTGCCCCTGTTGACCTCGCACAGGCTGCGATTGGCCCGGGAATGTCAGTTTTCTCCCGCTATGATCAGGTTCTAGAGGCCGACGGTAGCCCTATGTCCGTGCGTACTGCTCTTACGCTCATCAACCAGATCCTCGACGAGGTGCTGTCCGAGCAGGAGGGGGACTTCGATGCCGATACTCGGTTTTGCGTGCAGTGGTTCAAACACTTCGGCTGGAACGATGGAACGTTCGGTGACGCCGACAACATGGCTCGAGGCCGGAACACCTCGGTCGAGGGTGTGCAGCGGGGAGGGGTGTTCCGGGCTGTAGCCGGCAAGGCGCGCCTCATCCCATTCTCCGAGATGCCCTCTGACTGGCACCCTGAGGCAGACGAGCGCATCAGCCTCTGGGAAGTGGTCCTCCATCTCGCCAAGGCGCTCGACGAGGAAGGTGGGGAAGCCGCCGCCCGCCTCATGGCCGCAGCTCGCGCTCGGGTGGACATGGATGCGGCTCAGGAGCTCGCGTACCTGCTTTTCTCCATCTGTGAGAAGCGTGGCCTCGCGCAGGAGGCGATCCTCTTCAACGGCCTCGGCCAGTCCTGGTCCGACCTGACAGCCGCGTCCCGCAAGCAGGCAGTCGCGAAGCCCAAGGCCGTTCAGGATGGGTTTGCATTCGGTGAGGAATAGTGGCTGAACCGGCCGCTCGATCGTCCAGCGGCGTAGCACGATAGATACCGGCACAGCAACGACGGGAACACGAGGGCGAGGACAGGCGATGGCGACGAGCAACCGCGAGCGTGTAGGCAACGGCTTCGAACTGTTGGCAGAGGGGCTGGGGCCCTTCGTCGACGAAGTCATGACAGCCGCAACACCCAACGGGCAGGACTGGGTCAAGGTGCTCGAAGCGCGCGACGCCCAGAAATTCGGCACGAACCGAACCTACTCGAAGTCGGACCCGGCCGTGCAGCTCAAGGTCATCACCGAGGAGTGGCGGGCTGGGTTTAAGGACCGGCTCTCCCGAGGCGAGCAGTCCATCGCATCGCTTCTCCGGGACCATCGGAACAAATGGGCCCACAACGAGCGGTACAACCCCGATGACGCGTCCCATGTCCTAGACCTGATCGAGCGCCTGCTCACGGCTGTTGGTGACACCCACCGGGCTGCGGCCGTGCGCAAGGAGAAGAAAAACCTCCTGCGGGCCATGCATGACGCGGAGACCCGCGAGGCGGTCAGGGAGTCTGTTCGCACAGCAGTCGGAGTCCCCGGCATGGTTGGCAGGGGGCAGACCATCAAGCCATGGCGCGAGGTCATTCGTCCGCACCGAGATGTGGCGGCAGGCCGATACGCCTCCGCTGAGTTCGCGGCCGACCTCGACGGAGTGAGCCGTAACGAGGGGGGCGAGGAGTACGTACATCCAGTCCGCTTCTTCGAACGTACCTACCTCACTGCCGGCCTGCGGAACCTACTGTCTCTGGCCGCCCGACGACTATCCGGCGACGCTAGCGCGGACCCTGTCATCAACCTCCAGACTAACTTCGGTGGTGGCAAGACCCACTCGATGCTGGCTCTGTATCACTTGGCCTCCGGTACACCTCTCGCGGAATTCCCTCAGGACCTGTACGACGTAATCGCGGAGACTGAAGTCGTCTGGGATGGCATCGGCGAGATTAAACGTGTCACGCTTGTCGGGAACCGTATCAGCGCAGCTGACGGCGAAACCAAGGACGATGGGACGCACGTCAACACGCTGTGGGGCGAACTCGCCTGGCAGCTCGGCGGCCGAGAGGCCTACGAGAAGGTCGCGGCGGCAGATGAGGCTGGCACTAACCCGGGGCGCGCTCTCCAGGAACTCATCGCCGTGCACAGTCCATGCCTCATCCTCATCGACGAGTGGGTCGCCTACGCTCGCGAGCTGTACGCCAAGGACAACCTTCCCGCAGGCACCTTCGACAGTCAGTTCACGTTTGCTCAGACCCTCACCGAAGCTGTCAAGGCAGTGCCGGGTGCGCTGCTCGTCGTGTCCATCCCTGCCTCAGACAAGGCAGACGGCAGCGACGATGACGCCACCGGCGCCAGTGACCTCGAGATCGGCGGCCTCCACGGCAAGGCAGCACTCAAGCGGCTGCAGAATGTGGTTCGTCGCGTCGCCTATCCTTGGCAGCCTGCCACCGCACAGGAATCCTTCGAGATCGTCCGCCGACGGCTCTTCGAAGAGACTGATGCTGACGGCAGGGCTGAAATCGGAGCCGTTGCTAGGCAGTTCATCGAGTTCTATCGTTCCAAGCACGGCGAGTTCCCGCGTGAATGCTCCGAATCCGCCTACGAGGACCGAATCAAGGCGGCTTACCCGATACACCCCGAGCTCTTCGACCGCCTGTACAAGGATTGGTCTACCCTCGAGCGCTTCCAGCGCACACGTGGTGTGCTGCGCATGATGAGCACCGTCGTTCATGCACTCTGGGAAGCGAATGACCCGAGCCCGCTCATTATGCCTGGCTCGATTCCACTCCAAGATCCCAGGGTTGTCAGTGAGCTCAACCAGTATCTCGATGATGAGTGGAAGGTCATTATCTCAACGGATGTGGACGGCGAGGGCTCCATCCCGGTCCGCATCGACGAGGAACGCACCACCTTCGGCCAGCGACGCCTCACGCGTCGCCTTGCCCGGACGGTTTTCTTCGGCTCCGCGCCCACTCTCAACAGCGATCACAAGGGCATCGACCGGCAGTACGTATGGCTGGGAGTCGCCATCCCAGGTGACACCATCGGAAACTTCGGTTCCGCTCTGGACCTCCTCAGCCAGCGCACCACCTTCTTCTATCCGGAAAACGGCCGTTATTACTACAGCACCCAGGCGTCCATCGCTCGCTACGTTCAGGACCGGGCTGAAGCGCTTCGGGGCCGTCCCGAAGAGGTATGGGCGGAGATCGCGGAGCGGCTGCGCCGGGACCAGATGAAGTCAACGGGCCACTTCGCCCGAGTACATCCCGCTCCTGAAGGAACTGACGGCGTACCCGACTACGAAGAGGCTCGCCTGGTCCTCCTCCACCCCAGATTCTTCCACAGTAAGTCACAGAAGGAGACCAAGGCACTCGATTTCGTTGCTAAGTGCCTCAAGCAACGCGGCTCGTCTCAGCGTATCAACGTGAACCAGTTGGCGTTCCTTGCTCCTGATGAGCGGCGGCTCTTGGAATTGGAGGACGCCGTCCGTGACTACTTGGCGTGGAAGGAAGCGTACGCAGGTCGTGGTGAAACCGGTCTGAACCTTACTGCTCAGCAAGCCAGTCTTGCTGAGACCCGTTGCGCGCAGGCCGATGTAACAGTCAACCTGAGAATCTCGGGAACCTACACATGGCTTATTGTTCCCGAACAATTGCGTGGCGACCGCGAGTATGAGCTCAGGCCGTTGCGCTGTGAGGGCAGCGAGGACCGGCTCGCTGTGAGGGCTTCGAAGGTCCTCGTTGATGCAGGACTATTCACCGTCGAGTTCGGAACGCGCAACCTTCGCCGGGACCTGGACACTCACCTGCGTTCAGTCTGGGAAACTGGTGAAGTCTCGCTTGGTGCGCTGTGGGGCTATTACCGCAAGCACCCCTATCTGATGCGACTCAGGGACCGGTCGGTCTTGGAGCAGGCCATGCTTGCTGTGTTGTCGGATGGCATCACATGGGAGGCAGAAGGGTTCGCCCTTGCCGAGGGGCACGACGAGACGAGCGGTGCCTACGTCGGTCTCGCCCTCCCGATGCAGAACTCCTTCGGCCCGCTCACGGATGCAACGCTGCTTGTACGGCCGGAGCGGGCGAACGAACAGCGTCAGCGTGAGTTGGCTGCAGCTGCCCAAGCGGAAGCGGCACGACAGGAGGCCGAAGCACGCGCCGCATCAGCCGGGCCCCTGGCTTCACCGACAGTCGATCGTCCGACTGGTGACGGTGGCAGGCTCAGTGCCGACACTACGACGCCCGCACTTTCGGAGGCCACTGCGCCGGAGCCTGTACGCAACGTCAGGTTCTTCGGTTCGTATCCAGTAGACGCAGAGCGTAGCGGTCGTGACTTCGCCAAGTTCGTCGACGAAATCCTTCCCCACCTCCGGTCTGCATCGGGTGCTGAGGTCAAGATCCGGCTGGAAGTCGAGGCACGCTGTCAGGACGGCTACCCGAACGACAAGGTTCGCACGGTTACGGAGAACGCCCGGACTTTGAAGTTCGATCAGTATGGCTTCGAAGACGAGTAGCTGATCAGGGGGGAGTCACCGACTCCCCCCTGATCAGCTGGGCTCGTCCCGTTGTGAGATCGGCTCCAGCCACGTGCGGGCGTGAAACGAGGGAGTCAGCGGCGGGTCACTTGACGGCGACGATGTAGATGCTGCCTCGCCGCCTCATGCGCTCGCCGCGCTAGCGGCTAAGCGGATGGTGCCCCGCGGATTGGACTGCAGTCAGCATCTTCGCTGGCTCCGGGACGGTCTCACCGCTCCGAGAAGAGCAACGTTGGCTCGGCCCTCCCTGTCAGTCTGTGGTGATACACCCGGCATGCAGGTCAACCTTCCTGGGCGATACAGGAGCCTCACACCCCAGATGACCAGCACGAACGGCCCAGTAGCCGGGCCTGAGGATCCGGCTACCGAGACCGGCCCGGTCCCGCTTCCCGCCGGAGTGCAAGCTGCGCGTGGTCGTTGAGTATGACGCCGTCCCGGCCTGAGCGGCTCTACCACCCTGGCGGGCCGCACCGGATGCCGGGGGCCTGGCCGGCGCACCAGCCAGGCACGGCCGAAGATTGCCGCGGAAGCTGCGGAGCTGTAGCCGCTGCGGAAGGGGGTGGCCCGGACGGGAGCGCTTCTGCGCTGGCACCGAGCCAGGGCGCTGGGCGGTCAGCTGGCGGGCCTCTTCCTACGGTCGCGCCTGGGATCGCCGTACGTCTTCTTCCAGGTTTTGAGGTGCTTCCGGTCGCCCTGGCCGCCGACGCCTGCCTGGAGGACGTAATCCAGACGGGAGCCCTTGAGCCACGAGGCGAAGAGGTTGCGGCCGATGACGATGATGTCGTTGTCGTTCGCGTACTTCTCGGCATCGGTGGTGAATCTGGTGTTCGTCACGAAGATCGCGACATCGGCCGCGAAACTGGTCCGAGCCCCCAACAGGTCTCGCATGTCATGGCTGACGACCGACCGGTGCGTGGCGAAGTGCTTGCACTGGACCACCATCGAGCGACCGTCCGGCAGCACGCCCGCCACGTCCCTGCCCAGGTCCCCCTTTCCGCCGACCCACTCGACCTCGGTGCAGCCGCCCTCGCGGAGCATTGCGGCCACCATCCGCTCGAAGTCCTGCCAGTGCAGCTTGTCCACCTTCTCCAGCGTGCGGTTGGCATCCAGCACCCGCTGCTCCGCCCGGAACACCGCGTCCTTGGCGCGTATCTCCCGGTGGGTGCGCCAGCCCCACCACACCAGGGCCCCGACGCCGGCCAGCCCCACCGCCGCGAGCACGAACGGCCAGATCCGCGACCAGAAGATCACCACCGCCGCCAGCAGTGCGATGCCGGCGGCCGTTAACCGTCGGTTCCGCCTGCGCCGCCGTCCACGCCGCCGAGCCATCAGCCTCATCCCCCTCCGATCCCGTCACCGACACCAAGCGTGGACGAGAAGCCACTCAGCGCGAAAGAGGCCCTCAATGCTGCACTCCCAGCTCCGCCTCAAGGACACGCGTTGCCTCGGGCCATGGCACCGGGAGGGCCGTGACAGCGCTCCAGAACTCGTGGTGCGCTCGGATGGCGGCGCTGAAGCCGAAAGGTGAGTGGTCTGCGGGGACCGTGGCCAGGACGCGGCGGGCGATGCTGCCGGCGCCGCGCGCCGTGGGGGTGATGCCGTTGCCGAGGAGGAGGGTGGCCGTGCGGAGTGCGTCGAGGACGTTGGGGGGCGCGGTGCGGGTCCATCGGCCGAAGATGAGGTCTCGCCACGGCTGGCGAGAGCGGGCCCAGGCGAGGCGTTCGAGAGCGGTGCCGAGGTCTACGGCCATGAGCGCGGGGTTCGTGGCGTTCCAGAGGAGCACGATGTCGCCGAGGGGCAGGTCGGCGTGTCGGAACCGGAGAGTAATGCCCTCGACTTCGTGGCGGCGCCAGACGGTGAGGCGTCCGTGCACGCTGATGTGCCGGGCGTGCAGGCCGAGGCGGGACAGGACGGTCAGCCACTCGTCGAGGATCGTGGCGTACTCGGCGATGTCCTGGATGGGCTCGACGCGGGAGACGTTGACGAATGAGGTCAGGAAGCCGTCGCGGAGCACGCCGTCGGCGTCGCGTTGGCCCGTGAAGCGGACCACCGGTTGGGGCAGGAAGCCGCGGCGGTGGGTGACGGGGCGCCCGTCTTTGAGCAGAGGGTCGAGGGCTTGGACGGCTGAGATGGTGAGTTCGGTCTGTCGGCCCCAGCGCAGCGGCAGGCAGGGGGCGCGGGGGACTCCCTGCGCGGCGAATGCCTTCTCGATCATGGCCAGGAACTCGGGCCAGGTGGGTGCGCGTCGAGGTGGGTGGTAGGGGCTGCCGCGGTCGCGGTGGCGGATCTCCAGGTGGTCGCCGTCGGTCGTGTGCTCCCAGCGCGAGCCCAGGGCTTTGCGGAGCAGGGCGGGCAGGTGGGCGGGTACCGATGTCGTCAGCACGGCTGTGAGGACAGGGTCTCGAAGTGGCGTTGGGCGTCGAATCGGTGCTGGCCGATGGCTTGGACCTCGGCGTGGTCCAGGTCGTCGGTGCGGGTGATGGCGGCGGCCAGGGCTCGTGCGGCGGTTTCGTCGTCTTCCTCGGGGGAGAGCACGGTGGTCGTGCCGGTGCGGTCGCAGAGGGCTGCCTCGGCGCAGGTGCCCTTTCGCCAAGTGAGGGCGGCTACCGGGGTGCCGGCGCGCAGGGACTCGCCGAAGACGGCGGCGCCTGCTTCGACGTAGGTACGGGCGTAGGTGTAGACGAAGACGGCGGCCTCGCGGAAGGCGGCCGTCTTGACGTGTCCGCCGACTTCGCCGACCCACTCGACGTGATCGGCGGTGAAGAGCTTCTCGTGTCGTTTGACGTAGTCGGCGTCGAAGACGGGGCCGACGAGGCGGATGCGGCGGCGGAGGAGCTGCGCGGCGCGGACCGCGAGGTGTGGGGCTTTCTGCTCGTCGATCCGGCCGAGCCAGACCAGGTCACGGCCCGGTGCGGACGGTGGCCCGGCTTCGTTCAGCCCGAGGTGGACGGCGAGTTCGGCGATCGGCCGGTGTGCGGCGTACCGCTCAATCATTTCGGGTGAGTAGCAGTACAGCCGGGTGTGGGTGCCGTCGAAGGCGTCGGCGGCGTGCTGGAAGTCCGGGGCGTGCTGGAAGGTGGCGACGTCGCAGTCCAGTTTCTCGCGGGTGCGTCGCCATGCGGGGAGGGTGGGGTATTCGTGGCCGACGACCAGGAGGTCGTATCCGGCGGAGCGCAACTCGCGGGCCTCGGTCGATCGGGGAGCAGCATCCTCCAGGCGGATTGGCTTCCGTGTCCATTCCGGGCCAAGGTCTCGGCGCCAGCCTGGTCCGAGGAGGTGTACGTCGGCGCCTGCGGCTCGTGCCCCTACGGCGACTGTCCACAGCCATCGTTCGATTCCGCCGTAGCCGGCCGGGGGAAATGCGTAGCTGCCCGGGAAGTCGCAGACGCCGACTAACACTTATGCCTCCGATGGAGTTCCGTCCGCCTGGATACGGCGGAAGCCGAGGTAGGGAACGAGGGCTTTAGGCAGGGTCACGGAGCCGTCCTGCTGCTGGTGCTGTTCGAGCAACGCGGCCAGGGTGCGGCCGATGGGCAGGCCGGAGCCGTTCAGGGTAGCCACGGGCACGGTCTTGCCGTGCTCATCGCGCGTGCGGATGCCAGCCCGACGGGCCTGGAAGGTGCCGCAGTCCGAGACGGACGAGATCTCGCGGTAAGTGTTCTGGCTCGGCAGCCACACCTCGATGTCGTAGGTGAGCTGGGCGGAGAAGCCCATGTCGCCCGCGGCGAGCGTCACCACGCGGTAGGCAAGATCGAGCTCCTTCAGGCACGCCTCTGCGTGAGCGACCATCTTCTCCTGCTCGGCCTGGGATTCCTCGGCCGCGCAGATGCGGACCATCTCGACCTTGGAGAACTGGTGCTGCCGCAGGATGCCGCGGGTGTCGCGGCCGTACGAACCCGCCTCGGAGCGGAAGCAGGGGGTGTGGGCCGTGAGCGCCAAGGGCAGTTCGGCCGGCGGGATGATCTCGTCGGCGTAGAGGTTCGTGAGCGGAACCTCGGCGGTCGGGATCAGGAACAGCTCCCGGTCGGCGACGCCGGTGGCGAAGAGGTCCTCTTCGAACTTCGGGAGCTGGCCGGTGCCGGTCATCGTCTTCCGGGTTACGAGGAACGGCACCGAGTGCTCGACGTAGCCGTGCCGACGGGTGTGGAGATCCAGGAACAGGGTCGCCAGCGCGCGCTCCAAGGCGGCCCCGACGCTGCGGGCGATGCTGAAGCGTGGACCCGAGAGCTTTGTGCCGCGGCCGAAGTCGAGGATGCCCATGGTCTCGCCGAGGGCAACGTGATCCCTGGGCTCGAATGCGAACGTCGGCGCGGTGCCGACCCGCCGCACCTCGACCGCGAACTCCTCGGAGTCTCCGTCGGGTGCGGAGTCGAGCGGCAGGTTGGGGATGCTCAGCAGCAGCTCGCGCAGTTCGATCTGGATCTGTTCCTGCTCGGCTTCTGCCTCGCGAATCTGCTCCTTGATCTTGCGTGCCGACTCCTTGAGCGCCGAGACGTCCCCGCTGGCCTTCGCCGTCTTCTGCACCTCCTGGGCGACGCGCTTGGATTCGGCCCTCAGCTCGTCGGCGGTGCGGATGCTCTGGTTCCGTCGAGACTGGAGACTCTCCAGGGAGGAGAGGTCCAGGGTGTATCTGCGGCGCGCGAGCCGGCGGACGGCCTCGTCGCCCATGTCGATCAGAACGCGAGCATCATGCATGAGAGGGCTACTCCTCTAGCGGCTTCTGTGGTGAATCGACGTTAGCAAGGGTGGAGGCTGCGTCCGTCCCTGATATCGGTACGTGGCCTGGAGCCCAGCCATGGCGTCGATCCTGGTTGTCCAGCTCTTCGAGCAGGGCCGCGGCGTGCTTGGCCATCGGGCCGTCGTCGATGGCCAACGGAACCAGGTATGGCGCCTCGGGGAAGAACAGCGGCATCGCGCTCCCCGGCGTCCGGCTCAGGTGCCAGTCGAGTACCGACAGCAGTAGACCGTGAGCGACGACAACCCTGGGGCCCGGCTTCTCAAGCGTGGCCATCAGACCCAGCAGCATGCGGTGGATGCCCTCGCGCTGTGACTCACCGGCGCCGGGTGGCTTCACCCACGGGCCGTGGTGCCGGAGCCACGCCGCGTACTCCAGGAACGGTGCCCCCTCGAAGTAGCCATAGTCGAGTTCGTTGAGAAGCGGGATGACGACGGGAAGTCGTGCTTCCTCGCCGATGAGGAGTGCGGCGGTCTGCTGGGCGCGCGGGAACGCGCTGGCGATCCACGTCCGGGCCGACTCGATGGGGAGCGTCGGCCGGGCGGTGTGGCATGCGCGTACCCCTTCCTCGTCGAGCTGGAGCTGCACGGCCGGGTCGCCGTTGACCAGGTAGCGGGCGCTGTACTCGGTGCGGCCGTGTCGCAGTAGGTGTGTTGTCACCGCGATCACCTCGTCGCGGCGATCTTCAGCAGGGCATCCAGAACAGCCATCATCTGGAGCAGGCGCGGATCACCCGTCTCCTCGTAGTACAGGAGGCCGTCCGTGCTCAGCAGCAGGCACCAGGGGAGGATGTCATCGACGGGGATGCCCGATGTGCGGCTGGCGCGGCGGAGGCGGTAGGCGGTGCCGCCTTCTACCTGGTAGTAGATCGTCCAGAAGGCCCAGTCGAACGCGGCGTCCCCTGTCATGGGCAGCGGGTCGAGCAGCACTGGCTGCCCGTCCAGGGTGAACGGGACGTTCTCCCGGTACAGGTCCGCGTGCAGCACCGTCTGGCGGTGCGACTCTTCCCGCAGGTCAGCCGTATGGAAGAGTGCCCGTTCCGCACGTTGTCGGTGTTCGGTGAGCTTCAGACGCCGGTCGATGCGGGGGCGAACCTCTTCGGCGATGAAGTTGCGCAAGGTGGGCAGCTCAACGTTGGCCTGGCCGTGGGCGCCCTCTTCGTGTGCTCGTTGAATCTCGGCGGCGACGAGACCTTCCTCATGTGGCGGACGTGCGGCGCCACCGGGGACACCTCCGACCGCGCGCAACGCCGCGACCGCGCGACTGTTATCTGCCGCCTGCACGATGTCGTGCTTCTCGCGATGCCACAGGCGGAGGACCCGGAGCTCGCGGGAGTAGCGGTCGTGGTCCGGCCACGCCTTGAGGAGCAGGTGCTTGCCCTGCCTGTCGACAGCGGTGACGAGGACTGAGGCGTGCCCGGCGTCGTGGTAGCCCTTGAGGGTGAGCGACCATCGCCCGGCCGTAGCCGTTAGAAGTTCCGGGGCCGCGTCGATCCAGGCGTCAAGGACCTGGCCGTAGTGGGCCGTCAGCCGTTGGCGGCACCCCGGTGGCACGGGCGGGAGTGTCGAGGCGTCCATTAGCTGAGCAGCACTCCTTCGTGAACCAGCTCGTTGGTGAGCGCCGGGAAGTTGCTGAGGGTCTCCTCGATGAGGACCTGGACCTTGTCGACCTGGGCCGTCGGCTCCGAGAGGCGCACGAGAACTCGCCAGGGCTGGTTGAGTCGTTCGCCCGTCGCGCTGACCAGGTGGACCTCGGCGTACCCACCGGTCTCCTCGTGCAGGGCGCGGGCGAGGCGCATGGCGGCGAGGTTGTAGAGCTTGCCGACGTGGTAGACGGGGTTCTTCCCGCTGGCGCCTTCCATGTTCATCGGGCGCAGCGGCGTGATGAGGCCGTTGACGCGGTTGCCGCGGCCGACGACCCCCTCGTCCCCCGACTCGATGGAGCTGCCGGTGTAGGTGAGGTAGAACTCGTCCTTCTCCGGGACGTCCCGCACGTTGAGCCGGAAGTCGACGGGCGTGCCCGGCAGCCGCAGGCCCGCGAGGCGTCGGCACTCGGCGAGGATCACCTGCTTGTTCTCCAGGTACGTGGCTCGGCTGCCGACGTACGGGGACATCTGCGGGACGCAGAGCACCACGGCGGCGCGGTCTCCCTCGTAGTAGCCCATGAGCTTCACGTCCGTGCCGCACCAGCGGTGCGCCTCCCTGAAAGGGCTTTCCCCGGAGAGATCGTCGACAAGCTCGCGGACGAAGGACTCAAACGGGCTCAGCGGCGCCCAGCCCGTACCGAGCGAGGTGTCGTTGGCCAGCAGCACCCGCCGCTCCCGCAGATCGTCGATCGTCCGTGGGGCGAACCATCGGGTGCGCTCCGGCGTGTCTCCCTCGGTCAGGACGGCGCCAGGGCTGGAGTTGCTCGTGATGTGGAACCTGATGTCCAGGTGATCGGCGACGGCCGGCAGCCGCTCGGCGAAGAACGTCCGGACGGTTGTCTCAACGATGTCATCCACTGGTATTTGGTGGTCACCGCAGGCCGGAGCCGCGCGGCCGTTGACGAGCACCCGCACCGGGGCCACCATGCGCCCGGCGCCGTACCGCACCTCGCTGGCGCCGCCCAGCAGCGCGAGCTTGTCGAAGTTGTGGTGTAACACGGCGCCGAAGTTCTCCAGGCAGTAGCGGCTGTACGCCTGGGACAGCCGTTCGGCGAGATGATCGGCGAGGGTGTCGGGATGGCCGAGGCCCTTGCGTTCCACGATGGTCGTCGCGTCGGGGTAGGGCGTGCCGGTCTCGATCACGACGCGGCTGCCGCCGTAGTTCCTGGCGACTCGGTTCACGGCGAGCTCCCTATCTGTGTGGCGTGGAGGTACGGAGTGGTCGGGTGCTGAAGGGGACGGACGAAGGCGGCGCTAACGGGGCACTCCGTTGCTGCGGAACTCGGCGATCAGGGCGCCGAGCTCTCGGGCCGCGTCCGCGGGGGTGGAAGTACGGGACAACCGGTGGATGTCGTGTGGCGTGAGG
Source organism: Streptomyces triticirhizae (assembly GCF_003696235.1). Lineage (GTDB taxonomy): Bacteria > Actinomycetota > Actinomycetes > Streptomycetales > Streptomycetaceae > Streptomyces > Streptomyces triticirhizae. Next base: position 47,758 of record NZ_RFFJ01000008.1, read on the forward strand.
CTGTGAAGGTCATCCGGCCGGCGCCGGTCTAGCCACAGGGCCAGCCGCCATGCCACGACAGGGCCGAAGGCGGGGACCTGGCTCAGGGCGTCGAGCGGGAGGCGCTGCCGCGGGGCGCCGGCGTACACCACGTCGCGCACGAGGTGGAACAGCATGTCCGCGTAGTCGCAGACCGCGGGGCCTCGGGCGCTGGCCTCCCAGTCGACGACGTGGACTCGCGCGCCATCGATCAGCAGATGCTCGGGCTTGATGTCGCCCTGGAGGTACACCGTAGGCTCAGGGTCCAGGGCGGCGAGCATGGCGTGGAACTCCTGCCACCAGGGCTGACGACGGCAGCGAGGAGAAAGCTGCCCCGACAGAAACTCGCGGTGGGTGACCGTGCTGCCGCCGTCGCTCTCCTGTCGCCAGCCTGAGCCCGGGGTGAGGCCGAGCCAGCGGCCGTGGCTGTGCACTTGGGCTATGACGGAGAGGGCGCGACGGACGAAGTCGTCCACGCCGCTCGCGGTGGCGATGGAGCACGGTGTGCCGGGAACGAAGCTCAGCACCGACCAGGCGTGATCCACGTGCTCGCCCGTGGCCAGCACAGATGGGGTGGAAACCCCCGACAGGCGAGCCATTCGCAAGGCATCGGCCTCGCGGTCACGGCGAGCCAGAGGCTCGACCCCGCGATAGATCTTCAGCAGGGCGGATTGGTCAACGGCCGGGCGCGTGATCGAGAACGGTTTGACAGTGGCAGGACCGAACGGGCCGAACCGCTCCCCGCCCTGGTCCGTCCGTCCTGCCGACAACGTTCCGACCTCGACGGCGATCTCAGCGGGCGAGCCCGGCTCGTTCCTCGGCGAGGGGCCGGTGGTGCTGGTCCCAGCGAGATAGAGGAAGTCGTCCGCTGCTGCGGCGTGCTGCCCGGCCGTGTTCTCCACCATGAGACACAGCTTCGGGGCGTCATGAGGCGACGGCCCTGACAGTCTGTCCGGGTCGTCTCTGCCTTATGCCTCAGCCGAGTTGACGTCGGACGTCACTTCACGGCGTCATCGATCGCGTCGAGCACGGCCTGCCATGGCAGCTCCCGCCCGGAGGGTGCTTCGCGCGGCTCATACAGCGACCAGACGTCGGGACCGTAGACGAGCCGGACGTCGGCCTCTCGCAGAGCGGCGATGTTGCGCTTCCAGGCCGGATGACGGGCGTGGGCGGCGTTGACACGGGGGAAGACCACCACCGGCAGGTCAAGGGTGCCGATAGCCTCTCCCACCTGAGTGAGCACCTGGTTGTCTGCGATGCCGGCGGCGAGCTTGGCCACCGTGTTCGCACTGGCGGGAGCGACGACATAGCAATCCACCGGCGGATGCGGTCTCGCCTCGCCCGGCAGCCGCGGCTCATCTCGTACCGGCAGGCCCGTCGCCTTCTCCAGGCGGTCAACCTCGCCGATCGCCCGCAACCAGCGCCCCGCCGTCGGCGTGAGGGTCACGGCAACCTGCCATCCGCGCGCCAGCGCCGGTTCCACGAGTCCGGTACGCAAGGCTTCCACCCCGCCAGCGCCCGTACCTACGACCCCGAGGACTCCCCGCCGTTTCTCCACGGTCACTGAACCGCCCTACACCGTTGAGCCATGATGAACACCTCCGAGGAGCGTGCACCGCTGGTGACCGGGGACTGCTTGATCACGTCGCGGAGCGTGTCTCGCACCCTTGGATTGTTCCGCACGAGCTGCGGCGACGTGCGCTCGGCTGCTCGCAGCTCCACGAAGGCGTCATCTCCGCGGCCAGCGAGCGAGAGCGCGCGGGCGTAGTCGATCCGGTAGGACACAGCGCGCTCCGGAGGCATGTGGTCCACGTTGATCTGTCCTCGGGCCACGACGTACGAGATGTTGTCGAGGTCCAGCTCAGCGGACAGCCGGTGCAATACGACGTTCGTCGGCCCGAAGCTTGTTTGCCAGTAGTTCGCGTCGGATCCGAGCTGGTCTGCGAGTGCTTCGGCTCGGTTCAGCAGGCTGGTTGCCGTAGGCCGGTCCTGGTGCCGCGCCGCGGCGATGGCCGCCCGCAGGTGGGTCATGCCCAGCAGGCTCAGGGCGGCCGGGTCGCTGTCGTCCACCCGGGCCGACATCCACCCCGCCGTCGTCTCGCCCAACTCCATCGCGTCGTCGTATCGGCCGTTCGCCAGCAGGGCATGCGTCCCAGAGCGAGCGGCGGAGGCCAAGACCAGCGGGTCACCGGATTCGTCAGCGGCCCGCATGGCGCGTTCGGCGGCAAGCCACGAGATGTCGGACTCGCCGATCTTGGCCAGGGTCGTGGCGGCGAGGTGGTGCACCCGGGCGGACACGGCCCAGCAGTCCCGGCGTTCCCCGGCAGACCGGGCGGCGCGGTCCTCAAGCTCCAGCGCGGTCTGAAGCAGGGCAGGAAGCATCGCGATGACCTTGCCGAGCCGACCGCCCTGGTAGTCGTTCCACACCTGCTCCGCGAGCTGAGCCGTCGGGCCGGGGGTCGGGAGCTGAGCTTCGGCCTCCGGCCCGAACAGCAGCCGGGAGAGACGTCGCGGACTCATCAGCGCGTCACGCACGGCCGGGACGTCATCCTGCTCTCGGTCGTCCTCCATCAGGACGGGCAGCCCGATCAGCTCCCCCAGCGGTACCCGAAGTACGCGAGCCAGCTCGGTCAGCATGTCGATGCGCGGAGGCTTGCGCCGACTGGTCTCCACCTTCGCCAGCCAGTCGGTACTGCGGCCAACGAGCCCGGCGAGTACCTGCTGGGTGTAGCCCCGACGCCTCCGATGGAAGGCGATCCGCTCGCCGATGGTCAGATGATCTCCGAGACCACGCATCCGTGCCGCCTCCCTCAGTGAAGCGCCCTACCCACGATAGTGACGCAGCACGTCAAGAGGTTGTCCTTAGCCGGCCACTCGTTGTTGAAGACCGCTTTGCCGGGCCGCTGCCTGCCTGGGCGGTGAGTTCCAGCGCGTCGCTGATCAGCCGGTCAGCGTGAACCGGGAGAGGAACCGAGCAGCGGCCGAATGGCGTGAGCGTGGCGTGAGCGGACGCCCCTGGACGGGCCTGTCTCAAGCTGCGCCTGCTGGACGTGATGGCACCTGGAGTTGGATGAAAAGCGGGCAAGCTGGATCGGGCTGCTCCTGCTGGACGGATACCCTCGCACTCGTAATGCGTAGGTCGAGGGTTCGATTCCCTCAGGCGGCTCGGCCAGAGGCCAGGTCACGCGCTGCGTGACCTGGCCTTTCGTGTTGCTCCGGGGCATGACGCGTCACACGGCCGGATTGCCGTGACACGGCCTGCGTGTGTACTGCGTGAGCGGAGCGGCTGGGCACCCCGCATCTCGGGCTTCCAAAGCGTGTCGGACAACCTGACGTTCACGTCGGCGGCGGGGATGAGTGTGGAGGTGACACGACAGAGGTCTCGCAGCATGCGGAACACGTTTCCACCTTGGGAGCCAAAGCGTCCCGGGCCATAAGCCACCGACGAGGGTGCTGGATGACTGATTGCCCGACATCCCGATTCCACCGACATCTTGGGCACGTCGAGGACTCCACGCAACGGGGGTGTAGCTCACGACGAAGGAGGGGGGATGGGCCATTTAGTGAGGGGAATCTGCGAGGTCTCTGTCTGTCGCCTGGATCACAGCATTGAACAGCCACAGCAGGCGGTAGGCTCGGGCGGCGCCGAGGATCAGGACGCCTTCCACGGCCCAGTGAACGCCTCCAGGGTCGGTCTCAGTGGTGTCGAGGGCTGTTGCGAGCAGGCAGACCCCAGCGATGAGTAGGGTGGCTGATAGGACGCTCACCCAGTTCCGTCGGAACTGTGAGGCCAGGTGGGGCGCGGTGCGCAGGACCCGCATCCGGCGGCCGCTGGCGGAAGCGTACTGGGCGATAGCGGCAGTGACGAAGCTGCCAACCAGTGCTACGACTGTGGCGCCAGTGGTGTAGATCGTCAATCGTTGTCCGCGGTCTGGTGCACCGAGGATGTCGCCGCGTCCGGTCAGTGTTACCAGCAGACCATGCGCCCCGAGGATGAGCGCAGTGAGTGCCCAGTCCATTGCTGGCCGTGATCGCCACCGCTGCAGCAGTCCACGTGTTGTTCCCGCCAGACTCAGCATTCCCGCCCCTCCCCCCGTACCTCCTCCGCCGGGGCTTTCGCCCTAGCTGCCTTCCAGGCTAAAGGTCGGCACTGACAGCGGCCCGCAGTACTCGTTCGTGCTCGTGGGAGACCCGCTCAAGCTTGTTCAGGGCCACCTGGAGGTCGATGGCGTGGCCGTCGCTGGAGGAGAACGGCACAACACATTTCGCGGTGATGCGCTCGCTGACGAAGTCGATCTTCTCGTCATCGGCCTCGCTGTGCCACGCCTCCATTCGGGCGCGGGCGGCGGCGGCGTCGACGATGTCGGAGTTGTCCAGCCAGTCCTCGACGTCGTTGGCGAACACCCGGGTGGAGTCGAGGAGCCGCTTGTGCCCGCGGGCGCGGCGGCGAGGTGTGAGGGTGCGGGATTTCTTCGGCACTTCCAGAGTCAGGGTGATCACCATGTCCGGGTTGTCCTCGTGCAGGCGGCTGAGGGCGGTGCCAAGGTCGGAGCTGGCTCGTAGGGCGGTGGGACTGTCGTACGGCTCAGGTGCGATTCGTACGTTGAGTCTCTCGATGGCCACGGCGTGCTGGAGCTTCTCCCGGGAACGGGCGTTGACCACCGGTCGCAGTTCGATGTTGCGCACATCGGGGGCGGCACGCACCTCGTGGAGCCAGCGCCTGATGGCTTGGGCTCGGGGGGCGGAGATGCCGCCGGCCATGGTGGCGATGACGTTGCCGAAGGGGAGGAAGTAGACCGTGGTAACGTCCACCAGCTCTTGGTCGGCGGCGAGTTGGAGACGGCTGAGCGTGCCGTCGACGTGGTCGATGAGCTGCGGCACATCCTGGCGGCTCTTGGCGAGGAGCAGGTGCGGGGTGGTCTGGTGGGGGTCGACGGCGCCGACCAGGATGTCGTCGCCTGAACGTGCGGTGCGCTGGGGAAGCGGCTGGCTGCACAACGCGCGGATCCGCTGGGCCCAGTCGCGGTGCGGGAGACGGGAATGCGCGGGGGCGTCGGCGTCGGCGATCTCGTAGAAGTGGACGATTCTGTCCCGGTTGCGCGCGGCCATTGCCTGAACTCCCCCGTACGCTCTCGAACTACATAGGTCAACCAGCGTACAGAGAGAACCAGTGGGTGCCGAGACAATCAGGCCCGGGCCGGGCGAGCACCCACACCGGCCCGGCCCGTCAGCGCTATTCCTCCTCGAAGTGGGCTCGCAGCTTCAAGGTATTGGCGTTCTCGGTGAGGGTGCGCACCTTGTCCGCGGGGAAGCCGCCAGGCGCGGTCGCCTGGATCTCGACCGTGACCTCGACCTCGGCACCGACGGCTTCGAGATGCTGGAGGATTTCGAAGGCGTACTTGGTGGCCTGCTTGCTGTACTGCTCGGTGTCGAGACGGGCGTGGGCGTAGAAGCGGGTCGGGACTCGGGGCAGCGGGGTCGGCGCCGGAGCCGGGGCACCCGGTGTGGGGCGCGTCGGCGTCGCCGTACCGCCGCCGGTGTCTTGACCGGTGTCGCCGTCGTCGGCCCCGTGGGGATCGCCCGGTTCCGGCCGCCGGGCCGCGGCTGCGGCGATGTCGGCCGCCTCCTGGGCGAGGGCGATGTCGGCCCGCACCAGGAGGGTGTCGTCGGTGATCTGGCCGAACGAAACTCCCCGGCAGGGGAGGACGAGGCCCTGGTAGCGACCGGTGGCGAGGTCATGACCGGTGGCGAGGGCGAAGCCGTCGTTCTCCCAGGTGATGTGGTTCAGGACGTCCTCGATGCCCTGTTCGAGGACGTTGCGGTCGCGGAGCCGGTTCATGTAGGGGTACTTGGTGTGCAGTTCCCACAGGCGGCCGACGGAGATGTGGCCGTCGCGGTTCCAGTCCTGGGCCAGCGCTTCCGTAATGCGCTGGTGGAGGACGGCGGGGGCCTGCTGAAGGTAGAGCATGCCCTCGCGCCTGAGGCGGTCACCGACGTGGGGGGCGGCATCGTCGATGGTGGACAGGTCGGCCTTGATGTCGACCCACTCGATCTTGGCTCCGGGCGTCTGCTCGGGGACGAGGATCCACCGGTAGGCCTTGGCGAGTCGGAGGCCCACCGTTTCGTCGGCCCTCTCCATGCGGGTTCTGGCCTGCGCTTTCTGGCTGTCCGTCAGGTCAAGCTGGACATGTCGCTGGAGGACCTCCTTCCAGCCCAGGTACTCACGGACGGCCTCGGCGACTTCCTCGATCTCCTTGTGGTCGGGTGCGAGGAAGACGAGTGCGTTGCGGTGCTGGCGGGTCCCCGAGCGGTACTGGTCGAGGGCCTCCTGCGCGAAGTGCAGGGCGTCGGTGTCGGGTACGCCCTTGGCGCTGCGGTGGGTGAAGCGTGGGTGCAACAGGACCAAGCGGGCGGTGTCGTTGTCCGCGATCTCGCTGGCAGGCAAGGGGGCGACGTGAACGCCGTTGAAGTTGCCCCGCACGCTTTGCAGAGGGCTGAGCCGGCGCACCACGTCCGCCCACACCTTGTCGGGGTCGTCGAGTAGCTTCTCGGCTTCGTCCTTGGCTGTGCGGGTGATATTGGCGTGGGTGTCGTACCAGTGGCGTTCGCCATCGCCGTAGAGGTAGGTGGAGCGGTCGGCGAGGGCGTTGAGCGCGGTGCGGAAGTTGCCCAGGGGCTCGCCGGGAATGGCCATGCCGAGACGGATGTGTGCCTCGGACAGGCCCTTGCGGGCGGCGTGCACGCGGGGCGCGGAGCCCATGAAGACGGTACGGGCGACACGGCGGCTCATGCCGCGCTGGCCTAGGATCGTCTTCTCGGCGTCAACTGCGGCCGGGGTGGAGTCAGGACCGTCGACGTCGGCGTCGATGATCGGCTTCCAGTGGTCCTCCAGGTAGTACGTCAGTTCCTGGTTGACACGGGTGTCGTGTATGGGCACGTCACCGGGCATGATCATGGGGCTCTGGTTCTGGTCCCTCCACAGGGCGTGGATGACGGTGCTCATCAGCCGCAGCACGCCCCGGGTCCGCTGGAACTTCGGAAGCGTGGACCAGTCCTCGTAGAGCCGGGCGAACAGCTCCGGGTGGATCGGGTACGTCGACTTGATCCGCCGCTCGTAGTCCATGGTGTCGCAGCCGGCCGGGAACTCGCGCTTCTCGGCGCCGTAAAACTGCACATATAGCCTCGCCACCTTGTTGATCTCGGCCTGGACCTCGCTGGTGGGGGTCTGGAAGAGACGGCGACGCACGATCTCGAAGGACTCGTCGGAGCTGGCGGGCCGCCACGCGTCGGCCTTGCGGTGGACGACGTTCTGCAGGCGCTCCAGCGCGATCCGGTTGTTCTCTCCGCCGATGTCGTACTGGTCGGCGGCGCTGATCTCACCGGTCGCGGAGGCCGGGATGGACACCAGCAGCTGGGCCCCGTCCACGGAGGCGACGGCCTCGGTCAGGGACTGGGCGAAGGAGAAGTGCGTCTCGAAGGAACCGGCGGTCAGGTTGTCGTTGCCGAGGAGCGGGCCCGCGTACTGCACCCATTCGTCGATGAGGATGACGCAGGGCGCGTAGGCGGCGAGCAGGTCTTGGAGCAGGGCGGTGCCCGGGCTGGTGCTGGTGCGGTCGGCTTCGGCGATGATGTCGTACGCCTGCCTTCCGCCGAGTCCCCATGCGAGTTGGCCCCACATGGTGTTGACCGTGGTGCCGTCGGGCTTGACGTCGGCCTGTCCGATGCCCAGTTCGTTGCCGACCAGCACGGCGCGGTGCACGGGGCCGCCGGGGAGTCCGCCGCCGGGCGTGGCTGCGATCAGTTCCTGCAGGTCCTGCGGCAGCCGACTCACGTTCAGACCGGGCGCATACAAGTGGTACAGCGCCATCATCGAGTGGGTCTTGCCGCCACCGAAGTTGGTCTGGAGGTTGATGACGGGCGCGGCGTTCGAGTCGCCGCTGATTCGGCGCAGCGACTTGGTGAGCAGCTCTTCGAGGCCCTCGGTGAGATACGTCCGGTGGAAGAACTCCTCCGGCTCGGTGTACTCGGCGGCGCCTTCGCCGCGCGCCACCCGCCACAGGTCCGCAGCGAACTCGGAGGCGTTGAAGTCACCGCGCGCCACGTCCCGGTGAGGGGTGAGCACATCGCGCCAGGGCCGCAGCCCCTCGGCGGCCACGCTCGGTACGGCACGCGCCCGGCGGGCCGCCTTCTTGGTCTCCTCCTCGGTCACCTGGCGTTGCAGCGTCTGCCGGGACTGCCGGATCTCGTCGACGAGGTTGGGGTCCGCGTGCGCTGCCTGGAGCAACCGCTCGGCCGTATCCAGCGCGCGCAGTGTGTCGTCCGTGGAGAACGGCGCCTTGTGCGCCCATCGGTTACGTACGTCGTTCAGCTCGCTGGCGAACCCGCGCGCGCTGCCCGGCAGCAGATGCCGGAAGTAGCTACTCCAGTAGCGTTGGAGCAGGTTCAGCAGGAACTGCGGGTCCTGCTTGCCGATCTGCCTGCCCTGGCTCCTGGCCTCGCTCTCCGCATCTTCGAACCAGGTCTCCCCCTGCCGCTTGACCATCTCCCGTTCCAGGAAGGGCAGCAGCCCCTCCCCGAGGGTGTCGATCATGCGGCTGACACGGTCTCGGTTGTTCACCGCCATGGTGCGAGTGTCCTGCCTTTCCGGCCGTCGGATGTGGTGCGGTCGTTCAGAAGAGAGGCTGGTGCGTGGGCTTGCTCGGGCCGCGCTTCTCGGCCGTGCGGGCCTCTGTCTGGAGATCGGACCAGGCGCTGGCCAGGTTGTTGAACCGCTGCCCACTCTCCGACCAGCGGCGCCGGTCGCAGATGCTGTACAGCAGGTGGGCCAGGTCGCGGATGGTGTCCTCGTCGAACTCCCCGCGCCGCCGGATCCCGGCGAGCAGCTCACCGGCCGGCCCCAGGCCGGACCCGGAGCCCTTGCCCTCCAGCAGCCGGGACAGATGCATGGCCGCCTCCCACACGGAGATCCGCGTATCGGTCTCCGGATCGTACGACTCCGGCAGCTCGCCCGGGACGACGAGCCACACCTTGCTGTCCCCGGACCTGGTGATGTGGGCGTCCTGGAGCCCCTTGACCGACACGTTGTACGCCTTTGCCAAGGTCTCGGCTTCCCCGAAGGTGCCCTTTCCCCACTGGAACTGCTCGAACCAGCGGATCGCCCACCGGGTGCCCTGGTCGAACTCGCCTTCCTGTTCGTTCAGTACGTCGGCCAGCACGTCGTTGATGAGCCCGAGCGCGGTGCGTACGCGCATCGCTGAGCCGTCCGGCTCGGTGACCTTGGCATACCGGGAGAATACGGCGATGCCGGGGCCGATCGCGGACTGGGGGAGGTCGACGGGGGCGAGGTTGCCCTCCTGCAACTTCCTGAGCTTGTCCGGGAGTTCGCTACGAAGGGCGCGGAGGAAGCCACGGCGGTCGGTAGTGCTGGCAGTGATGTGGCGGGGGCGGCAGGCGAGGACTACGGAGGAGGCGAGCGCGTTGGTGCCGATGCTGATGGAACGGCCGGTACGCTCGGTACGGACCGGCCAGGTGGCTGTGACCGTCCAGCCGGCCTGGATCAGACCGTTCAACATGGTCTCCCAGCCGGTCGAGGCAATACCGCTCTCGTCGTCGGTCTCTGACTGCTTGAACGCGTAGTACACGACGAGCGGATAATCCGCGTGGTGCCCCGCACGCATGTGCGTGAACGTCTTGACGAACCCACGCTCGAAGTGGTCTTCGGCCTTCTCCCGGTTCCCATGCCGGTACGAGGAGGCAATGAGCTCGAGCTCCTTCGGGGTGAGGATCGTGCTCATGACCTCGGGGTAGATGCCGCCAAGCGAGCGGCGGAGCCAGACGTAGAAAAAGTCGGAGAGATCGGCGTAGCCGATGTTGTCGTAGTAGGGGGGATCGGTATTGATGACGTGTTTGTCATAGGTGCGAGTGGTGGCGTCGGCCTGAGCGACATGCCCCGGAACATCGGTCGTCGGCAGTACGTCCAGCACTCGTCCAGCGGTTGCAACCGAAACCTGCAGGTCACCAGCAGCGTTTGCGAACGGACTGACTTCCACGAAGTCCCATGCCATAGGGATGGCTTGGCGAGCAAAGAGGTTCCGAGCCTGGTCACGGCTGTTAGACCAAGTAACGATGGAGTTGTTTAGATCTGCTGTCCTGCTGAACGCCAGCCCCAGGTACAGCGCCACCGCCTTCGCATACTCAGCCGCTTCAGCCTCGCACATGTTGGCGTTCCCCGCATCCCGTTCGGCCTTCTCGCGGGCCTCGGCGACAAGGTCACTGAACGTGGTCAGTGCAAGCAACTGCCGGTTCGTGAACAGGTCGGCATGCTTCCGCATCCCGTACCCCTGAACCCGGAAGCCCAGCGCCTGCTCGGGCAACTCGGATTCCGGTACATCCACCGGCTGCAGCACATTTGCCGCCTCCACGTGCTCCGATGTAGGCGGCAGATACAGCCGTTGCCGTTTCCCTTCCGCGACCACCGCCATCATCACCGTGCCCATCCGCTTGGCCACGCCTTCGTCGCGGACGTACTTCAACGGAGCCCGGTCACCGCACACCAGGCACTCGGCGCCCTTGCCGTCCACCGTCCCCTCGCGCGGCTGTCCCTTGGGCCCGCCGATCGTGAAGGTCACCTTCCCATCCGCGATCTCGGGGACGACGTACGCGGGCCGGTCCCTCTTCTTGCTCAGCCAGAACGAGCGCACCAACGGCATCTCCACCCCACAGGCCGGGTTGGGACATGCCACCGTCCGCGCCCATAGCCAGGCGATGACTGTGGCCTTGCTGCCGTCTTCTAGCTTCGCCGTCGGGTAATGAGCGCCAATGCGGGCGTGCGCCTGCTCCCGCATCCACTGTCCGTACTGACGCACATCCTCGGCCAGCCCGCTCGCCCCAGGCCAGTCGTCGGTACGCAGCTCGGCGTTCGGGGAGACGGGCTTACGGCCCGCCCACCTCGGCGGAATCTCGATCAGCGCCTTGTTGATGATGACCGGCACGGGATTCAGGTCACTGGCATGCGCCTCAAGGCCGAGCCGATGCGCTTCCAGCGGAATCGTGCCGCCGCCGGCGAAGGGGTCGAGGACAGGAGGAACCGAACCGCCGTTGGACTCGGCGATCTTCTCGCGGACCTTGCGCATGATCCGTTCGTCGCGAGTGGCCTCCCAGGGGACCATCTCCTCGATGAGATCGAACAGCTCCTGTCGCGCGGCCTTCTGCTCCTCCTCGCTGGGGTACAGGTCCGGCCGGGCGGACGGATCGTCGACGAGCTGGGCGAACAGCATCGCGCGGGCGGCGGCCAAGGGACGCCGGGCCCACCACAGGTGGAGCGTGGACGGATGTCCATGGCGGATGGACTTCTCGCGCGCAGACTCCCGGTTGATCGCCTCCAGCGGGAGGGAGACCTCGATGAGCTTCGTGCGGCGCTCCGTGGCCGTCTCTTCGGTTGCACCGCTCACTGCGGGTTTTCTCCCTTGTTCCAGGCGTCCTGCCACGACAGCAGGAGGCCCTCGGTCTTCAGATCGCCGAAGTCGGTGTCGGCGAAGGCGTCGGTGAGATAGCGAACCTCGTCGTGTGTCGGGCCGTGCGGGCTGACTGAGACCAGGGCGAGACGGTGGTGTCCGCCCCGGTTCTTTGCGACGAGGACCTCGTTGCGGCTGACGTAGAAGTGCTCCGCGCCCTCCCTGCGGCCCTTGACCTCGATGTGCACGAGGTGACCGTCAATCGTAAGGGAGCGGATGTCGTAGCCAGGGTTGTTGTGCGCCATTTCCTCGGGGACGCGGCCCAAGTCGCGCTCGGCGCTGAGGACGGCGGCGACGGCGCGGTGGTCAGTCTCGTAGCTGTCGGCGGCGTGCAGGGCGTCAAGCGCGGCCTTCTCCGCCGGGGTCACAGTGGGGCCGATGTGCCGCGCGAGCCAGCCGACGGGGACAACGAGCGCGCAGCCAGCGACGACGGGTGGCCGGGCTTGGAGCGCCTGGTCCTTGTCGAGCGCGGCGAGGCGCTGCTCGCGGCGCCGTTCGAGGTCCTCGGCCCAGGCACGGGCGGTCTCGGGGCGGTGGCGGACCTTCTTGCCCTCGGCAAGGTCGAGTTCGAGTTTCCCGGCCTGGGCGTACCAGAAGCTGATCTCTTGGCGGAGGCGCTGCTCTACCTGGGCGCGCGTGCGGTCGATAATGGGCAGGAGGCGTTCCCGCGTCCGGTTCAGGTGCTGGGGTACCGCCTCGCGCACTGCCCAGTCCATCGCGCGGGCAGGGCCGCCGTCCCGCAGCCAGTCCTCCTTGAGTAGGACCGCCATCGCCTCGGCCTCCCGGGGAGTGGGCGGGCGGTAGTCGAGGTAAGGGGCGGGTCCGGCGTCGTGGGCCGTGCCGTCCGGGTGGAGTTCGACGAAGGCGAAGGAGCGGTCAACCGAGCGACGGTGCCCGTCGACGACATCCTGGACCAGCGCGGACAGCAGCCGAGGGCGGGTGCCTGCGCCGGAGGCATCGACGAGGACCGTGCCCCGGGTGAGCAGGTCGCCGTGGCAACGGATTGTCTCTTCCAGCACGGCCTCGAAGAGAGGATGCCCGGGGGCGATCAGGTCGGCACGAGCGGCGCCAGGCACCGTAACGCGCTCGCTGTCGAAGCACACCCGCTCATACCGGCGCTGCACAACCCCGCCGAGGCCCCGCCCGAAGCGGCCCGCGTCACGCAGTACGGCCGGGATGTGGGTGATCTCGTACCGGCCGCTCTCCCGGGCCCTGAGGTGGCCGCCCAGGCGGGCGAAGGCGTCGCGGAAGAAGGCCCGTACGTAGTGCGGGTGCAGTCGCTTGGCCTGGGCCTCCTCCATCCGTAGCCTTACCGCCTGGACGTCTTCCAGACCCATCACATGGGCGTCGAGTGCCAGGCCCTTGATCAGGTCGACGGCGCGTTCACCCACCCGGGCGTCGATGACTTGATCAAGCCGGCTCTTGACCTCGGGTTGGTCGCCGTAACGGATGGCCTGGAGAAGGAGGCCACGCAGTGGTTCGCCTTCGAACAGCTCGCCCAGGACGTTGTAGACCTTGCCCTCGTAGGCCTTCGACTGCTGTTCGATCTTGTCGAGGAGCCGTTGGAAGACCTGGCCCTCGCGGGTGTCGGCGGCGACCAGGTTCCACAGGTGGCAGACCTCGGTCTGGCCGATGCGGTGGATGCGGCCAAAGCGCTGCTCGATGCGGTTCGGGTTCCACGGCAGGTCGTAGTTGACCATGAGGTGGGCGCGCTGCAGGTTCAGGCCCTCGCCGGCGGCGTCGGTGGCGATGAGGACGCGGACCTCGGGGTCCTGGTTGAAGGCGTCGCGGACGTCACGGCGGTGTGGGCGCGGAGTGCCACCATGGATGGCGACGACCGCCTCCGCGCGGCCTATCAGGTTCCTGATACGGCGGCACAGGTAGTCGAGGGTGTCGCGGTGCTCGGTGAAGACGATCAGCTTGCGCGGCACACCCTGCTCGTCCCGCATCAGTGGATCGTCCTCCAGCAGCCCCGACAGCTCCCGCCACTTGCGGTCGTCGCCGGAGGCCAAGACCCGTCCCGCCAGACCTTCCAGCTCGTGTAGAGCGGCGATCTCCAGCTCCAGCTCCTGGAGTGTGCGGGCTGCGGTCGCGGCGTCGACTACCTGCTCCTCCAGCTCCTCCAACTCACCGCCGGTCAGGTCGTCCAGCTCGTCGTCGGCCGGCACAGACGGGATGGAAGCGGTGCCGGCGGGGGGCAGCGGACGATCCGACAGCATCTCCTGGCGCCGGGCCTCCAGTCGCAGCCGCCGACGCTCCAAGGAACGGTGGATCGCCGCCGGACTGGAGGCGAGGCGGCGCTGGAGGATGGTGAGCGCGAAACCGACTTGGTTGCCGCGCCGCCCGTCCAGCCGCTCCGCCCGGTTCATCTCCCGGCGGACATACTCCGTGACCTGTTCGTACAGCTGCTGTTCGGCGGGCGAGAGGTCGTAGGGCACGGTGTAGGCACGACGCTCGGGGAAGAGCCTGCGGCCGTCGAAGGTGAGCAGGTCCTCCTTGATCATGCGGCGCATCAGCCCGGAGACGTCGTGCCGGTGGATGCCAGCCCGGAACCGGCCGCTGAAGCGGTCACTGTCCAGCAGGGTCATAAACAGCTGGAAGTCCTCCTCCTTGCCCGCGTGAGGGGTGGCGGTCATCAGTAGTAGGTGTCGGGTGAGCCGGCCGAGGAGACGGCCGAGCTCGTAGCGCTTGGTGGTCTTCAGCTCCGTACCGAAGTAGCTGGCGCTCATTCGGTGCGCCTCGTCGACGACGACCAGGTCCCAGCCGCTCTCCCCGAGTAGCCGCTTCAGGTCGTCGGAGCGGGCCAGCCCGTCCATACGCGCGATAAGTCGCGGGTGCCGGTCGAAGACGTTGCCGTCGATCGTTGTGTCGATCAGCTGTCGGGTGAGCAGGGCGAAGTCGAGGCCGAACTTTTCCAGCAGCTCGTCCTGCCACTGCTCGACCAGCCCACCCGGCGCGACGATCAGGCAGCGCTCCAAGTCACCGCGCAATGCCAGCTCCTTGATGTAGAGCCCGGCCATGATTGTCTTGCCGGCGCCCGGGTCGTCGGCGAGGAGGAAACGCAGCGGGGTGCGCGGCAGCAGCTCGTTGTAGACGGCCTGGATCTGATGGGGCAGCGGGTCGAGAAGGCTGGTGGACACGGCGAGCATGGCGTCACCGCGTGCCGCCATGCGGATGCGCAGCGCTTCCGCCGCCAGCCGGAACAGCCCGGGGTCAGCGTCGAAGCCACCGACCGCCGTCCCTGAGGCCACCTCGGCCAGCCGGTCGGCATCGTCCTCGTAGAGGATCCTCTCCTCCACGGTGCCGTCAGGGCGGCGGTACGTCACCTGCGCCGCTGTCGGCCCGAACATCCGCACCGCGACAACCGTGACGTCACTTTCGGTGACGATGCCTGACACGGTACGGCCTGCGGCTAGATCGCCGAGGCGAAACTTGCGCTGCTCAGGCATCTTTACTGTCCCCTTGGTCCCGCCGGTGAAGGTGTCCCACTCTTCGACATCGATGATGCCGTACCGAAAGAGAGGGGCTCAGGGCATTCACGGAGTGACAGGTGCATCAGACGGGGGACCGTCTACATGCGATCACTGCCGCCCGGGAGGCCGAGGGCCTGCCCGACGCACCAGCCCGACACGGCCGAAGTGCTTCCGCGCTGACGCCGCCCACAGAGCGCTGGACGGTCAGCTGACGGGCTTCTTCTTGCGGCCGCTCCTGGGCTTGGCGTACGTCTTCTTCCAGGTCTTCAGGTGCCGACAGTCGCCCCAGCTGCCGAAGCGTGCCTGGAGGATGTACTCCAGACGGGAGCCCTTGAGCCACGAGGCGTCAGGGTGGCCAACGCCGCGGTCCACAGCAGGTGCCCCGGCGCCGCGAGTTTCATGACCCGTATCCGGGGCGGGATGATGTAACGCCTGGTCAGCGGTATGCCGACGGTGCCGATCGGTGGGTTCAGGACGAAAACGCTCTGTCAGTCGAAGGCGAATCTAGCGGCACACCGACTACGCGGCGCTGCGGATCTACGCCACCGGGACGCCGACCGATCCGACGTTGCACACGCTGGCTCACGACGCCCAGTACCGCGTCGCCCTGGCATGGCAGAACACCGCCTACCACCAGCCGCCCCACCTGAGTCACCTCCTCGGGCAGAGCATGAACCGGCCACCGGGCGGACCGGGACTCGACAGGGGCGTCGGCCCGCCCCGCGCGGGATGTGGGGGCGGCGCGCGGGGCATCATGGCGGGGTGCGGGGGAGACGGTGGGCGCGTGCGGTGGTCGGGCCGTGGGGGCGGCTGGCGGTGTTGGCGTCGCTGCTCGGCGGGCTGGCGGCGGCCGGGTTGGCCGTGGGGCCGAGGGAGCTGGTGGCGGACGCGTCCCGCCCGTGGGCCTGGCCGGTGTTCCTGCTGCTGTACGCGCTGGGGACGGTGGCGTTCTTGCCCAAGCCGGCGCTCAGCGCCGCCGCCGGGGCGCTCTTCGGGCTCGGCCACGGGCTGTTGCTCACCACGCTTGGCACGGTGGCCGGCGCGCTGCTCGGCTTCGCCGCCGGGCGGCTGCTCGGCCGGGAGGCGCTGCTTCCGCTGCTGCGTTCCCGGCCCGTCGCCGGGCTCGAACGGCGGCTGTCCGAGCGGGCGTTCGGCAGCGTGCTGCTGGCGCGGCTGGTGCCGGCGGTCCCGTTCGCCGTGGTGAACCTGGGCTCGGGCGTCTCCCGGATGGGCTGGGCGCCGTTCGCCGCCGCGACGGCGCTGGGGACGGTCCCCGGGAACGCGGCCTGGGTGCTGGCCGGCGCGTGGGCGGCCACGCCATCGGCCGCCTGGCTCTGGCTGCCGGCGGCCTGCTGCGGCCTGCTGCTGGGCGGGGCGGCCCTGGTGCGGCGCGGACGTGCGTCCGGCGGCGAACGTGTGTTCGGCGGCGGGCCCCGTCGTTGGTCCGGCCGTTGGCCTGGTGGTTCGGCCGGCCGTTCACCCATGCGAAGGGGGGTGCGCCGACCGGCCGTTCAGGTCGGCCCGGCGGCGGTCGATGCCTCGGGTGCGGAGCCGCGACGCGAACGCGCGGCCTGAGACGAACACCGAGGCGAGGAGCACCCATGGCGACCTGGAGCAACGAGGAACTCGACACCATCGGCGGCGCCGACGAACTGGAGATCGTGCCGCTGCGCGAGGACGGCACCGAGCACGGGCCGATCACCATCTGGGTGGTGCGCCACGGCGACGGGCTGTATGTCCGCTCCGCGCGGGGACGGGAGGGCCGGTGGTTCAACGCGGCGCGGGAGCGGCACGAGGGGCGGGTCCAGGCCGGGGGGCTCGACCGCGAGGTGACGTTCGTCGAACTGGGCGACGACGGGCTCAACGACGCGATCGACGAGGCCTACCGCAGCAAGTACCGGCGGTATGGCGCGCAGTATGTGGACCCGATCGTGGGCTCGGGGGCCAGGGCGGCGACGCTGAGCGTGCTGCCCCGCTGAACGGTTGGCTGGTCGAGGCCCCCGGCCAGGTCAGGCCCGGGGGGCCGGCGCTCTTGACGGCCCAGCCCGGGGCCCATACGTTCCCGGCCTGGAGTGAAGTCCACGGAACCGCACGGGAGTTGGGCCCGCGTTGACGTCGGCGCCCGCGCGGTGCCGGGGACGCCCCCCACCTCTCCGAGGAGCCCCGTCATGCGATCCATCCCGCCGCGGCCGGCCGCCGCGCTGCTCGCCGCCCTCGGCGGCCTGACCGCCCTCGCCGCCACGGCCGGTGCCGCCGCCACGGCCGGTGCCGCCCCTGCGGGAGCGGAGGAGCGGGCCGCCGGGCCTGCGGCCGTCGTCGAGGTCGGCACGGCCGACGAGTTGGAGGAGGCCCTGGCCGCCGCTGCCCCCGGCGACACGATCTCGCTGGCCGACGGCGAGTACCGGGGCAACTTCGACACGACCCGCAGCGGTTCGGCGAGCGAACCGATCACCCTCGTCGGCTCCCGGGACGCGGTGCTCACCGCGGGCGGCGGGTACGGGCTGCACCTGGACGGCGCCTCGCACTGGCGGCTGAGCGGTTTCACCGTCACCGGCGGCCAGAAGGGCATCGTGATGGACGCGGCCGACGACGTGCACATCGACGACGTTCTGGTCCACACCCTCACGATGGAGGCCGTTCACTGGCGGAACTCCAGCTCCGACGGCTCGATCACCAACTCCACCATCCGGGACACCGGCCTCGACGGGCGCGGCATGGGCGAGGGCGTCTACGTCGGCAGCGCCGGAGGGACCGACGACCGCAGCGACAACATCCTGATCCAGGGCAACACCCTCGGCCCCGGCATCGGCGGCGAGAACATCGACGTCAAGGAGGGCACCACCGGTACCCGGATCATCGACAACACCTTCGACGGCAGCGGTCTGACCGGGGCCAACTACGACGACTCCTGGGTGGACATCAAGGGCAACGACGTGCTGGTCGAGGGCAACAGCGGGACGCGCACCACCAACGACGGATTCCAGACCCACCAGGTGCAGGACGGCTGGGGCTGCGGCACGGTCTTCCGCGCCAACCACGCCGATCTCACGGGTGCCACCGGGCCTGACCAGTACGCGATCAACGTCACCCACCACGACCCCGACGCCTGCCCGGTCACCGTCGCCGCCGACAACACGGTCGAGGGCGGCAACGGGTTGACCAACCCGGGCATCCCCGTCGGCTGAGGAGCCGGGCATCCCCGTCGGCCGAGCGGGTCGTCGAGCCGACGGGGCGGCGGGGGCGGCGGCGTTTGTTCAGGCGTCGGCCGGCTCCTCGGGCGCGGCGCCCGTCTCGCGGAGCCTGGCCTGGGCCAGCACCTCGTCGACCGTGGCCAACAGTTCCTTCTCGCGGGAGGGCCCGGGCGCGAACTCCTTCATCTCCTTGAAGTCCTCGGAGAGCACCAGCCGCGTCCCCGAGGGAACGACGGTCATCTCGAACTGCGACAGCAGCGTGGTCAGGGAGGCCGCCGACCTGGCCCCGCCCTGGATGCCGTAGGAGATCAGGCCGGCCGTCTTGCCGCGCCACTCGGCGTACAGGAAGTCGATCGCGTTCTTCAGGACCCCGGGGAAGTTCCCGTTGTACTCCGGGGTGACGAAGAGGAACGCGTCGAACGGGGCGATCCGCTCCGCCCAGCGCCGGGTGTGCGGCTTGGTGTACTGCCCGGTCATGGCCGGCAGCGGCTCGTCGAGGAAGGGGAGGTCGTGGTCGGCTATGTCCACGATCTCGAACGTCGCCCCCTCGCGGGTCGCGGCGATGCCCCGGGCCCACTCGGCGACGGTGGCGGCCTTGCGGCCGGGGCGCGTGGTGCCGACGATGATGCCGACACGGATCTGGGCGGGGGCTGGGGATGAGGCCATGACGGAACTGCCTTCCGTAGGGCGGGTGTTGGTCGTCGTGGTTGCGGTGAGCGATTTCGATTGACAGTCTGTATTTCGTAATACGCACTGTCAAGGGAACTAGGTTGGCTCCATGCCTCCCCGCAAGTACGAGCAACGGCTCCGCGCCGAGGGCGCCCGGGCGACCCGTCGGCGCATCATCGACGCGGTCTACGAGGAGCTGCGCAGGGCGCCGGACCGACCGGTCAGCATCGACCGGATCGCCCAGGCCGCCGGGGTGGCCCGGCCCACCGTCTACCTGGTCTTCGGCAGCCGCGCCGGGCTCTTCGACGCGGTGGGCGCCGACCTGCTGCGCAGCGGAGGGCTCTTCGAGCGGATGATCGACGCGGCCGGGCACCCCGACGCGCGCGAGGGGCTGCGCGGCGGGGTCGGCGGGGTGGTCGCCATGTACGCGGCCCATCGCGACGTGCTGCGCGCGCTCTCCTCGATGGCGCGGCTCGACGCCGAGGCGGTGGGCGGCGCGGTGCGGCGGATGGAGGAGGGGCGCGCGGGCGGCATGGCCGAACTGGCCCGGCGGCTGGGCGAACAGGGGCTGCTGCGCGCGGACACCGACGTACAACAGGCCACCGACCTGCTGTGGCTGCTGACCGCCTTCGACAGCTTCGACCTGCTGTACACGGGCCGGGGCGCGACGGTGGAACGCGTCGCCGCGACGTTGGTGGCGACGGCCGAACGCGCGCTGTGCGCCGCGGCGTGAGGCGGCGCGTGCGGCAGGGGCGGGGGGCTTGAGGCGGGGGCGGGGCGCGTGACGCGGGGGTGGGGCGCTTGAGACGGGGGCGCGCGCCCCTGACCTCGGGTGGCTCCGTTCGGGGGAGGCGCGGCGCGGAGCGGTGTGGCCCGGCGCGCGGGGGGTACTCGGCCGCGCGGTCTCGGGGCCGGTGTGGGGGTGTGTGGAGGTGTGGTCGGTTGGCTGCTTCGTTGGCTTCTTCCCCGCTGGCGCCCGCGCTTGGCCGGGTCGTGGTGGTGCCCGGGGTGTACGCGCCCCAGTCGGACACGTTGATGCTGGCCTCCGCGCTGCGGCGCGAGGGGCTTGTTCCCGGGATGGACGTGCTGGAGGTGTGCGCCGGCAGCGGCGCGCTGGCGGTGCTCGCGGCGCGGCTCGGCGCGACGGCGACGGCCGTGGACGTCGGGCGGCGCGCGGTGTTGAGCGCCCGGATCAACGCGCTGTTGGCGCGGCGGCGGGTCACCGTTCGCCGGGGCGACCTGTTCGCCGCCGTTCCCGACCGTTCCTACGACGTGGTGTTCTGCAACCCGCCCTACGTTCCCGCGCCCGGCGAGTCGCCGCCGCGCCGGGGCGCGGCCCGGGCGTGGGACGCCGGCAGGGACGGGCGCGCCGTGGTGGACCGGATCTGCGCCGAGGCGCCGGGGCGGCTGCGCCCGCACGGGGTGCTGCTGATGGTGCACTCGGGGCTGTGCGCGGCCGAGGAGACCCTGCTCCGGCTGGAGCGGGCCGGGCTGCGGGCCGAGGTGGTGGATCGGGCGCGGATACCGTTCGGTCCTGTGCTGCGCGGGCGGCTGCCCTGGCTGCGGCGGCACGGCCTGGTCCAACCCGGCGAGGACACCGAGGAGTTGGTGGTGATTCGCGGGGAGAAGCGGTGACCGCCGAACGCCCGGCGCGGGGCGTGCCGGAACGTCCGGGGCGAGGTGTGGCGGAGCGCCCGGGGCGAGGTGCGGCCGAACGCCCGGGTTGGGGCGTGGCCGAACGTCCGCGCCGGGTGGTGGCCGAACGGGACGGGCCGCTGCTGGTGGAGGGTCCGGTCGAGGTGGTGTTGGACGACGGGCGGGTGGTGTGCGGCGACCGCTTCCTGGTGGCGCTCTGCACCTGTCGCCGCAGCCGCCGTTTCCCGTGGTGCGACACCAGCCACCGCCGCCGCGCCCGCGCGGACGGCCCGGCCGCCGACGCCGCCCCCGAGGGGGAACGGTGAGTCGGGGGCCCGAGCTGCCCGAGGCCAGGGGCGAGGTGTCGGCCGGGGTGATCGAGGCCCTGTCCGCCGGCCGTTCGGGCGCCTGGCCGGCGCCCGAGGCCGTGGCCCGGGCCGAACCGCTCGGCGAGGACCTCCAGTTGGCGCTCTACCTCCTCTACGAGCTGCACTACCGGGGCTTCTCCGGCGTCCCGGAGGAGCGGGAGTGGGACCCGGCCGCGCTCGGGCTGCGGGTCGCGGCCGAGGAACGGTTCCTCGCCGCGCTCCGCGCCGGCGTCGCCGGCGGCGACCGGGTGGAACGGGCGCTGGACGCGCTGCTGGTCGAGCCGGCCGGCGACGACCCGGCCAGCGTCAGCCACTTCCTCGCGCGGCACGGTGAACTGTGGCAGCTGCGCGAGTACGCGGCGGTGCGTTCCGTCTACCACCTCAAGGAGGCCGACCCGCACGCCTGGGTGCTGCCGAGGCTCACCGGGCGGGCGAAGGCCGCGATGGTCGCGATCGAGTTCGACGAGTTCGGCGCCGGCCGCGCCGAGCGGGCGCACGCCCGGCTCTTCGCCGAGCTGATGACCGACCTCGACCTGGACGCCGACTACGGCCGCCAGCTGGACGCGGCGCCCGGGGCGGCGCTGGCGACCGTCAACCTGATGTCGCTGTTCGGGCTGCGCCGCGCGCTGCGCGGGGCGCTGGTCGGCCACTTCGCCGCCGTGGAGATCACCTCGTCGCCGGGGTCGCGGCGGCTGGCCGACGCGCTGCGCCGGGTCGGGGCGGGGCCGGCCGCCGAGCGGTTCTACGAGGAGCACGTGGAGGCCGACGCCGTTCACGAGCAGTTGGTGCGGCGCGAGGTGGTCGCCGGACTGCTGGCGGACGAACCGGAGTTGGCGGCCGACGTGGTCTTCGGGATCGACGCGACGGGCCTGGTCGAGGACGCGCTGGCCCGCCACCTGCTGGGTGCCTGGCGCGCCGGCCAAACCGCGCTCCGCCGCCCTCCGTCGCCCTCACGGGCGCCGGAGGCGGTGGCGTAGGGGCCGCCGGCCCCGGCAGGGCGGGGAACCGGGCCCAGGTGGCCTGACCCGGTCCCCCACCCCGGCCGGGGCCGGGGCACGCTCCCCGAGTGCAACGTGAGACGGCCTACGGCGACCGTTCGCCCCGCGCTCCGCACCGTGTGAGCGGCCCGGAGAACGCCCGGGCAGGTCCTGGGCCAGGGCGAGAACCGCCGGAAGCCGGGCCGGTTGGCTCCGCCGGGCCGTTCGAGCGCCGGGGGCCCGAACCTGCCCGGGCCCGGGGCCGGCAGGCTCGTTCGGCCAGATCCGCCGGGGCCCGGCCGGGCCGGCGAGGTCCGTTCGACCGGGTCTGCCCGACCCCGTCCGGACCTGCCGGCTGAGGCAGCCACCACGCCCACCGGCCCCCAAGCCCGCCCCGGCCCAAGGCCCCAGGGCCCGCCCGGGCCGCAGGCCCGGCGCCCCAGCCCGGGCCAACCCCGCCGCCTCCGCCCGGGCCGCAGG
>NZ_RFFJ01000080.1 GCF_003696235.1 Streptomyces triticirhizae
GCCCCGGCTCGCGGCCGCCGCCGGGGCG
This sequence comes from Streptomyces triticirhizae, assembly GCF_003696235.1. Taxonomy (GTDB): domain Bacteria; phylum Actinomycetota; class Actinomycetes; order Streptomycetales; family Streptomycetaceae; genus Streptomyces; species Streptomyces triticirhizae. The sequence goes on from NZ_RFFJ01000080.1 coordinate 29, forward strand.
GCGACGGCGCCGGCGGCCAGCCCGGCCCCGGCCATGCCGGCGCCGAGCAGCCCGGCGGAGCGCAGCACACCCCGGCGGGAGAGCTGGCCCGGGCTCAACTCCTCGTCGGGAACGGCCAGATCGAGCGCCTCGGGCAGCGGTCTCGCCTCGGCCTCGTGGTGCGGGTGGTGGTGGTCATGACCGTGATGGTGGTGGTGCCCGTGGCCCATGGTGCTGCTCCCGGCGGTTGGTTGTGGCCTGAACAACCGCACTCTCCGACCGCCGCGTGAACGGCGGATGAGCGGAAGGGGACACCAACGCGCCCGCAGAGCGGCTGTTTTCGGACACCCCGGGCGTCGCGCGGCGGATGCCGCGCCCTGCGGGAACGGGACAGCCCGCCGCCGCCCGGACGGCGAGGTCGACGGGCGGCGGCGGGTGCTCGGACGGGCGGACGCGCGGTCAGGCCAGGCGGATCACGTTCCAGGAGAGCGGCTCCAGGGTGGCCTTCAGCGTGCCGCCTTCGAGGGTGGTCCCGGTGCCGGCGTGCGGGATGACGCGGTCGGGCTCGTCGGCGGTGTTGCGGGCGTCGGGGTCGGCGTCGGAGAGCACGCTGTGCTCCACGACCTCGCCGAGGTCCAGGCCGGCCAGCGTGACCTCAAGCGGCAGCGCCTCGCGCTGGTCCCGGTTGACGGCGAACACCGTGACGGCGCCGGTCTCCTCGTCCCGCACCGCCGTGGCGTGCAGCAGGTCCACCTCGCCGTACCTGGCGGTCTCGTGGGTCGGGCTCTGCGGGCGCACCTCAAGCACGGTGCCCCGGCCGTACCTCGACGCCTGGGCGAACGGGTAGAAGATGGTCTGCCGCCAGGCCGGGCCGCCGGGCACGGTGGCGATCGGCGCGATGACGTTGACCAGTTGGGCCTGGCAGGCGACCTTGACGCGGTCGGCGTGGCGGAGCAGCGCGATCAGCAGCGACCCGACGACGACGGCGTCGGTCACCGAGTAGTTGTCCTCCAACAGGCGCGGGGCCTCGGCCCAGTCCTCGCCCCGGCCCTCGTCGCTGAGCTGCGGCGCGCTGCCGTCCTGGTACCAGACGTTCCACTCGTCGAAGGAGAGGTTGACGCGCTTCTTCGACTTCAGCCGGGCGCCCACGTGGTCGGCGGTGGCGACCACGTTCTCGATGAAGGACTCGGTGTCCACGGCGGAGGCCAGGAACGAGTCCCGGTCGCCCTCCTGCTCGTAGTAGTACGCGTGCAGCGAGATGTGGTCGACCAGTTCGTAGGAGTGCTCAAGAACGGTCGACTCCCAGCTGGCGAACGTCGGCATCCCCTGGCTGGAGCTGCCGCAGGCCACCAACTCGACGTCCGGGTCGATCTGCCGCATGGCGCGGGCGGTCTCGGCGGCCAGCCGGCCGTACTCCTCGGCGGTCTTGTGGCCGGTCTGCCAGGGGCCGTCCATCTCGTTGCCCAGACACCACAGGCGGATGTCGAACGGCTCCCGGTCGCCGTGCTCGGCCCGCAGCTCGGACAGCGCGGTGCCGCCGGGGTGGTTGGCGTACTCCTGGAGTTCGATGGCCTCGGCGACGCCCCGGGTGCCCAGGTTGGCGGCCAGCATGGGGGCGGCGCCGACCTTGCGGACGAAGTCGACGAACTCGCTGAGCCCGAACTGGTTGCTCTCGGTGGACCGCCAGGCCAGGTCGAGCCGGCGAGGCCGGTCCTCCTTGGGGCCGACGGAGTCCTCCCACTTGAAGCCGGAGACGAAGTTGCCGCCCGGGTAGCGGACGACGGTGACGCCCATCTCCTTCACCAGGTCGAGGACGTCGGTGCGCAGCCCGGCCTCGTCGGCGCTCGCGTGGCCCGGCTCGTAGACGCCGTTGTAGACGCAGCGCCCCAGGTGCTCGACGAAGGAGCCGAAGATCCGCTCGTCCACCGGGGAGACGGCGAAGGCGGGGTCCAGGGTGAAACGGGCGGTGTGCTCAGAACTCATGCGGGTCCCTGCTTGCTCAACGGGGCGTTCGGATGCGTCGATCGCATTCGTTCGAAATTTCGCACTGCGATCGCAACTTCGAACAAAATCTATGGTCGGAACGATCCCCCGTCAACGGCTCCGGGGGATCGTTCCGACCCGTCTCAGCGCGGGGACCTCACTGGCCGGCGATCCCGGTGTGCGCCACGCCCCGGACGATCTGTCGCTGGAAGAAGACAAACACGATCAGCAACGGAGGCGCGGCCAGCAGGGCGCCCGCCATCACATGCGCCCAGCGCACGCCGAACGAGGACTGCACGGTGGCCAGCCCGACCGGCAGCGTGGCCAGGTCCGGATCGGTGGTGCCCAGATACGGCCACATGAAGTTGTTCCAGGACCCGATGAAGGTGAAGATCGACACGGCGGCGAGCACCGGCCGGGAGAGCGGCAGCACGATCTGGAGGATCACCAGCAGGCCGGAGGGGCACCCCGCGAGCGCGAAGTGCCCCTCCTCGGGCGGGTGTTCAGCCCTCCAGGCTGACCAGCATCTTCCCGACGTTGCCCCCGCGCATCATGGCGAGAAACGCCTCCGTCGCGCGCTCGATGCCCTCGCACACCGTCTCCCGGTAGCGCAGTTGACCGGCGCGCAGCCACTCCGCCGTCTGCCGGAGGAACTCCTCGCGCCGCTCCTGGTGGTCCGTCACCAGATAGCCCTCGACCCGCAGCCGCCTGCCCAGCACCAGGCCCAGATTGCGCGGCCCCGGAGCCGGCTCGGTGGCGTTGTAGGAGGAGATCAGCCCGCAGACGGCCACCCGGCCGAAGACGTTGAGCGCGTCCAGCGCGGCCTCCAGATGGTCGCCGCCCACATTGTCGAAGTAGACGTCGATCCCCTCGGGGGCGGCCTTGGCCAGCTGCTCGCCGACGGGCGCCGCCTTGTAGTCGACGGCCGCGTCGAAGCCGAACTCCTCGGTCAGCAGCCGGGTCTTCTCGGGCCCGCCCGCGCTGCCGATCACCCGGCTCGCGCCCAGCAGCCTGGCCATCTGCCCCGCCGGGCCGCCCACCGCGCCGGCGGCGCCCGAGACGAAGACGACGTCACCCTCCCGGACCCGGGCGATGTCCTTCATGCCCACGTAGGCGGTGAGCCCGGTCATGCCGAGCACGCCGAGGAACGCGGTGTCGGGCACGTCGAGGTCCCGGGGCACCGGAACGGCGTCGGCGGCCGGCAGGGTGGCGAACTCCCGCCAGCCCTGGTGGTGCGTCACCAGGTCGCCGACGGCGAAGCCCTCGGCCCGCGAGGCCACCACCTCGCCCAGCGCGTCCCCAAGCATCGGCTCGTCGAGTTCGAAGGGCGCGATGTAGGACCTGCCGGCGTTCATCCGGCCGCGCATATAGGGGTCGACGGACAGATACCGGTTGCGCACCAGGATCTCTCCCGCGCCCGGCTCGCTGACCGGCGCGGTGCGCAGGGCGAAGTTCGCGTCGGTCGGCCAGCCCGTCGGGCGGGCGACCAGATGCCACTCGCGTCCGGCGGTGGGCAGGGTGGTGGGCAGGGCCATGGGGAAACCGCCTCCTGAAGCGTCGTCGTTCGCGTGGACCGCGCCGCGCGCACCCGGCGTGCCGACCGCACGGTCCTGACCCCCGAGGCAACGAGCGACCGGCCCCCGCGCATTCCGGAGCGCGCCAACTCCCCTGCGGGCGACCCGCGTTCAGCCGGCGAAGGCGGGCTGCGGAAGACCCCGGCCGATCCCGGGCAGCACCAGCAGCGAGCCGGCCAGCGGCTCGGCTTCCGGCTGGATGCCCACCCGCGCGGTGCTCACATACAGATCGGTCAGTCCCGGCCCGCCGAACGCGCAGGCCGTGGTCCTGGTGGCCGGCAGCTCCACGGTCATCTCCAACGCTCCCTCGGGGGTGAACCGCCGCACCACGCCGCCGTCCCAGAACGCCACCCACAGGCAGCCGTCGGCGTCCACCGTCATCCCGTCAGGGAAGCCCGACAGCCGCCCGGTGTCCACCAGCACCCGCCGCTCGGCGATCGAGCCGTCCTCCGCGACCGCGCAGGCGTCGATGCGGCGGGTCGGGGTGTCGATGTAGTAGAGCGTGCCGCCGTCCGGACTCCAGCCGAGCCCGTTGCTGACGGTCACCTCGGGCAGCACCGTCGTGGCCGCGCCGTCCGGCGCGACCCGGATCAGGGAGCCGCCGCCCGGCCGCTCGTCGTAGCGCATGGAGCCGGCCCACAGCGAGCCGTCGGGCGCGACGGCCGCGTCGTTGCCCCGCCGGCCCGGCACCGCCTCGCGGTGCAGCCAGCGGAACGCGCCGTCCGCGTCGTACACCCCGACGCCGTCGCGGAGGTTGACCACCAGGCCGCCGCCCCGGCGGGGCCTGGCCGCGCCGACGTGCTGCTCGGTCGGCAGCACCACCCGGCGGCCCGTGGCCGGATCGAACCCGTGGACGCGGGCGGAGAGGATGTCCACCCACAGCAGCCGCTCGGCGACGGGGTCCCAGGTGGGTCCCTCCCCCAGCTCGGCCCGTGCTCGAACCGCGATCTCCCAGCCGTGTCCCACGGCGACTCCCCTTCCCCGCCTGCTGTTCGCGTACTGTGCCGGCGCGCGCACGGTGCCGTGCGCCGCCCGGCCGGGCCGTCAGCCGGCCCGGTGGTGACCCAGCCGCTCGGAGAGCCGCCCCGCGCCCTCGCGCGCCAGCTCGGTCAGCTCCCGTTGCCGCTCCTCGCTCCAGCGGATCATCGGGACCGAGACGCTCAGCGCCGCGACCACCCGGCCCGAGCGGTCGCGCACCGGCGCGGCCACGCAGGTCACGTCCGCGTTGGACTCCTGGCTCTCGGTCGCGACCCCGCGCTCGGCGATCTCGGCCAGCGCCCGGCGCAGCGTCGCCACGTCCGTGATCGAGTTGGGCGTCATGGCCGGCAGCTCGCCCTCGGGCAGCCGCGCGTCCAGCTCCTCCGCGGAGAGCGAGGCCAGCAGCATCTTTCCGACGGCGGTGCAGTGCGCCGGCAGCCGCCGGCCGGCGGCCGAGACCATCCGCACGGCGTGGGTGCTGTCGACCTTGGCGATATAGATCACGTCGGTGCCCTCAAGCACCGCGACATGGACCGTCTCCCCGCAGGTCTCGGCGACCGAGCGGGCGACCTGCTGGCCCTCGGCGGCCAGGTCGAGCTGCTCCGCGTAGCGGCTGCCGAGCTGGTAGGTGCGCACCCCCAGCCGGTAGCGGCCCGGCTGCTCGGCCACCGGCACCAGATAGGAACGCGCCGCCAGCGTGGTCACCAACTCGTGCACCGTGGTGCGCGGGAGTTGGAGACGGCGGGTGATCTCGGGCGCGGACAGCGTTCCGTCGCCTTCGAGAAAGAGTTCCAGTATGTCCAGTGCCCGGCTGACCGCCGGTACCCGTCTCCCCATGCCCGTTGCCTCCCCGACCGCACAGGTCCTGCTCGCCATGTTCGGCATCCCGACCATGAGACGACATGCCGAACACCACGCTAGCCACCGACGCGACTCTCGGCAATGCCCACCGACCGGACCCGAGGCGGAGGCGACGGGGCCCGGCCGGCTCAACGACCCGTCAGCGGGTGCCCCAGTCGTCGGCGAGCGCGGTGTCGGACGCCTCGCGTTCGCCGCCCACCGCCCGCAGCCGGCCGGCGACGCCCTCGGGGAGGCGGTCCCCGGCCCGGTCGGCGACCACCTCGGCCGCCTTGGCGGCGGCCCGCCGCCCGGCGTGCGCGGCGGAGTCGACGCTGTTCCGCACGGCGGGGTTGGTCCTCAACCGCTCGGCCGCGGCCGCCAGTTGCTCGTACCGCTCACGCCCGGCCCTGGCGCCCAGAACGTACCCGACCGCCACTCCCGCGATGAACACCAGCTTGCGCATGGGATGCTCCTCTTCTCGCTTCCGTTGATCTTCTCCTGACCCGCCCGGCCCTCCATAAGCGGGTGACTCGGATACGGATTTCGAAGCACCCCCTCACATGCGCTAATGTATGGCCCGCAGCGCGGTGTCGCCTCCGCCCCGGTGGTGGCCGACTCCGAGCGGAGCAGTCCCCTGTAGCTCAATTGGCAGAGCAGCCGGCTGTTAACCGGCAGGTTACTGGTTCGAGTCCAGTCGGGGGAGCATCACTCCAAGGGCCCCGTTCGGGGCCCTTCGTCGTATCCGCGGCATCTCTCCCCGAACCCCGGGAACCGATCACCCCGTGCCCGGTGTCCCTGCCTGCGTACGCCCGGGCCGGCCCGGGCGGCAGATCGTATGAGCAGCTATGCTGCGGCAGACGGCGCGCACAGATGTGCGCGGCACGCCGAGAAGGGGCAGTAGCTCAGCCGGTTAGAGCAACGGACTCATAATCCGTCGGCCGTGGGTTCGAGTCCCACCTGCCCCACCTTCTCGCACGCGGAGAACGCGCCCCCGACCCGTGGCTCCCGTCCCTCCGCTGGCCCGAGCTGGCGGCCGAGCGGCGGGCGGCCGTGGGCGGGACCGGGCTGAACGCCGGTGGGGCACCGGGCCGTTGCCGGCCCGGTGCCGCCGTCCCGAGGCGCCGGGGACGCCGTGGTCAGGGCTTGCGGGCGACGGCGCCGTACTGGTGGACCTCCTCGGGCAGGCCCAGGGCCAGGGTGTCGGGCCGCCAGCGGGAGCAGGAGATCAACCCCGGCTCCACCAGCTCCAGTCCGTCGTAGAACGGCCGCAGCTCCTCCGGATCGCGCAGGATGTACGGCACCGGGGCCTGCGCGTTGTACCCGGCGATGGCCGCCACGTAGTCCTCGCTGGTGCTGGTGCTGTCGTAGTGCACCAGATAGCTCCCGGACGGCAGTCCCGCGACCAGGCGACGGGTGATCGACCGGGCCTCGTCGAGGTCCTCGATGTGCCCGAGGATGCCCATCAGCATCAGCGCGACGGGGCGGGTGAGGTCCAGGTGCTCGGCGGCGTGTTCCAGGATGGCCTCCGGCTCCCGGATGTCGGCCAGGAGGTAGCGGGTCGTGCCCCGCGGCGCGCTGGTCAGCAGCGCCCGCGCGTGGGCGATGACCAGCGGGTCCTTGTCCACGTAGAGGGTGCGGGCCTCGGGGTTGACGCGTTGGGCGATCTCGTGGGTGTTGTCCACGCTGGGCAACCCCGTGCCGATGTCGAGGAACTGCCGCACGTCGCGCTCCTCCGCCAGGTGACGCACCGCGCGGGCGAGGAAGTACCGCGCGGCCCGCGCGCCGACGGTGATGCCGGGGAAGCGCGCCCGGAACGCGTCGCCCGCCACCCGGTCCACCTCGTAGTGGTCGCGCCCGCCCAGCCAGTAGTTCCAGATCCGCGCGGAGTGCGGCACCGTGGTGTCGATGGCGTCACCGGTGTTCTCGTTCATGTGCTGCTCTTCCTGACGACTGCTTCGCACTGCCGGTGGCCCGCCGGCGCATGGGCCATGCGGGCCAAGTGGCGATTATGCGCACGGAGTTCACCCATCCGCACGGTGTGGAGCCGAACCGTTCGCGACGGGGGACCGACAAGCCGCCCGGGCGCGGCCGACGGCGCGGCTCAGCCGTACACGACCACGCCGAGCGTGCCGAGCCAGACCACGGCGAGCGTCTGCAACACGCGGTCGCCCAGGACGACCTCGTCGGGTTCGCCGGCCCTCCCCCGGTCGACCTCCATGGCGTACCGCAGCACCGCCATGACGAACGGGGCGATCGACAGCAGCGGCCACACCGGGCTGTTCTCGGCCTCCCGGATCTCGAACGCCCACATGCTGTAGGTGGTGACGAGCACCGTGGCCGAGAGCGCCCACACGAACCGCAGGTAGGAGGCCGAGTACGCCTCCAGCGACCGGCGGAACCCGGTGTGGGTGCGCTCGGCGAGCATCCGCTCGGCGTAGCGCTTGCCGGTCACCATGAACAGCGATCCGAAGCCGGCGACCAGCAGGAACCACGGGGAGAGCGCGATGCCGGTGGCCACGCCGCCGGCGATGGCGCGCAACAGGAAGCCGGAGGAGACACAGCAGATGTCGAAGACCGGCTGGTGCTTGAGCCAGAGGCAGTACGCCAGCTGGATCGTCACATAGGCGCCGAGCAGGGCCGCCAGCTCCCAGCGGGCGAGCGCGGCCAGCGCCACCGCCCCGGACAGGAGCACCCCGGCGACGGCCAGCGCCAGGTGGACCGGCACGACGCCGGCCGCTATCGGCCGGTCCCGCTTCGTGGGGTGGGCCCGGTCGGCCTCGACGTCCCTGGCGTCGTTGACGAGGTAGATCCCGGACGCCGCAAGGGAGAACGCCACGAACGCGATCGCCAGGCGCGGTGCGGTGCCGCCGTTCAGCAACGCGCCGGCGGCGAACGGCGCGGCGAGCACCAGGACGTTCTTCGTCCACTGCCGGGGGCGCATCGCGCGGAGCAGCCCCACGGCCGCGCCGCTCGGGCGGGCGGGGGCGCGCGTCGGAACGGGGTGCGCGGAGGCGCTTCGTCGCGCGGACGACGTGGTCATACGCAAGGCTCCTCGTCTCTCCCGACGGTCAGTCGGCGTGCCCGAGGGGCGCTCCGGAGGAGGCCCGGTCGAACAGTTCCTGGTAGGCGTCCAGGCACGCGGCGACGCCGAAGCGGTCGCGCGCCTCCTTGGCGTGGACGGCCCGCCGCTCGGCGGGGAGGTCGCGCAGCTCCTCGACCGCCCGCCAGACCGCGTCCGGGTCGCGGGGCGGCGCGAGTCGGCCGAAGCCGGTGGCCACCACGGGATACCTGCCGCCCGGCAGGTCCGAGGTGACGCAGGGGACGCCGGCCATCATGGCCTCGGCCTGCACGATGCCGAAGGACTCGGCCACCGAGGGCAGGGCGAAGACGTCGATCGACGCGTAGAAGTCGGCTATCTGACGGCCCCTCAGGAAGCCCAGCAGCGTGATCCGCCGGTCGTCGCCGATGGCGGCCCTGACCTCGGCGACGGCGCTCCTGCCGCGCACGTCCTCGTGGTCGCCGCCGATGAGCAGCCGGTCCTGGGGCGCGGCGTGCCGGCGGAAGGCGCGCACCAGGTACGGGATGCCCTTGTCCTCGACGATGCGGCCCAGGAATCCGACGTGCAGCCCCTCGGAGGAGCGGTACACCGGCCGGCCGCCCTCCCGGTGCACGCAGGGCGCGGAGATCGCCTGCCACGGGCGGGTGCGGATCACCGGCCACTGCAACGAGTACCTGGCCTGGTCCTCGCTGTTGACGACGACGGCCGTCGAGCGGGCGAGCGCGTGCCGCGCCGACCGGTTGACGGCGGCCACCTGGAGCGGGGTGGTCAGCGTGCGGGGCACCCAGACGTCGATGTGGTAGGTGCTCACCACGGGGACGTTCCCGCAGCGGGCCGCGATCCGGGCCGCCTCCAGCATCGGCAGGTGCAGGTTGAGCACCCGGGAGCGCCGGGCGACCAGGGAGACCAGCTTCGGGAAGCCGGGGGCCACCACGCCTCGGCCGACGTGGGCGAGGACCGGGGCGCGGAACACCTCGACGCCCGCGATCCGTTCGCGGCGCGGCAGGGAGCGGTCGTGGCGGGAGGTGACGACCGCGACGGACCTGCCGCGCGCGGCCAGCCCCTCGGCGAGCACGCGGGCCACCTCGGTGAGCCCGCTCACATAGGGCGCGTAGTAGTTGAGAGCGATGCAGACGTCGTAGCGCGGGTCTTCCGTTCGCGCGTCGTTCACGGTCCTGCTCCTTCCGGGACGGGGACGCCGGCCCGCTGGTGCGCGCGCCGGTCGGCGAGGGTGGCCGCGAGGGCGACCAGGCACTCGCCGAAGAGGGTGAGCAGCCGGCTGGCGGCGGCGACCACGCCGGCGGCGGGCAGCGGCAGCAGGGTGGCCAGCACGCCGACGAGGACCGCCTCCCGGGCGCCGAGGCCGCCGGGCGCGATGACGACGAGGCTGCCGACGACGGTCGCCAGGGCCAGCCCGCCGACCGCCGGCGGCAGGGCCGCCAGCGGTGGCGCCCCCAGCGCCAGCGCGAGGAACCACACGTGCAGGCCGGTGACGACCCAGCCGAGGACGGACAGCAGCAGGCAGGCGCGGACCGCGCCGGGCCGCACCCGCTCCGCCGGACCGCCGGTGACCCGGGCCAGCAGCCGGCCCAGTCCGTGGGTGATCAGCCGGGGCCGGGCCAGCACGGCGAGGAACGCGGCGGCGAGCACCGCGACCAGCGCGGTCGGCCAGGGTCCGCTCGCCCACCCGCCTCCCAGCACGGCGACCGTGCCGACCAGCGCGCCCGCGCTGAGCGACGCCCCCAGGCTGACGGTGAAGGCGGTGACGACCAGCAGCCGGGGAACGCCCCGACGCCCCGCCAGTTCCGCCTGCACCATGGCGGGCCACAGCGAGCCCGGCAGGTACTTGCCGAGCTGCCCCACCAGGCACACCCGCAGGCAGCCGCTCAGCGGCAGAACGGCCCCGGTCCCGGTCAGCGCGGCCCGCCAGGCCAGCGCGGCCACCACAGCGCCGGCCGAGGTCGCCAGCAGCGCGGCGGCCAGCGGCACGGGGTGCAGGGAGCGGGCGGCGTCGAACGTCTCGGCCCCGTTGCCGACCAGCCAGGCGACCAGCCCGGCCAGCACGGCCGCCAGCGCCAGGGCGGTCCAGACCGCGCGCCGCGGGCGGCGGGCGGGGCGGCGCGCCCGTTCAGAACGCCAGCTTCGCGACACGGAGGGCCCCCTCCCGCCAGGGTGACCGGTGGGTGCGCCCGGCGGGGGTGCCGGTCACGGCCGCCTGGTTCTCCCGCCACCAGCGGTAGGTGCGCAGGATCGACGCGCGGTTGGACCACCGGGGCCGGAAGCCGAGCGCGGCGGCGGCGCGGTCGGTCGTCACATAGGAGTCGCGGCGCAGCTTGGCCAGCAGCCGGCCGTAGACGGGCGAGAGCCCGGTGGAGTCCAGCAGGCGCAGCAGCGGCAGGGCGGGGCCGGCGGGCACGGCGCGGACCCGGCGGCCGTAGCCGGCCTCGTCGAGCACCGCCTGGAAGTCCTCGGCGAGGGTGCCGAACTCGGTCGCGGCGATGTTGAAGTCGGAGTTCACCCGCTCCGCCGGGCCGCGCGCGGCGGCGCACGTCGCGGCCACCAGGTCCTCGACGTCGAGCATCTGGGTGCGCACCCGCCCGCCGTCGAGGAGCGGGAAGTGCCGGCCCTCGTCGGCCCACTGGAAGAGCATGGCGAAGAGGCCGAGGCGCTGCGGGCCGAGGAAGGTCTTGGGCCGCAGCACCGGCACCGTCAGGCCCGAGGCGCGGGCCGCGCGGCAGGCCAGCTCCGCCTGGATCTTGGCCCGGCTGTAGGGGTCGACGGGCCCGAAGTCGGCGGTCTCGGGGGTCGGCACGTGCTCCGGCAGGCCGTAGACCGCCGTCGATGAGACGTGCACCACGCGCGGCACGCCGGCCGAACGGGCCGCCGTCAGCACCGACTCGGTGCCGCGCACGTCGACGTCGGCGATCTCGGCGGCCGGGTAGCTGGGCAGCGCCGCCGCCGCGTGGACCACGACGTCGGCGCCGCGCACGGCGGCGAGCACGGCCGCGGTGTCCCGCACGTCGGCCCGCACCGTCCGTGGCCGTGGCCCCGGCGCCCCGGCGGGCGCGAGGTCGTGCACCTCGGGGGCCACGTCCAGGGCGACGACGGTGTCGCCGTCGCCCAACAGCCGTTCGACCAGCGGCCGTCCGAGCATTCCGGCGGCCCCGGTGACCGCGACCGTGAGCGGGGTGCGCCGCCCGTCGCGCGTCGGTTCGCTCACCACTCCACTCACCGCTGCCTCCACCCTTGTCGTGCCTTGTCGTGGTCGCCCGCCGGGGTGGCGGGCCCGGCGGGCCCCTCGGGGGCGGGGCGCCGGCCGCCGGTCGCGGCCGTGGCGTCCTTCGGGCCGCTCACTCCGCCGGCCAGCCGGTCTCGATCTCGCGCAGCACGTCCTCGGTCTCCGCGCCGAGGAGCCAGTCGGTCATGCCGGACCAGAACGACCCGGTGCCCACGGCCGACGGCATGAGGTCGGAGCCGTCGAACCTGACGACGGCCTCCGGGTGTTGGAGCAGCTCGGCGGCGAGTCGCTCGGCCTCGCCCGGGACGCGGGCGGCGTCGAGTCCGCTGTTGGGCGAGACCCAACTCCCCAGTTCGGCACGGCTGTTGGCGAACTCTGGGCCGGCCAGGTAGGCCCGTACCGCCTCGACCTCCGGGCGGTCGGCGAAGCCGACCACGAAGTGCCCACCGACCACCGTGGCGGGCGCGGCCTCGGCGGTGATCGGCGGCAGCGGGAAGGCCGCCACGTCGCCGTCCGCGCCGATCTCGGTGCCCGAGGGCCAGTGGGTCGCGAACGACGACGCCTGGTTGTACAGGGCGCAGCCGCCCTCCAGCAGGCGTTGGCCGGCCACCTGGTACGGGGTCTCGGCGATCGCCGTGGCGTCGCCGCCGGCGCCGTCCCCGGCGAGGTCCGGGTCGCGGAGGATCGCGCCGGCCCGTTCGGCCGCCGCCACGACGCGCGGGTCGTCGAACGGTATGGCGTGCTCGACCCAGGCGTCGTAGACCTCGGGACCCTCGGCGCGCAGCAGCACGTCCTCGATCCAGTCGGTCGCCGGCCAGCCGGTCGCCACCCCGGACTCGATGCCGACGCACCACGGGGTCGTACCGGTGGCGGCGATCTCGGCGCTCAGCTCGGTCAGTTCGTCCCAGGTGCGCGGGACCGTCCAGCCGTGTTCCCGGAAGAGGTCGGCGTCGTACCAGACGAAGCCCTTGACGGTGGCGTCCAGCGGCGTGGCGTACAGCTCGTCGGCGACCGTTCCGTAGGCCAGCCAGCTCGGCGAGAAGTGGGCGCTGGCGGCCGTCGCGACGTCGCCGGCGGCGGGCGCCAGCACGCCCCGCTCGGCGAGGGCGCGGACCAGGCCGGGTTGGGGGACGAGGGCCACGTCCGGCGGGTTGCCCTCGGCGACCAGCTCGCCGATCCGGGTCTCGAAGTCGTCGCTGCCCTCGTAGGCGAGGTCGATGCCGGTGCACTCGGTGAACGTCGCCCAGGACTCCTGGAACCGTTCCGCCTCGGCGCCCCGGACGGGGCTGAACACGCTGACGGTGGTGCCCTCGTGGCCCTGGTAGGCGGCGTAGGCGGCGCAGGGGTCGTCCCCGGCCGCGGCCCCCGAGCCGGGGGCGGCCTCCGTCTCCTCGGCGGCGGGTGCGGACGAGCAGCCGGCGGCCAGCGCCACGGCGGCGGTGAGGGCGACGACCACGGTCACCCCACGGTTCGTGGTGTTCAACGGTCTTCCTCCGGTCCGGTGGGCACGGTCAGTTCGAGCAGTTGCGCGGTGTGGTCGGAGTTGCCACGGGGGTCGAGGAACTCGTAGTCGCGGACGCCGAGTCCGCCGGCCACGAGCGCCCAGTCGTTGCGCCACAGCCGGGGGACGCCGCCCCCGACCCGCCAACTCGTCGGGTGGAGCAGGCCGGTGCTGGCGACGGCGTCGGTGGTGACGTCGAGCAGCGCGCGGTTGTCGCCCATGGCGGGGCTGGTGTTGAAGTCGCCGGCGACGAGCAGCGGCCGGGGGTTGTCCTCGACCGCCTCGGCGAGCGCCCGGTACTCCTCGGCCCGGCGTTGGCCGCGCTCCCGGATCTCGCGGTAGAAGTCCGGCGTCAGCGGGTTCTCCTCCATCATCAGCTGGACGGGCATGTGCACGTTGTAGGTGGAGATCACCTCCTCCCCGACCGCGAGATCGACCCGCAGCCCGTAGGGTGCCGGGAAGGCGAGCGCGGGCTCGTCGCGGGAGTGGACGACGTCCCGCCCGGCGACCGGCAGCCGTGACAGGGTGAGCAGGGTGCCGTCGGCGACCGCCTCGTACTCGGGGAACGCCTCCCGCACGTCGGCGACTTCGGTGATCGGGACGGGCGTCTCGTCGACGCGGCGCATGTGCTCCTGGAGCAGGTACACGTCCGCGTCGAGGGACCTGAGGTAGGAGAAGAGCGCGCCCCGGTCGCGGCGGTCGGTCCAGATCCCGTCGCGGTTCTGCGCCCAGTAGTCGGTGTTCAGGGTCACCACGCGCACGGTCGGCCCGGGACCGGCCGACCAGTCGGGCCCGTCGAGCGCGGCGAGGTTGATCCCGGACCAGGGCAGGCCCACCACCAGGGCGATGGTGGCCCGCCCCAGGACCAACAGCCGCCAGCCGCGCAGGAAGGCCCCGGCGGCGAGCAGCAGCAGGGGGACGGCGAGGAAGGTGATCGGCGGCAGCATCCCGGGGATGACCCAGAGCCAGAAGTTCCCGGTGAGCACATTGTGGGCCAGTGCGAAGACCATCCAGACCAGCGCCGCCGTGGCGACGACGCGCACCAGGAGCGGGCGCGGTCGCGGCGGCGCGTCCTCGGGGAAGGGCTCGTCGGTGAGGGTGTCGGCGGTGGTTGTCACGAAGCGGTTCTCCTCGGGGCGCTGAGTGGACCGGTCTCCCGAGCGGGGCTGGGGCGGACCTCGGCGATTGCTCTTCGCTTTCGCAACTGCGGAAACGTCGGCAACGGCGGTGGCGGCGTGCACCAGGTTCGCGATGACCGCGTGCGGCCGGCAAGAGGCTCCGGTTGTCCCGGACGGCATGTCCGTCCTTTTCCCGCGCCCTTTTCGGCGCCGTTCACGACGTCTTCTCCGGCGCTTTCTCCGGCGACCCCGGCGGCCTGTCCGGATGACCGTCCGGTCCGTCCGATGCTTTCGGACAGGACAGGGGCGCACCGGGTTCCGTTACTTTTCACGGGGAGTCCGACCAATTTCGTTCATCTGAGGCCGCTTTCATGCCAGATGGCAGCGAAACTCAGCGAACTCCCCCTTAGGGGCCGTCCCAACCGGTCCGGGCCGAACTGTGGGACATTCGGGCGCCGCCGTCCGCCCGTCCCCCCGACACGCGACCACACAAGGTGCTATGCATCCCATGATTCATCGCCCGTGCAACGGGTCAGGCTTGCGTGGATCGATCGTTGAGGGGAGATACATGCAGCGCTTCCGATCGCACCCCGACATGCCCTGCCCGCAGCAGATCACCACCGTTGGCGAGTTCGTCCACGCCCTGGGGAAACTCAAGTCCGCCTCGCGCCTCACCTTCCGACAGCTGGAGGAGCGAGCCTCCCGCTGTGGCGAGTCCCTGCCCCGCAGCACCATGGCGGACATGCTGAGACGACCGACGCTGCCACGGGCCGAGCTGGTGGCGGCGTTCGTGCGGGCCTGCGGCTGCTCGCTGGGAGGCGTCGACGCCTGGCTGGCGTCGCACCGCCGGCTCGCGCACCTCAGCCGGACCCCTCCCGCCGGCCACTTCCCCTCCCACACCCCCCGCGCCGAGCACGTCCGGCCGGCGCCGCCGGCCGGACGTGCCGCTTCGACAGGGGCCATTCCCAGTCAACTCCCCCCGGTGCCCGGCGCGTTCACGGGCCGGGACGCCGAACTGGGCGCGCTCGAACAGGTCACGACCGGGGTCGACGGCGTCGGGCTGGTGGTGGTCACCGGGACGCCCGGCATCGGCAAGACCAGCTTCGCGCTCCGCTACGCCCACCAGGTGGCCGACCGCTACGCCGACGGCCACCTCTACCTCGACCTGCGCGGCCACTCACCGGCCCCGGCGCTGCGGCCGATCGAGGCGCTGGAGAGCCTGACGCGGAGCCTCGGCGACGAGGCGTGGCGCGCGCCGGCGACCCTGGAGGAGGCCGCGGCCCGCTACCGGTCCCTGTTGGCCGACCGAAGGATGCTGCTCCTGCTCGACAACGCCGCGTCCGCCGAACAGGTGCGGCCGTTGTTACCCGGCACGCCACACGGCCTGACCCTGATCACCAGCCGCCGGCGGCTCTCCGGCCTGCTCATCTGGGAGGGCGCGCACCGGATCAGGCTGGGCGTCCTCCCGGCCGAGGACGCCCGGAGGCTGCTGGCCCGGCTGCTCGGCACGCGGCGGGTGGCCGCGGCGCCGGAGCAGACGGCGGCGCTGATCAGCGCCTGCGCCGGCCTGCCGCTGGCCCTGCGGATCGCCGCGACCCAACTCGCCGACGAGCCCTGGCGTCCGCTCCAGGACTACGTGGCCGAACTGCGCGGCCACGGGCTGGCCGCCCTCTCCCTCAACGACGAACGGCGCACCGTCAGTTCGGTCTTCGACCTCTCCTACCGGAAGCTCGACGCGGTGACCCGGCGGGTGTTCCGGCTCCTCGGGCTCGTGCCGAGCCGGGACATCACGGTGGACGCCGTGGCGGCCCTCAGCGGCACCACACCGGCCACGGCGCGGGGGCTGCTCCGCTCGCTCACCGAGGCGCACCTCCTGGACGAACACGCCCCCGGCCACTACCGCTTCCACGACCTGCTGCGCCAGTACGCGCGGCAGCTCGCCGAGGTGGAGGACCCGGCCGACGCCCGCGCCGAGGCACGCGAACGGCTGACCGCCTGGCTCTACCGCACCCCGACGGCCGCCGGGTAGGGATCGCCCCTTCCCGTGCGGCTCGTTCGGTCGACGGGGCCGGACAGCGCGCCCCGCCGCCGTGGTGGGGGCGGCGCCGGACCACCCGGCCCGCTCCCCGGGGCCGGGCCGGGTCCGGCGGGCGGTCAGCCGGGCGGCGGCGCAAGCGCGTTGTCACGGGAACACCACCAACAGCCGCGAGGGCGGAGCTTTTTCCGCCGGATGCCGTCATCATCTCAAGTCCCCCACACCGTTGGCCTCATCACCCAGAGGGGGACACCGTGACCCATCCGGAACAGCAGCCGGCCCCGACCGTCTGGAGCGGTCCGCACAACCCGACCGGGCCCCGGCCGCCGGTGCCGCCGAGTCGCCCGAAGCGGACGCACTCCAGCGGCGCGTTCGACGCCGTCATCGCCAACGGGCTTCCCGGGGACCCGAGTCGGATGACCGTCAACGAGGGCGAGTACCGCGAGACCACGGGCTGCTCCTGGGAACCGCGCTGACCCGCCCGGTCCCCGTCCGGCATGGCGGGGACCGGCCGGGCCTCGGCCTCGCGCACCAGCGCGCCGAGCGCGACCAGCAGCACGGCCGCCGCCGTGCCACACACCAACCGCCAACCGCCGTTACCGGTCATCCCGCACGCACCCCCGTACGCACCCGCACGCTCCGCGTCAGTCCGTTGTCCCGAGGACGCCGGCGGGGCGCCGCGCGGTTCCCGGCGGAACGCGGTGACCTGGCCGGCCTTGACATCGAGAGCGCTCCAACTGGTGCACTGCGTCCGTCCGTCAAGCGATCGCGGCCGAGCGCCGCACAAGGAGTTCTCGCCATGCCCACACACGGAGAAGCGTCCCCGGTCACCCTGATCACCGGCGGCGGCAGCGGCATCGGGGCCGCCGTCGCCCGGCGGCTGGTCGCCGCCGGGGGGCGCGTGACCGTGACCGGGCGCGGCACGGCGCGCCTTGACGCCCTCGCGAAGGAGGTGGCCGCCCCCGAACGGCTGTTGACCATCCCGGGGGACGCCGCCGACTGGCCGACCGTGCGGGACGCGGTGGCGGCGACGGTCGAACGGTTCGGTCGGCTGGACCACGCGGTGGCCAACGCCGGGCTCGCCAGCCACGACACGGTCACCGAGGGGGACCCGGAGAAGTGGCGGGAGATGGTGCTGACCAATGTCCTGGGCCCGGCGCTGCTGGTGCGGGCCGCCGTGCCGGCGCTGCGGGAGACCGCCGGGCGGCTCGTGTTCGTCGGCAGCGTCGCCGGGATGATCCATGTCCCGGGGAACCTGTACGGGGCGACCAAGTGGGCCATCACCGGGCTCGCCGAGAACACCCGGCGCATGGTGACCGGGGACGGGATCGGGGTCACGCTGATCGCGCCGGGCCGCACCGAGACGCCGTTCTGGGACGGCTTGGGCGAGTTGCCGGGCGGGCGGCTGCTCAGCGCGGACGAGGTGGCCGACTCGGTGATATGGGCCCTGGGGCAGCCGGCCGGCGTGGACGTGAACACCGTCACCGTGCGACCCGTGGGTCAGCCGAACTGAACGGGCCCCGGCGGCGTCCCTGGTAGGTAGGCGGCGCCGGACACCGACGGCTCCCCGTGGTGCGCCGGGCGGCCGGCGCCCGGGGCGTTGTCAGTGGGCGTCGCTACGATGTGGCACCGGAGAGTAACCGTCTGGCCATCCCCGGGGGGAGTTCGGGCGGGCTCGGCAGGGTGCGGGTCTTCGGGGAGAAGGAGTCGGGGGCAGGCCATGAGCGGCACGGGTGAGGGTTCGGGGGTGGCGGCCGGGGCCGGGCCGGGTGTGGACGCGGCGCGGGCGCCGGGGTGGCGGCGGGTCTCCGCCTGGCTGGTGGACTACGCGCTGGTCATCACGGTGGCGGTGCTGCTGGGCATCCTCACGTTCAACCGGATCAGCGCCATGCTCGGCGATGTCGAGGGGCTGGCGGGGACCGGGGTGTGGAAGGTCGTCACCTCGGACGGCGATCTCGCGGAGGCGGGGCAGGCGTTGGGCGAGTCGCTGTGGCGGCGCTCGATCCGCGCGGTGCGACAGGGCTTCGGTCTCCTGGTGTTGTGCGTCTTCCTCTACCAGTTCCTGGCGCTGGCCTTCGCCGGCACCACCCTGGGCAAGGCGCTGCTGGGGCTGCGGGTGAGCCCGGTGGCCGGGGCCGCCGGCGAGGTGCGCCGGCCGACGCGGCGGGCGGCGGCGGTCCGGGCGGCGGTCACCACGGTCGCCGACGTGGGGCTGTTGTCGCTGGCCTGCTGCCTGCTGCTGTCGGGCGTCTTCCTGGCGGCGGGGGTGGTCCTGGTGCTGACGGTGGTGGCGTATCTGGCCAACGCGATACCGGCGTTGGTGGGCGCCCGGCGCTCGCTCGCGGACCGGTTCGCCGGGACGCGGGTGCACGGCGGGCTGATCGGGACGACGGCCGCGCTGACCGCGCGGTACACGGCGCAGGGCGGCCGGGCCGCCTGGCAGGCGGCGCAGCGCGTCGCGGAGTCGGAGCGCACCAGGGCGGTGCTGGGCCGGGGCCGTCAACTGCTCCCGCAGGGGCGCCGGGAGAGCGCCGTCCCCGGCCCCGCCGACGGCATATCCGCCGACGGCATATCCGGCGGCGGCGCGCCGGCCGAGGGGCCGGCGGGTGACGGTGGGCGGCCGGCGGACGAGGGGGCGGCGCATCAGAAATGATCACTCTAGCAGCGAACATGGTTGGCTCGGACGCCTGTTGAACGGCTTCGCCCGTCGCTTTACGGTCGGTGAGCACAACAGGCCGATCGGGGGCGGCGTCGGGGCGCGGCCTCGCCGGTGGCCAGGGAAGGTGGAAGAGCGCCATGGCCGGGTCACCGTTGGAGGGTTCCCCACGGGGTGGGGTGCCCGAGGTCGAGGCGCCCTCGCTCGTCGAGCCTGAGGCTCTGTGGCGGGGGCCCTGGCTCGGCCCCGTCGATCCGGAGAGCGGTTGCCCTCGGCTGGCCCCGCTGTGGGGCGGCGAGGAGCGGCCGGCCGGGCGGCCGTTGCCGGGCCCCGACGGGGTGGACCCGCTGCGGGGTCGGCTCCGGCTGTCTGTCGAGGACGTCCGGCTGCCCGGGGTGTTGCCGCTGTCGCTGGCCCGCCACCACCGGGGGCGGACCAGGGCCGGGCGGGCGTTCGGCGTGGCCTGGGCCTCCACCCTCGACCAGCGGCTGTTGCTGCGGGACGGCTCCGTGCGGCTGGTGACGGAGACCGGCCGGCTGCTGCACTACCCGAGGCCGGAGGCGGGTTCGGGGCGTCCCGTTCTGCCGGAGCGGGGCGGCCGTTGGCCGTTGACCTGGGACGGCACCCCGGGCGGGACGATCACCGTGCACCGTCCCGAGGCCCGACTCACCCTGCGCTTCCGGTCGTTGCCGGGGAGCGGGGGCGCCGAGCTGCCGCTGGTCGCGGTCGTGGACGGCTGGGGCAACGCGCTGGCGGTCCGGCACGACGGCAGGGGCCGTCCCCGGGAGATCGCGCACAGCGGCGGCCACCGGCTGGGCATCGGGACGGACGACGCCGGCCGGGTCGTCGAGGTGCGGCTGCTGAGCGCCGCCGACCGGCCGGCCCTGCTGCGGTGCCGCTACGACCAGGCCGGCAACCTGACGGAGGTCGAGGACGCGGCCGGCGCGGTCGAGCGTTATGTCTACGACCGGGACCGCCGGATCGTGGAGCGCCGGGACCGGGCCGGGGACACCTTCCGGTACGGCCACGACGCCAGGGGCCGGATCAACGCGGTCTCGGGCCCCGAGGGCCTGCTCTCCCGCACCCTCGCATACCGGGGCCAGGTGACCACGGTGACCGACGCGCTGGGCAACCGCTGGGTCCACGAGCGCGACGAGGCGGGTCAACTGGTCGCGCTCACCGATCCGTTGGGGAACGTCACCCGGTACACCGGCGACACCGAGGGCCGGCTGCTGACCGTGGAGGACCCGCTCGGCGGGACCACCACCCACCGCTATGACGCGCTCGGCCACCTGGTCGAGACCGTCTGGCCCGACGGCACCCGCCGCGCCACCGAGCACGACGAGTGGGGCCGGCCCACGCGGCGCACCGCCGAGGACGGCGCCGTCACCGGGCTCACCTGGGACGAGCGCGGCGGCCTGGCCTCCGTGACGGCCCCCGGCGGCCGGAGCCTCCGGTTGACGTACCACCCGGGCGGCGGCCCGGCGACCGTGACCGACGCCCTCGGCTCGGTGTGGCGGTACACCTGCGACCGGACCGGGCTGCCCGTCGCCGTCACCGACCCGGCCGGCGAGACCACCGGCCTTGAGCGCGACGAGCGGGGCGCCGTGGTGCGGATCACCGGCCCGCGCGGCGACCAACGGCGCCTGGAACGCGACGCGTTGGGCCGGGTCGTCGCGCTGACCGACGCCCTGGGCGGGACGAGCCGCTGGCGCCGCGACCCGGTGGGCCGCCTCCTGGCGCACACCGATCCGGCGGGCGCGGAGACCGTGCTGGAGCGCGGCCCGCTGGGCGTGTGCCGTTCGCTGTCCCGCCCGGACGGCTCCGTGCTGCGGTACCGGTACGACGCCGAGTTGCGGCTGTCCGGGATCACCGACCCGGCGGGGCGGGAGTGGGAGTACCGCCATGACGCGGCGGGCCGGCTGGTCGAGTTGGCGGATGTCGGCGAGCGCCCGATCCGGCTGCGCCGCGACGCGGCGGGGCGCTGCGTCGGCTGGACCAACGGTGCCGGCCAGCGCGTCTCGCTGCGCCTCGACGCCAGGGGGCGGCTGGTCGAGCGGCGCACCGACCTGGGCCGGGACGTGTTCCGCTACGACCCGGTGGGCCGGCTGGTGGCGGCGGAGAACAGCGAGGTCCGGCTGACGGTGGAGCGGGACGCGTTCGGCGCCGTGTCGGCCGAGACGGTCGGCGACCTGACGGGGGCGGTGGGCGACCGCACGGTGGCGTACGAGCGGGACGCGGCCGGGCGGGCGACCCGGCTGTCGCGGCCCTCGGGCGCGGCGACCGAGCATCTGCGCGACGCCGTCGGCCGGTTGGTCGGGCTGACCGCCGAGGGCCACCAGGTGACGCTGGAGCTGGACCCCGACGGGCGCGAGGTGGAGCGGCGGTTCGGCAGGTCGGGCGCGGTGCGGCAGCGGTGGGACGCGGGCGGCCGGCTGGTCGGGCAGACCCTGTTGTCCGGCAGCTCGCGGCGGCGCCGCGCCTGGGAGTACCGCGCGGACGGCGCGCTGGTCGGCAGCACGGACGAGGTGGCCGGCTCGGTGACCTTCGAACGGGACGCGGCCGGGCGGCCCTCGCTGGTGCGGGACGCGACGGGCGAGGCGCGTTTCGCCTACGACGCGCTGGGTCAACTGGCGGGCGAGGGACGAGAGTTCGAGGGGCCGCTGCTGGTCGCCGACGCTTCTGGAGCCGGTTGGCGGCACGACGCGCGGGGCCGGGTGGTCGCGGTGACCCGCAAGCTGCCCTCGGGCGCGGTGGGCACCTGCCACTACACCTGGGACGCGCTGGACCGGCTGACCGATGTGGTGATGCCCGACGGGCGGCACTGGCACTATGTCCACGACCCGCTGGGCCGGCGGGTGGCGCGGCAGCTGTTGGACGAGTTCGGCGAGGTCAGGGAGCGTTCGGTGGTGGACTGGGCGGGCGGGCTCCCGGTCGCCCGCACGGAGCCAGACGGCTCGGTGACGAGTTGGCACTGGGCGCCCGGGGACCATCGGCGGCCGCTGGCGCAGACGGAGAGCGGGGGCCGGTTCCTCGCGGTGGTCACCGACCCGGACGGGACCCCGACGGAGCTGGTCGACGAGTTCGGCGACGTCGCCTGGCGCCGGCGGGCGACGCCGTGGGGCGCGCCGACCGGTCAGGGTTCCGACACGGCCCACTGCCCGCTGGGGTTCCCCGGCCAGCTCTACGACGAGGAGACGGGGCTCTTCCACGACTTCCGGCACGGTCACCGGGCCTACGACCCGGCCGACGCCCGCTGCCTCAGCCCGGTGGCCGACCCGGCGGGCCCGTTCACCCTGCTCCCCTGGAGGGGCTGAACGGCGGGCCGCGCGGCGGGGGCCGGCCAGGTCGGGTCAGCCGGAGCCCCGGCGTCGCAGCGCTCTCCCGCCTCGCGTCCATCGCCTGCTCCCTTCCCGTGCGACCCCCCGCGCGAGCTGCCGTTTCCCCGTTCGCCCACGGGCCGGGCGCACCGTTCGTCGGTGGTCCCCCGAGCGTGCCCAGGACCCGTTCGGGCATTCGCGACACGGCGGATGCGCGGGGACGGGACCGGCGCTAGGGTCGCTGGCGAACCGCACCGAGGAGCACGCATGACGTACTACGCCGACCTCAGCCCGTACACCCGAAGGCCCGAGAGCGTTCCGGCGGGGATCACGGCGCTCAACGTCGGTTGGCTCTCCTGGGCGCGGCGTTACCCCCGGTTCGCCCGGGGTGAGGTGCCCAAAGACTTCGTGGCGGCCCTGGGGTCGCTGTGCCGGGACGGGCAGCGGGAGCGGACCCGGGGCTTCCACCCGTGTGGACTCCCCCATCTGGTCGGCGAGCGGCGCCGGCCGGTGCGGATCGAGGTGGCGGGCGAGGAGGTGCTGCTGGGGAACGCGGAGGTCGCCGTCGTCGCGGCCTCGGGCGGGTGGCTGATCGCGCCGACGCTGGTGCACCACTATGTGACGCGGCACCGCTACCGGCCGCCGGAGGAGTTCGTCGAGGCGGTCCTCGCCGGCCGCCCGCTGGAGCGGGGCCGCCCGCTGGGGCGCCCGGAGGGCGAGGGCGCGGTCAGGGCCGCTTCCCGGCGCTGAAGCTCAGCTCGAAGACCGGGTGGTCGGCGGCCACCGCGCGCAGCTCCTCGTCCGAGGAGTCGGCGGTGACGCCCCGGAAGAACGCGTTGACCTGCTTGCCCCAGCGCGCGAGGTAGGCGCGCAGCAGCTCCGGCTTCCGCTCGTCGGCGACCTCCTCGGCGGTGAAGGGGCTGACCCTGCGGCCCAGGCCGAGCTGTCCCTCGCCGGCGGCGCGCAGGTTGTGCGTCCACTGCACATGGCCGCGCGGGGCCACCAGGTAGTACCGCCCGTCGACGACGAGCAGGTTGACCGGGGCGCGCCTGGGCTCGCCCGACCTCCGGCCACGGACGATCAGTTGGCGCGATCCCGCGACCCCGAACCCGAGCCGGTGCAGCCCGCTCATCAACGGGTTGGCGATCCGGCGCGTGGTCCAGCCGGGGCGCATGACATGGGGCTGGTGGGCGTTCATGGGAACCTCCGAGGCGGTCGCGTGAGCACTGCTCTTCGTTGAGAGCAACTGTGACAGAAGCGCCGCGCATAAGCAAGAGCAGTGCTCTCGTTCTTGGCCGCCGCTCCGAAAACTGGCACACTGCTCACCATGACCGCCATCCGCACCGCACGGGAACGCGCCCGCGACGAGGTCACCCGCGCCATCAAGGACGAGGCCCGCCGCCAGCTGGCCGCCGATGGCGCGAGCAAGCTCTCGCTGCGCGCCGTCGCCCGCGAGCTGGGCATGGTCTCCTCGGCGCTCTACCGCTACTTCCCCAGCCGCGACGAGCTGTTGACCGCCCTGATCGTGGACGCCTACAACGCCCTGGGCGACGCCGTGGACGGGGCCCTGCACGCCGCGCCGGACGCCGAACCCCTCGACGGCTGGACCGCCGTCTGCCGCGCCGCCCGCGCCTGGGCGCTGGCCCACCCGCACGAGTACGCGCTGATCCACGGCACGCCCGTGCCCGGCTACGCCGCCCCCGACGACACCTCGGGCCCCGGGGTCCGGCTGCCGCTGGCGCTGGCCGCCGTCGCCACGCGGGCCCGAGGGGCCGGCCGGCTCGCCCCGCCCGACGGCGGCCCCCCGCCGGCCCCCGTGCTCGCCGACGCCGCCATCCATGTCCCCGAGCACGCGCCCGAGTTGGAGCCGGAGACCCTGGCGGCGGTGCTGGCGGCCTGGGCGCAGCTGCTGGGGCTGCTGAGCACCGAGATCTTCGGCCAGTTCAACGGGGTGATCACGGCGCGGGAGCTGTTCTTCGACCACGCCGTCGCCGGGCTCGGGCGCTCGGTCGGCCTGCGCGCGGCCGGGGAGGCCGCCGGCTGAGCCGGGCGCTGGCGCTACCGCCGCCCCGGCGGCGCCACCGCGACCAGCGCCAGCGGGGCGGCGACCAGACAGGCCGCGCTCAGCACCAGCCACACCGGGTCGTAGCCGCCCAGCAGCTCACGCGCCGCGGCGGCCGCGAACGCCGCGACGCCGGCGCCCAGTTGGTGGAAGGTGGTGACCCAGCCGAAGACGATCGGGCCATCCGCCCCGAAGCGGTCGTTGGCCAGCGCGATCACCGGCGGCACCGTCGCGATGTCCACCAGCCCGTAGACCACCGTGAACGCCAGCAGCGCGGGCCCGGCGCCAGCCGCCAACGCCTGCGGCAGCGCCAGCAGCGTCAACGCCCGCACCGCGAAGTAGACGACCAGCAGCCGACGCGGGTCCAGCCGGTCGGTCAACCAGCCCGAGACCAGCGCCCCCAGCGCGGAGAAGATCCCGATCAGGGAGAGCATCGAGGCCGCCGCCGTCGCCCCCACCCCGTGGTCGTGCGCGGCCGGCACCCAGTGCGACCACATGATGCCGTTGGTGGTGGCGCCACAGATCGCGTAGACCCCGGCCAACAGCCAGAACGCGCCGGTGCGGGCGGCGCGCACCAGCACCCGCAGCCCGTGCGCGGCGGCGCCGGGGGCGCGCGGCGGCCGGGGCACGGGGCGCGC
>NZ_RFFJ01000081.1 GCF_003696235.1 Streptomyces triticirhizae
CGCGCGCCGGCGGGCGGCGGCGGTGGCGGCGGCGCCGAGGCCGCCGGGTCGAACCGGACCGAGCCCAGCGTGCGCCCCGCCGCCGAGTCCTTGTTGGCGGCCAGCGCCAACAGCAGGTGCTCCGGCCCGATATAGCGCGCCCCCGAGGCCAGCGCCACCCGGTGCGCGTCCATCAGCGCGCGCTTGGCCGCCGGGCTCACCGAGATCGAGGAACGGGTCGGCCCCTCGCCCGCGTGGCTGTCGATCTCCTCCGCCAACGCGTCCGGGTCGGCGCCCGACCGCGCCACCATGGAACGGGTCGGCTCCGTGGTCAGCGCGGCCCTCAGCAGATGCTCGGTGTCCAGGTCGTCGCTGCCGTGCTGCGCCGCGTAGGAGGCGGCGCCCGAGACCAGCTGCCAGGCGGGCTCGCTCATCAGCCGCAGGAAGTCGCGGTAGCCGCGCTCCCCCCGCGCGCCCCCGCCGCCCGGCGCGCCGCCCGCGCCGCCGAAGAGCCGCGCCAGATACTCCCCCAGCGGATCGCGGCCGAAGTCGTCAGGACCCAAGGGACTCGTCATCGCTGCCACCCGGGCGGCCAGCGCCAGCGCCCTGGCCGCGTCGCTCGTGCGGGAACGTCCCGGGCGCCCGTGCCGGCACCCGTCGCTGGAACATTGCCCGCGCCGAGTTCCCCGCGCGCGCCCGTTCACACCCCCCGGCGGGCCCCGGGCACCCGCGCGCCCCCGGCCCCCTCGACGGCGGGGGACCGGGGGCGCGCGGAACGCCCGCCGCGCGGCTCAGCCGTGCGGCGGGGCGCAGGCGGTGGTGGACTGGCAGGTGTAGCCCCTGCCCTTGCAGTGCCAACAGCGGTGCGGGGCGACGACGCCCTCCGCCTCACCGTTGTTGCCGAGATAGAACGTCTCCCTGACGTCCACCCGCTGACCGCCGCAGCCACGGCACTGGGGGTGGGGGCCCGGGCATCTGAACTGCCATCGTCTGGTCATGCCTTCGGTGGCCTTCCGTATCGGTGGGGGCGATTCGGTGGGCGATACCACTCGCGTCGCTCCTACCCGGACTTCGGCCTCGGATTCCCGTCCGCGCTTCGTACACTTGTGCAGATGTTGTCAACGTTGTCGGGGCTCTCGATGAACGCGAGGCTCCCCTCACCGCTCCAGCAGCTCACCGACCCGCTGCTGGAGCGTGCCGGCGTCACCCTGCGCCTGAAGCGCGACGACCTGATCCACCCCGACGTCCCCGGCAACAAGTGGCGCAAGCTGCTCCCCAACCTGCGCGCCGCCCACGCCGCCGGCCACCGCCGGCTCCTGACGTTCGGCGGCGCCTACTCCCACCACCTGACCGCCACGGCCGCCGCCGCCCGCGCCGCGGGGCTGGCCAGCGTCGGCCTGGTGCGCGGCGACGAACTCGCCGACCGCCCCCGCAACCCGGCCCTCGCCGCCGCCGAACGCGACGGCATGGAGCTGGTCTTCCTCAGCCGCGCCGACTACCGGGGGACCCTCGAAGCGCTGGACGCGCCGGCCACCCGCCACCGGCTCGCCCAACGCTTCGGGCCGGCCCACGTGGTGCCCGAGGGCGGCTCCAACGCCCTCGCCGCGCGCGGCTCCGCCGCCACCGTCGCCGAACTCGCCGCGCAGACCGCACCGAACGGGCTCGACGAACGGGACGTCCTCTGCTGCCCCGTCGGCAGCGGCGGCACCCTCGCCGGCATCGCCGCCGCCCTGCCGCCCGGCGCCCGCGCCCTCGGCGTCGCGGTGCTCAGGGGCGGACAGGGCTATCTGGAGTCACGAGTCAACGCGCTGCACCGGGCCGGCTGGAGCGGCGCGACGTTCCCCCGCTGGGAGATCGACCACGACCACCACGGCGGCGGCTACGGCCGCATACCCCCCGAACTCGCCGCGCTCACCGACCGTTTCGAACGCGACCACGGCATCCGCCTGGAACGCCGCTATGTCGCCAAGACCCTCGCCTGCCTCCACCACCGCGCCCGGCGCGGCGACTTCCCGCCCGGCACCCGCCTCACCCTCGTCGTCACGGGCCCGCCGAGCGCCTCCGACTGAACGAGAACCCCGCGCCGCGCCCTCAACCCCCGGTCGTCACCCGGATCTTGGACTGCCCGTGCGGCAGCCGCTCCCAGTCCTCCATGAACTGCGCCTTCAGCCCGCGCCGTTCCGCCAGCGACACCAGCGTCTCCGTCCGGTAGTAGAAGTCCTCGTGCAGCACGTGGTGTTCGCGCCCCTCGGTCCGGTCGAAGGTGAAGTCGAAGAACCCACCCGGAGCCAGGACGCGCCCCACATGGCTGAGCGCCTCGTCGATCACCTCGATCGGCGAGTGCGAGAAGACGCTGTGCGCGTGCACCACGTCGAAGTGCCCGTCCGGCAGGAAGTCGAACGTCAGATCGCCGCTGATGGTGAGATAGGGAAGCTTCGCCTGGAGGTCGTATGTCACCAGGGTCCGCTTCGCGCTGACCAGAATGTCCGGCGAGATGTCGATGCCGTAGTAGTGGCCCGGCTCCAGATAGTCGATGAACCGCCAGCCCGCCCGCAGGTTGCCGCACCCGATGTCCAACATCCGGTGTTCCGGGGCCAGTCCGTGCTGCTTCAGATAGTCGAACTGCATCAGCCCCAACGCCAGCCACCGCTCGTGGCTCTGGCTGCCGACGGCCGCCTCCGGATTCCGGCCGGCGTCCGATGCCATCACGGCGCGGTAGTAGGAGACATGGTCCCGGTACTTGGCCCGCAGCCACAGATCCCGCGCGGTGCGCCGCAGATAGGGCACCACCCGCTCCGGATGCCGGGCGGCGTACCGCACCTGGTGAACGATGCTGGCCCGGTTCACGTTCAGCTTCTTGCGCGGATGGCCCTGCATGGTCGTGCTCGCTTTCCTCGACGTTCGCCGACGCTTTTCGGGCAGCTTGGGCCAATCGCCCATCACCCACCAACGCGGCACGCAGCGAAACCCCAAGGTCGCCACCGCCCAGTGACACGGCCTCCACCGTTGACGAGCATCCCGCCGCACAAACGACCAACGGGCGAAGGGTTTTGGACGCCGCCGAACACAGGAGGTGCCGCCCCCGCACCGGGACTGGGAAACCGGTGCGGGGGCGGCGGCTGGTGGGGCGGAGCCGGTCAGCCCTCGCCGGCCGGCGCCGGCTCCGCGCTGTTGAGGACGTCGACGAGCTGCCGCGCCGTCTCCCCGTTGCAGGCGCCCAGCTCCACCAGGTAGAACGCCGGGGTCTCGCTGCCCAGATAACACGCCTCCAGGCCCATGCTCGGCAACTTGATCCCGTGCCGGCGCAGCGCTCGTTGCAGTTCCGCGACGAGCCCGAGCGGGTCGTCGTCGTCATACGACAGGTCGATCTCGTCGGGGCGAAGGTGCATGATCACGCGGCCTACCTCCTTCGTGGGGTGTGTCACCAGAACAGCACATACGGCGACCGGAAGTTGTGCATGATGACGCCCAACGAATCGCCCAGGTGGCGAGAGTCAGCATGTCCGGGGGAAGAAAGGCTGGTGGGGGCGTTGAACGAAGCGGAAGGCCCCGCGATGATGAACGATCTGGAGTATCTGGGGGCGGAGTTGAAGGGCGCACGGGAACGCGCCGGCCTCTCCCAACGCCAGTTCGCAACGGGTACCGGGGTCAGCCAGAGTTACGTCAGCAAGGTTGAGAACGGTTCGCTCATTCCGTCCGAGGAGTTCGCATCCAGGTGCGACCTGGTCCTCGGAACGGACGGCCTCTACGAACGAATGCGCGCCCGCGTGGTCGAACGCGGCCACCCGAGTTGGTTCGCTCCCTACGCGAAGCTTGAGAAGCAGGCGGAAGAGATCTTTTTCTACTCGGTGTGGGCGCTGCCCGGCCTGCTCCAGACCGAGGAGTACGCCCGCGCCATCTTCCAGGCGGCCAACCCCGATCAGTCCGAGGATTGGGTGGCCCATCAGGTTCGCTCGCGGATGGCCAGGAAGGAGATTCTGGCGGGAAAGAATCCCCCCACCCTGTGGGTGGTCGTCCAGGAAGCCGCGCTGCACAACCGCGTTGGCGGCAGCAGGGTGATGCGTGAGCAACTCCTCTTCCTGCTGGAGATGGCCGAGATGCCCCGGGTGACCATTCTGGTGCTGCCCTTCAGCGCGGGCGCACCGGCCGCGACGGACGCGTTCATCCGGTTGCGGCTGCGGGACGGACGCGGGATCGTGTATGCGGAGACCGCCCTGGGCGGACAGATGAGCGAGTCCCCGGACCAAGTAGCCTTGGCCGAGCGGAGGTCCGACCTGCTGCGGGCCGAGGCGCTGAGCCCGAGAGAGTCCATCCGCCTGCTGAAGAAGATCGCAAAGGGAATGCAGAGTGACGATGAAGACTGACACCTCGTGGCGCAGGTCCTCCTACAGCAACGGTCAGGGCGGGGAGTGCCTGGAGGTGCGGGACGGCGTTCCCGGTGTCGTTCCTGTTCGTGACAGCAAGGTCAACGACGGGCCGGTGCTGAGGATCTCGGCGTCGGCGTGGTCGAACTTCCTGAAGGGGCTTCCCACATGACGATGAAGACTGACACCTCGTGGCGCAAGTCCTCCTACAGCAGCAGTCAGGGCGGGGAGTGCCTGGAGGTGCGGGACGGCGTTCCCGGTGTCGTTCCTGTTCGTGACAGCAAGGTCAACGACGGGCCGGTGCTGACCGTCTCCGCCTCCGCGTGGTCCAACTTCCTGGACCTCGCCCGGCGTTGACGAGCCGCCTCGCGGCCCGGAGCCCCCGGGGAGCGACCGCTCCCCGGGGGCTCGCCGTTGCGGAATAATCGCTTCAACGGCACGAGGGGGGCTGCACGGTGGGCAAGGAGATCCAGGACTGGTTGGCGCAACGCAAGGCCGCGTTCCGAGGGGCGCCCTACCGGGACGCCAGCATGGCGATGTGCGCGTTGGTCGCCACGGCCGACGGGTCCGTTCACCCAGCCGAGCGCAAGCGCGTCGAGTCGTTGATCGCGGGGCACGAGCGGCTCAAGCACTTTCCGCCGGACCAGCTGCTGCGTCTCTTCAACCGCCACATCGACCGGCTCAGCGGTGACTTCCGGCGGGCCAGGGGCGGGGTGCTGCGGGAGATCGCCAAGGTCAGGGACCATCCGGCGCTGGCGAGGGCCGTGATCCGCACCGGCGTGGTGATCGCCGGCGCCGACGGGCACTACGCGCACGCCGAACGCCAAGTGATTCACGAGGTCTGCGAGTTGCTCAACGTCTCACCCACCGAGTTCGGCCCCTGATGCGCGAGGGCATGGCCGTCGGTGATCGTTACCGCGTCGAACGCCTGCTGGGCAGGGGCGGGTTGGGCGAGGTCTGGGAGGCCGAGGACCGCACCCTGGGGCGCCGGGTCGCGGTCAAGTTCGTCACGGGCGGCCGGGAGTACCCGGAGGCGGCGCGGCGGTTCGCCCGCGAGGCGCGCACGTTGGCCGCTCTGCGCCACGGCGGGATCGTCACCGTGCACGACGCGGGCACGGCCGACGGCGAGACGGAGGGGGAGGAGCCCCTGCCGTACCTCGTGATGGAGCTGCTGGACGGCGCCACCTGGGAGTTCGCCGCCGTGGAGTCCGTCGAGGAGACGGGGGCCCGGGTGGCGGAGGTGCTCGCCCATGTCCACGCGGCGCGGATCGTGCACCGGGACGTCAAGCCCGCCAACATCATGATCTGCGCGGACGGGCGCACCGTGCTGATGGACTTCGGCATCGCCCGCGACGACGACTCGCTCACCCGCACCGCCACCGCCACCGGCCGGTACTTCGGCACGCCCGCCTACATGGCGCCGGAACAGCTCCAGGGCCGCGCCGCCACGGCCGCCTCGGACGTGTACGCGCTGGGCATCGTGCTGGTGGAGAAGCTCACCGGACACCGGCTGCCGGTCGGGCAGTTGATGCCGCAGGTGCGGTCCGCCCTCCCCGAGCCCCTGCGGTCGCTGCTCGAACGGATGACCTCCGCGCACCCGGAGCAGCGGCCGACCGCCGCCGAGTGCGCCGCCCAACTCCGGGCGCTCGCCGCGCCGAAGGGGACGCGGCGCCCGCGCGGGCCGCTCACGCGCACGGCGCGCGTGACGGTGCCAGCGCCGGGGGACACGGGACGGCGCGTCTGGCTGCGACGGCTCGTTCCGCCGGCGGTGTTGGCGGTGCTCTACGCGCTGGTGCTGCCCCGGCCCGGATACAAGGTGTGGACGAACTGGAACGAGACCGTCTTCGCGTCGTTCGCCAAGCCGCCGTACTACGCCTGGGTGCGGGACGTCGGGGAGCCCACCCTGACCTGGGGGGCGATCACCTCGGTCGGGGTCGTCCTCGGGGTGGTGGCGGTGCTGACCGCGATGGCGTTCCTCGACTCCCGCCTCGGGGCGCGCGCTCGCGGGGTCGGCTACGCGGGCGCGGCGCTCGCCGTGCTGTGCCTCGCCTGGCAGGCGACGTCCAGCCCGCCGTACTTCGACGGCGAGCCGGGGCCGCTGCGCTATGGGATGTGGCTGTTCTACCTGCTGACGGCGGTGACCCTCGCGACCTTCGCCCAGCGCGACCTCGCCGCCCGCCGGGCGGGCGCCGACGCACCCTGACGGCGCGGGCCAGCGAGGCCCGCGCCCCCCCGGCGCGCCGGGGGGCGAACACGCCGCCCGCGCGGGCTACTTCGGCTTGCGCACGCTCAGGTGCAGCTCGCGCAGCCGCGCCTCGGAGACCTCGTTGGGGGCGCCCATCAGAAGGTCCTGCGCGTTGCCGTTGAGCGGGAACGCGATCGTCTCGCGGATGTTGGGCTCGTCGGCCAGCAGCATCACGATCCGGTCCACGCCGGGCGCGATCCCGCCGTGCGGGGGCGCGCCGTAGTGGAACGCGCGCAGCATTCCGCCGAACTCGCGCTCCACCTCCTCGCGGGAGTAGCCCGCGATCTCGAACGCGCGGTACATGATCTCCGGCTCGTGGTTCCTGATCGCGCCGGAGGACAGCTCGATGCCGTTGCAGACGATGTCGTACTGCCAGGCCAGCACGTCCAACGGGTCCTGCTTGTCGAGCGCTTCGAGGCCGCCCTGCGGCATGGAGAACGGGTTGTGCGAGAACTCGATCGCGCCGGTGTCCTCGTTCCGCTCGTACATCGGGAAGTCCACGATCCAGCAGAAGCGGAACACGTTCTGCTCGAAGTGGCCGGCCCGCTTGGCGGCCTCGACGCGGACCGCGCCCATGATCTTCGAGACCTCGTCGAAGGCGCCGGCGCCGAAGAAGATCGCCGTGCCGGGGCCGGCGGAGAGCCGCTCGGTGAGCGCGGCCACGTTCTCCTCGGTGAGGAACTTCGCGATGGGGCCGGTGAGTTGGCCCTCCTCGCCGACCCGCACCCAGGCCAGGCCCTGCGCGCCCTGCGCGACGGCGAACTCGCCGAGCTGGTCGAAGAACTTCCTCGGCTGCGCGGCGGTGTCCGGCACGGCCAGCGCGCGCACGTGCCGGTCGGCGAACGCCTTGAACGCGGAGCCGGCGAACACGTCGGAGACGTCGACCAGTTCGAGCCTGGCCCTCAGGTCCGGCTTGTCCGAGCCGTACTTCAGCATCGCCTCGCGGAACGGGATGCGCGGGAACGGGGAGGTGACGTGGCGGCCGCCGCCGAACTCCTCGAACAGCTCGGTCATCACCCTCTCGATGACCCCGAAGACGTCCTCCTGCTCGACGAAGCTCATCTCGACGTCGAGCTGGTAGAACTCGCCCGGCGAGCGGTCGGCGCGGGCGTCCTCGTCGCGGAAGCAGGGCGCGATCTGGAAGTACCGGTCGAAGCCGGCGACCATCAACAGCTGCTTGAACATCTGCGGCGCCTGCGGCAGCGCGTAGAAGGTGCCGGGGTGGAGCCGGGACGGCACCAGGAAGTCGCGGGCGCCCTCGGGGGAGGTGGCCGAGAGGATCGGCGTGGACAGCTCGGTGAAGCCCTGCCCGGTCATCTTGGCGCGGATCGCGGAGATGACGGCGGAGCGCAGCATGATGTTGCGGTGCATCCGCTCGCGGCGCAGGTCGAGGAAGCGGTACTCCAGGCGGCGCTCCTCGTTGACCCCGTCCTCAGTGTTGATGGTGAACGGCACCTGGTCGGCGGAGCCCAGCACCTCGACCTCGGCCACCTCGACCTCGATCTCGCCGGTGGCCAGCTCCGGGTTGACGTTCTCGGCGCCCCGGGCGACGACCCGGCCGTCGATCCGCAGCACGGACTCCTTGCTCAGCGAGCTGAGCCGCTCCAGCACCGGGCCGGCGCCGGGGGCGTCCGGGTGGACCACCAACTGGGTGATCCCGTAGTGGTCCCGCAGGTCGAGGAAGAGGATGCCGCCCAGGTTCCGGCGATTGTGCAGCCAGCCGGCCAGCCGGACATCCGTTCCGATGTCCGCCGAACGCAGTTCGCCGCAGGTGTGGGACCGGTACCGATGCATCGTGAGTCCAAGTCGTCAACGAGATTCCGGGGGAACAGGCTCAGACTACCGGTGTACACACACCGGCCGCCCCGGCCCTTCCCCTCGCGCGACAACCGGCTGATAAGAGGGCGAAAGGCGCCGTAACGGCATAGATTCGCGGGTATGCGCACGGAGGAGGTGCTGGCCGCCGCCCGGGTCGGTATCTGGACCTGGGACGACGCCCGGGGCGTGGTCACCATGGACGCGGTCGCCGCCGAGCTGTTCGGGCTGGCCCCCGAGCGCACGGTGCTGACGGAGGCCACCGTGCGGGCGCGCATCCACGTGGAGGACTTCGCCGTCGTCGAGCGGGTGCTGGCCGTCGCGGCGAGCGAGGGGCCCGGCAGCGTGGTCACGGAGGTCGACTTCCGGCTGGTCGGCTCGGACAACGAGGTCACCGCGCGGCTCCGTGGCCGGCTGCGCATCCTGGAGCCCAGCGACCTGGACGGCGGTGACCACGGCTCGCTGGCGCTGGTCGGCACCCTCACCGAGGCGCCGCCGTCCGGCGAGCGGGAGCAGGGCGGCGACTGGGAGAACAACCGGGCCAGGGAGACCTTCGTGCTCCGCACCGGGCAGGCGCTCTCCGAGGCCAGCAGCGTGCGCGAAGTGATGCGCGTCGTCTCGACGTTGGCCATGCCCGGCTTCACCCCCGACGGGGTCGCGCTCTACGACCGGGAGGGCGACAACCTGCGGATGCTGGACTACGAGGGCCGCGAGCTGGACTTCAGCGACCTGGGCTTCCCCATGCCGATGGACACCGACTACCCGGCGACCGAGGTGATGCGCACCGGCCGCGCGATCTATGTGTCCTCGCCGGAGGAGTACGCGCGGCGGTACCCGAAGATCTGGCCGGTGATCGCGCCCCTGCAACGCAGCTCCTGGGCGTATCTGCCGCTGGTGGTCGCCGGCCGCACCATCGGCGTGTGGCTGGCCGCGTTCGACTACCCGCTGGAGTTCGACTGGGAGGAACGTTCCACGTTCTCCAGCATCGCCCGCATGGTGGCCCAGGCGTTCTCCCGGGCCACGCTCAACGACACCGAGCGCGAGCTGGCCGCCGACCTCCAGCACGCGATGGGCCCCAGCCCCATGCCCCGGGTGCCGGGGCTCGCGATCGCGGCGCGCTATGTGCCGACCGGCGCCGGGCTCCAGGTCGGCGGCGACTGGTACGACGTCATCCCGCTGCCCTCGGGCCGGGTGGCGCTGGTGATCGGCGACGTCCAGGGGCACGACGTGCGGGCGGCGGCGGTGATGGCGCAGCTGCGGATCGCGCTGCGCGCCTACGCCTCCGAGGGGCACCACCCGGACGCGGTGCTGAGCCGGGCGTCCCGTTTCCTCGCCTCGCTCAGCCCCCGGCCGGCGGGCGACGACGAGGAGGTGGCGCGGGCGGCGCAACAGGCGCCGAGCGAGGGGCGCTTCGCGACCTGCCTGTATGTGGAGGCCGACCCGCGCTCGGGCACGTTCGAGATGGCGCGGGCCGGCCACCCTGAGCCGGCGCTGCTCTTCGACGACGGGGCCATGCAGCGACGCCCGACCGACGGCGGGCCGCCGCTGGGCATCGAGCCGAGCCTGGACTACCCGGTGACCCGGCTGAGCCTCCAGCCGGGCGAGACGCTGCTGCTGTGCACGGACGGGCTGTTGGAGACCGGCAAGCGCGACCTGGACGCCGGCTGGGAGCGGGTGAGCAGGGCGGTCGCCGCCGTTCCCGGGACCGGCCTCGAACAGCTGGCGGACACCCTGCTGGAGTCGGTCTCCGTCCTCGACGTGCAGGACCAGGAGGAGCGTTCCGCCACCGAGAGCCGGCCGCCGGGCGCGCACGGCAACGAGGACGACATCGCGCTGCTCCTGCTGCGCCGCGAGGCGACCGGCCGCCAGGTGCCGCGCGGCGGGACGCCGGTGCGGCGCTTCGTGCTGAACGTGGGGCAGTACGAGCCGGCGAGGATCGCCCAGGCGCGCGAGCAGCTGGCCGCGCTGCTCCACGACTGGTCCGACCGGAACGTGGTGCACGGCGCGGTGCTGATGCTGTCGGAGATCGTCACCAACGTGCTCACCCACACGGACGGGGACGCGCTGATGGTCGCCGAGGTCAGCGGGGTGGCGGGCAGCCGCACGCTGCGGGTCGAGGTCACCGACTCCTCCGACAAGCTGCCGCACCGCAGGGAGCCGGGCGAGCTGGCCTCCTCGGGGCGCGGGCTGCTGCTGATGGAGGAGCTGGCCGACGCCTGGGGCGCGCAGCCGCGCGGCGAGGGCAAGACGACCTGGTTCGAACTGGGCGAACACTCCCGCCTCGGCGGCTCCGTGCACGGTGGCTGAACACCCCTTTTCGCGCTCATCGAGCTGCGCGCCGCCTCTACGGTGAACTCCCGTCATCAAAGGCTCCGGCCGTGATCCGCCTCCCGACCGACCGCCCGCTGCCCATCGGCATCCGTTCCTCCCCGATGGCCCGTGAAGGGAAGAGCCGACACCACAGTTGGCGGAGGTGGGTCGCGTTCAGGCAATCGAGTTGTTCGAGGGCGGCGTCTCGAGTGCGGAGATCGCGAGGGCGGTGGGGGTGTGCCGAGAGCGTCCTGCGTTGGCGGCGGGTGTGGGAGCAGGGTGGTGCTTCGACCCTGCGGCGGCGGGCAGCCACCGGATGCCCACCCAAGTTGGACGACACCCAGGTCGAGATGGTCCGGGCCGCGTTGGAGCAAGGTGCCCAGGCTCATGGTTTCGAGGCCGACTCCCCTGTGGGGCTTGTAGCTGGTCGGCTGGCGTGCAGCCCGCCCACTCCGCAGGTGAGTGCGGCGAAGGAGTTCCATGATCCCGAGACAGCGCAGTCCCGCTCCGGGTAGAGTCCGTCACGTAGCGTCAAGCGATCACACATGTGGGGGCACCGTGCGCGCTCAAGAGTCTGTTCTGCGTAATTTGCTTCAGGGGGAGAAGCAGTATGTGATCCCCCTCTATCAGCGCACGTACAGCTGGAAGCGCGACCAGCTGGGGCGTCTTTGGACGGATATCACTGACCTCATGCACGCAGGGGATGGAGAAGGGCACTTTCTAGGATCAATCGTGCTGGCACCTAGCCCGACCACCACTGCATCTGGAATCCAGAGCTGGTTGGTGATCGATGGACAGCAGCGCATCACAACGCTCAGCATCCTGTTGTGCGCCATTCGAGATCACTACAAGGAAAATCTACCGCCGCTGGCGCGAAAGATCGATGTGCAATACCTCACGAATGAGTTCTCCGACCCCCCTGAGCGATACAAGCTCATGCCCACGCAGGCGGATCGTGAGGCCTGGGTCGCGCTTTTGGAGGGAAAGCCGACCGCAGGAGGAGAGGATATCCTCGGAAGCGCGTACCGATTCTTTCGAGGGCGCCTCGAAACATTTTCAAACAGCGAGGATATTCAGAGGATCGAACAGATCGTGGTCGGCGAACTCTCTTTCGTGGACATTTATGCGCAAGCGGGTGACAATGTCTATCGAATCTTCGAGTCGCTGAACAATACGGGGCTGAAGCTTACGCAGGCAGACCTGCTTCGCAATTATATCTTCATGCGCCTGCCGAACTCGGCTGACCGGGTGTACAGGGAGAAATGGCTTCCCATCCAGGAGATCCTCGACGAGAAGCAGCTTGTGGATCTGATCTGGCTCGACCTGGTGCTGAAGAAGAAGAGGGCTACGCAGCACTCCATCTACCGTGAGCAACAGAAGCATCTTGACCTATTGGGGGGAGAAGATGAGGTCGAGTCCTGGGTGGGTGAGCTCTATCGACTGGCACTAGTTTTCAAGCGCATTCTCGATCCTGAAAAAGAAACCGATCCGACCATCAGGCACGCCCTCGACCGGCTCCAGCGATGGCGGGCAACCGTCGTGTACCCCGCAGCACTTCGAATCCTTCTCTCGTATGAGGAGGGGAAGCTGGAAGCAGCTGAAGTCGCGGCGGTTCTGCGCGTGATTGAAAGCTACCTGGTTCGCCAGATGATTGTTGGCACTGTTCGGGCCGGGAACAACGTTCTGCTGAGTGATCTGGTCACTTCGTTTGATGACCAAATTCCGGACGCGAAGACTGTGACTCGTATCTTGACTCGTCAGCGCGGAAGATTTCCGACCGACGAAGCCGTGCGTGACGCAATGGTCGATCATCCCTTCTACTGGCGCGGGAAAGGGTGGCAGAAGTACTTCATTCTGCAGTGCCTCGAAGAGGGTTTCGGGCGAGCGGAACGCGTCGACTTCAAGTCGTCGGAACTCTCAATCGAGCACATCCTCCCACAGAGTCTCACTCGAGACTGGGAAAAGGTGCTCCTAGAGGAAATCGGTGAGGGAGAGTCGCTGCAAGATGTCCATGAGCAGGTCGTCCACACCATCGGGAATTTGACTCTCTCTGCCTATAATGGACGACTCTCTAACAAGCGATTCTCCGAGAAGAAGGAGATTCTCGCGAGCAGTGGTTTAGTGATGAATATCCGGATCGCTGCCAAGGATAGATGGGGAATCCGCGAGATTCGCAAGAGAAGCGAGGAACTCGCCGAACTGGCGATCACTGTATGGCCGGGGCCGGATGATAGCGCACCAGTTGAGCCACAAAGCCCCAAACTAGCTGCGGTGCGCCAGGTGCTCACCGAGATTCCGAGCGGTCGATGGACCAACTACCTCGCTGTTGCGCAGGCAGCAGGCACGCATCGAGGTACTGTAAGTAGATGGCTGGCCGAATACCCCCTTCCGAATGGGCACAGGGTACTCAGAAGTGATGGATCCATTCCTGCCGTTCTCTCCGCTGGAGTCGGCAGCCCGGAGCGCCAAGTCGAGTTGCTCGAGTCGGAGGGCGTTTCCTTTGGGGCGAACGGGAAAGCCGAGAAAGGGCAGCACATGGGTTTCACAGACCTGGTGAGAATCGTCGAAGGTGAATCTGAGAGTTAGTCTCTGATATTTCGATGTCGCGTTGTCTACCAGCCGTGTCGGGCAAGTCGAAGGTTTCTCTTTGGCGGTAGTAGAAGGCCCCGACCTGCCTGGGAGTGTGACCTCCCTTTTGGCGGAGTAACGGCCGCCGCTCAGCCCCGCGCCGGCCCCTCCGCGCTCATCCCGTGCACGGCGGGGACGGTGCCGAGGCGGCCCTTCTGGAAGTCCTCGAACGCCTGTTGGAGTTCGGCGCGGGTGTTCATGACGAACGGGCCGTAGTGGGCCATGGGTTCGCGGATCGGCCGGCCGCCCAACAGCACGACGTCGAGGTCGGGGGTGTTGCTGTCCTGCTGCTCGTCGGCGCGGACGGTCAGGGAGGTGCCCTTGCCGTAGACGGCGGTCTGGCCGGTGTGGACGGGGCGGCGGTCGGGTCCGACGGTGCCCCGTCCGGCGAGGACGTAGGCGAGGGCGTTGAAGTCCTCGCGCCAGGGGAGGGTGAGTTCGGCGCCGGGGGCGAGGGTCGCGTGGATCATGGTGATCGGGGTGTGGGTGGCGCCCGGGCCGGTGTGGCCGGCGAGTTCGCCGGCGATGACGCGGAGGAGGGCGCCGCCGTCGGGGCT
This sequence comes from Streptomyces triticirhizae, assembly GCF_003696235.1. Lineage (GTDB taxonomy): Bacteria > Actinomycetota > Actinomycetes > Streptomycetales > Streptomycetaceae > Streptomyces > Streptomyces triticirhizae. The sequence continues at coordinate 13,899 of NZ_RFFJ01000081.1, forward strand.
GGTGAGCAGGGCGACGCTGCCGCTGCGGATGTCCTGGTACTTGGGGGCCATCATCTTGTCCCTGGCCGGGAGGTTGACCCACAGCTGGAGGCCGTGGAAGAGGCCGCCGGACATGACGAGGGACTCGGGCGGGGCCTCGATGTGCAGCAGCCCGGCGCCGGCGGTCATCCACTGGGTGTCGCCGTTGGTGATGGTCCCGCCGCCACCGTTGCTGTCCTGGTGGTCCATGATCCCGTCGATGATGTAGGTGACGGTCTCGAACCCCCGGTGCGGATGCCACGGCGTGCCCTTGGGCTCCCCGGGCGCGTACTCCACCTCGCCCATCTGGTCCATCATGATGAACGGGTCCAGGTGCCGGTAGTGGATGCCGGCGAAGGCCCGGCGGACCGGGAAGCCCTCGCCCTCGTAGCCGGTGGGCGCGGTCGTGACACCCAGCACGGGGCGGGCCTCGGCGCCCGGGGGGACGTCGACGCGGGGCAGGGTCAGCGGGTTCTCGACGGTGATCGCCGGCATGGGGGCCTCCTCAACGAATGGAGCCAGAGTAGTTGAAGGCTCAACCTTCGTCGAGGGGTGAGTATTCCCGGCCCGGGATCATGCCCGCGTGCCCCGTCCGGGGCGGCCGTCAGCCGTAGAGCCGCCGCATCGTGTACTCGACCATCTCCTCCACCGACTTGGCGTCCAGCACTAGCCGGTGCTCGCCCTCCATGTCCAGCGCGAAGCCGTAGCCGGTCGGCAGCAGGTCCAGCACCTCGCCGCCGGTCACCGTGAAGTACCGGGACTCCTTGCCGGCGTAGCGGCGCAGCTCCTTGAGTGAGGTGAAGAGCGGGATCACCGGCTGCTGGGTGTTGTGCAGCGCGAGGAAGCCCGGGTTCTCGCCGCGCGGGCAGTAGATCTTGCCCGCCAGGAACGTGTCGTGGAACTCCTCGCTCGACATCGCGCCCGAGGTGTAGGCGCGCAGCGCGTCGGTCAGGGTGGGGGGCGCGGGCGGCGCCGCCTGGGGCGTCGCCGGCGGCTGCTGGTGCTGCTGCTCCGGGTAGTACTGCTGCTGGCCGCCGTAGCTGTCCACGCCCTCGGCGCCGCCCGGGTAGGTCGCCCCGAACCCGTCCGTGGGCGGCTGCTGGGTGCCGTAGGGCTGCTGCCCCGGGTAGCCGGACTGGTCGTAGCCATACATGCCAGAAAGACTACTGACTCACAGTTGACCGGTTTCCGCTTGCGTCTTATTACCAGTGGGTAGCATCATGGTTGCTACTTTCCGGTATCCACCGTCAGCTACGGAGCCGTCGTCATGGGGCACTACAAGTCCAATCTCCGCGACATCGAGTTCAATCTCTTCGAGGTCCTGGGTCGGGACGCCGTCTATGGCAGCGGCCCGTTCGCCGAGACCGACACCGACACGGCCAGGAGCATCCTCGCCGAGATCGCCCGGCTCGCCGAGAACGAGCTGGCCGCCTCGTACGCCGAGGCCGACCGGCAGCCGCCCGTCTTCGATCCCGAGACGCACACGGCGCCCATCCCCGAGACCTTCCGCAGGAGCTACCGCGCGTACATGGACGCCGAGTGGTGGCGGATGTCCATCGGCGAGGAGCTGGGCGGGATGACCGCCCCCCGCTCCCTGATCTGGGCCGCCGGGGAGAACGTGCTGGGCTCCAACCCGGCGGTCTGGATGTACGCCTCCGGCCCCAGCTTCAGCCGCGTCGTCTGGGACGAGGGCACCGAGGAGCAGCGGAAGATCGCCCGGCTGATGGTCGACCGCGAGTGGTCGTCCACCATGGTCCTCACCGAGCCGGACGCCGGCTCCGACGTGGGCGCCGGCCGCACCAGGGCGGTCCGCCAGGAGGACGGCAGCTGGCACATCGAGGGCGTCAAGCGCTTCATCACCTCCGGCGAGCACGACCTCACGGAGAACATCATCCATCTGGTGCTGGCCCGCCCCGAGGGCCACGGCCCCGGCACCAAGGGCCTGTCCCTCTTCGTGGTGCCCAAGTACGACTTCGACTGGGACACCGGCGAGTTGGGCGAGCGGAACGGCGTCTACGCGACCAACGTCGAGCACAAGATGGGCCTGAAGGTCTCCAACACCTGCGAGATGACCTTCGGCGCCACCCACCCGGCCAAGGGCTGGCTGCTCGGCGAGAAGCACGACGGCATCCGCCAGATGTTCAAGATCATCGAGATGGCGCGGATGATGGTCGGCACCAAGGCCATCGCCACCCTCTCCACCGGCTACCTCAACGCGCTGGAGTACGCGAAGGAGCGGGTGCAGGGCGCCGACCTCACCCAGTTCACCGACAAGACCGCGCCCCGGGTCACCATCACCCACCACCCGGATGTGCGGCGCTCGTTGATGACGCAGAAGGCGTACGCCGAGGGGATGCGCTCGCTGGTGCTGTACACCGCCAGCGTCCAGGACGACATCCTCGTCAAGGAGGCGGCCGGCGAGGACGCCAGCGCCGAGATCGCCCTCAACGACCTGCTGCTGCCCATCGTCAAGGGCTACGGCTCCGAGCGGTCCTACCAGCAGCTCGCCGAGTCCCTCCAGACCTTCGGCGGCTCCGGGTACCTCCAGGAGTACCCGGTCGAGCAGTACATCAGGGACGCCAAGATCGACACCCTCTACGAGGGCACCACGGCCATCCAGGGGCAGGACTTCTTCTTCCGCAAGATCGTCCGCAACCAGGGCCAGGCGCTCAGCGGGCTCGCCGAGGAGATCAAGAAGTTCCTCGCCGAGGCCCCCGGCGGCGAGGAGCTGGCCGACGCCAGGGAGCAGCTCGGCCGCGCCGCCGGCGAGTTGGAGGCCATGGTCGGCGTCCTGCTGACGGACCTGGCCGCCACGGAGAAGGACGTCCGCTCGCTCTACAAGGTCGGGCTCAACAGCACCCAGCTGCTGCTCTCCTCCGGCGACGTGGTCGTCGGGTACCTGCTGCTGCGCGGCGCCGCCGTGGCCGCCGCCAAGCTGCCGGACGCCGCCGCCAGGGACCGCGCGTTCTACCAGGGCAAGATCGCCGCCGCCCGGCACTTCGCCGGCACGGTGCTGCCCTCGGTCGCGGTCGCCCGCGCGGTGGCCGAGTCCACCGACCTCTCCCTGATGGACCTCGACGAGGCCGCGTTCTGACCGACCGTCCCCCGACACCGCCGCCCCGCTCCCTCCCCCCCCTCGGAGCGGGGCGGCGGTCTCCTCCGGGACGCCCGGGCCCACTCCTCCGGGACGCCCGGGCGCCCGATCGGGGCGTTCGTATGCTGAGGACATGAACGCTCCCTTTGACCGTGCCCACACCGACGAACTCCTCGGCTACCTGGCCGGCTCCCCCTCGCCCTACCACGCCGTGGCCAACGCGGCCCAGCGGCTGGAGAAGGCCGGCTTCCGACAGGTCGAGGAGACCGCCCCGTTCGACGGTGCGGCGGGCGGGCGCTACCTGGCGCGCGGGGGAGCGCTGATCGCCTGGTATGTGCCCGAGGGCGCCGAGGCGGCCGCCCCGTTCCGCGTCGTGGGCGCGCACACCGACTCCCCGAACCTGCGGATCAAGCCCGTGCCCGACACCGGCGCGCACGGCTGGAAGCAACTCGCCGTCGAGGTCTACGGCGGCACCCTGCTCAACACCTGGCTCGACCGCGACCTGGGCCTCTCCGGGCGGCTGACGCTGCGGGACGGCCGGCACCTGCTCGTCAGGGTGGACCGGCCGCTGCTGCGGGTGCCGCAGCTCGCGATCCACCTGGACCGTGGCGTCAACGACGGGCTCAAGCTCGACCGGCAGCGCCACATGACCCCGATCTGGGGCATCGGGCGGCCCAGGGAAGGGGAGTTGATCGAGTTCCTCGCGGCCGAGGCCGGCGTCGCGCCCGGCGAGGTGCTGGGCTTCGACCTGATGGCGCACAGCGTGGAGCCGCCGGCCTATCTCGGCAGGGACCGCGAGCTGTTGGCGGCGCCCCGGCTGGACAACCTGCTGTCGGTCCACGCCGCCGTCGCCGCGCTGACCTCGGTCGTCGGCCAACGCCTGGACCACGTCCCCGTGGTGGCCGCCTTCGACCACGAGGAGAACGGCAGCCAGTCCGACACCGGCGCCGAAGGCCCGCTGCTGGGCCGGGTGTTGGAGCGCTCCGCGCACGCCAGGGGCGGCGGCCCCGAGGAGCGGGCGCGGGCCCTGGCCGGCTCGTTCTGCCTCTCCTCGGACTGCGGCCACGCCGTCCACCCCAACTACCCGGAGCGGCACGACCCCGACCACCACCCCGTCGCCGGCGGCGGCCCGATCCTCAAGGTCAACGTCAACCAGCGCTACGCCACCGACGGGGTGGGCCGCGCCGTCTTCGCCGCCGCCTGCGAACGCGCCGGGGTGCCCTGGCAGTCCTTCGTTTCCAACAACGCGATGCCCTGCGGCACCACGATCGGCCCCATCACGGCGGCCCGGCACGGCATCGCCACCGTCGACGTGGGCGTGCCCATCCTCTCGATGCACTCGGCCCGCGAACTCTGCGCGGCCGTCGACCCGTTCCTCCTCGCCAACGCGATGGCCGCGTTCCTCGGCGAGGGCGTCACCATCCCGTCCACCGGGGCCTCGTGGCAGAGCTGACGACGGTTCGTGGCCGTTTGGTGAAGACCGAGCGGGAGGGTGGGCCCCACGGGGGCGGGCGGCGGCGCACTGCACGGCGTTGCCGCCCGGCCCCAGCCGCCCCCTTCGGTGGCTCAGGAGACCGTGCGCACCCTAGGATTCGTCTCGGATAAGCATGACCGGCTATGCCGGCGCAGCGTAACGTGTGAGCACACCCAACCGCGACGAAACCGCCACGAGGGGTCCCGTGACCGTGCATCCGAGCCTGCAACCTTCTGTCGAGGCCTGGACCCAGTCCATTGAGTCGATATCCGAGCTGGTGTCGTCGCTGGTTGACGGGGAGTGGAACCGCCCGACGGAGCGGGTGGGTTGGTCGGTGCGCGATGTGGTCTCCCATGTGATCGGCGGCGAGTGCGAGGCGTTGGGCGACCCCCGGCCCATCCACACCCTGCCCCGGGACCTCTACCACGTCACCGACGAGACCAGCCGCTACCACGAGGTGCAGGTGGACGTGCGGCGCCACCACACCGGCCCCGAGATGACCAGCGAGCTGGAGTACACCATCATCCGCCGCTCCCGCCATCTGCGGAACGAGCGGCGCAACGCGTCCGACGTGATCTCCCATCCGCTCTACGGCAAGCTGCCGTTGGGCCAGTACCTCCAGCTCCGGGTCGCCGACGTCTGGGTGCACGAGCAGGACCTGCGGCGGGCGTTGGGCAGGACCACCACGCTGGACACCCCGGCCGCGCTGATCGCCCGGGACGTGCTGCTGCGGCGGCTGCCCGAGGTGGTCGCCGAACAGGCCAAGGCGCCGGCCAAGTCGGCGGTGGTCTTCGACGTCGGCGGACCCGTGGAGTTCCTGCGCACGGTCCGGGTCGACGAGCAGGGCAACGGCTCGGTGGACAGCAGCCCCTCGCTGGGCCCGCTGGTGACCTTCACCCTGGACTGGGAGACCTTCACCCGGGTCGTCACCGGCCGGCTGCGCGGCCGCAGGGCCGCCGAGAAGGTCAGGGTCGAGGGCGAACGCGCCCTGGCCGACCGGATTCTGGCCGGCCTGGCCACTCCGTGGTAGCCCGGCGCCCCCTCACGAACAAACCGGCCGGGGGGGGGGGGTGACGGGAAACGCCCCCCCCCGCCCCGCGGGTGGGGGGCGGCCCCCGGGCCGGCGCGTGACGGCGCGTCGAACGGCGCCCGCCCGGGCTCAGTTGAGCGGCTCCAGGCCGGTGGAGACCACCAGCTCGATGTAGAAGTTCTCCGCCTCGGGGTCGTAGGGCTCGTTGGCCTCGGGGTTCTGGCCGACCACCATGCCGTCGCCCTTGAGCACCTCGTCCCGGTAGGTGAGGTCCTCGTCGTAGGCCCAACCGGCCGCCCGCAGGCAGTCCTTGACCGAGTCGATGTGGACGTCGTAGAAGTCCGGCATCATCACGGCACCCGGGTTCTCGTCCTGGTTCCAGTGCCGGCTGGCGTTGGTGCACTCGGCGGCGTCGATCGTCCTCTCCGGGTCGCCCTCCTGGTAGCGGCGCTCGGGGGTCGGGTCCTCGGACTCCCCGTTGTTGCCGCCCGGCGGGTTCACGTCGGTGGCCTCGCCGGTCGCGCCGCCGCCCGCCTCGGGGTCCTCGTTCTTGCCGCCGTTGTTGTTGGCGACCACCACGATCGCCACGACCGCCACCAGCGCGATCGCCGCCACGGCGGCGACCACCACCATCCACGGGGTGTTGCTCCGGCCCGAGCCGCCCCCGTTCGAAGTCCCGCCCGGCGGCGGGGTGTTCGAGGGGTAGGGCGCCGGGCCGCCGCCCAGCCCGGTGGTGGCCATCGGCGGGGTCGCCGGGTTGGGGTAGCCGTAGCCGCTGGTCGAGGAGTTCGGGGCGTAGGGCGACGCGGGGGTGGCCGGGCCCGGCGCGCCGAACTGCGGGAAGACCGCCTGCGAGACGGCCGCCCCGCTGTTGGACGGCGTCTGCGCGGTCGGGTCGATCTGCGGCGCCGCGTTGGTCAGCGAACCGGCCACCTGGAGACAGGCGTTGCGGAACGCCTCGGCCGAGGGGAACCGCTCGTTGGGGTTCTTGCGCAGCGCCTGCGCCACCAGCGCGTCCAGGGCCGGCGTCACCGAGACGTTGATCGAGGAGGGCGCCGGGGGCTCCTCCTGGACATGGGCGTAGGCGATCGCCAGCGGAGAGTCCGCGTCGAACGGCAGCCGCCCGGTGAGGAGTTCGAAGAGGAGCACGCCCACCGAGTAGAGGTCGGAACGGGCGTCCACGCCCCGCCCGAGCGCCTGCTCGGGGGAGAGGTACTGCGGGGTGCCCACCACCATGCCGGTCTGGGTCATCGCGGTGACCCCGGACTGCATGGCCCGCGCGATGCCGAAGTCCATGACCTTGACCACCCCACGGCGGGTGATCATCACGTTCCCCGGCTTGATGTCCCGGTGCACCAGCCCCATCTCGTGGCTGATGTCCAGGGCGGCCAACACGTCGGCGGTGATCCGCAGCGCCCGGTCGGCCGGCATCGCGCCATAGCGCGCGATGTCCTCCTCCAGGGCGTCCCGCAGCGGCACGCCCTCGATGTACTCCATGACGATGTAGGGCACCTGGGCGCCGTCGATCTGGTCCTCGCCCGTGTCGAAGACCGAGACGATGTTGGTGTGCGCCAGCTTGGCGACCGCCTGCGCCTCGCGCTTGAAGCGCTCCCGGAACGCCTCCTCGCGCCCCAGCTCGCTGTGCATGGTCTTGATCGCGACCTGTCGGTCGAGGACCGTGTCATAGGCGAGATGCACGGAGGCCATGCCCCCCGTGCCCAACTGGCTCCGCAGCTGGTACCGTCCGCCGCCAACCGATCCGCCCGGGTAGTCGGCAGGCCGCTGCGCGTGGTCACTCATCCGACTGATCCCCCTAGGCGGCGTCGCTGTTGAACTGCCCGCCCCGTCGCTGGGCGTGCCACACCGCGCATCATACGAACCCTGTGGTTTCCGTCCCCAGTCTGCCCCAGGGCCCGGGCACGTCAAGCTCGTTGTCCGTTCCGTGACCGGGGACAACGGGCTCAACTTGTCAGCGCCACCCCGGAACGGGTTTGATGGCTGGGCGATCCGGCGACTACGGCGAGGACTGATGGCACAGGTGCGAGGCGCTGCGGGCCCCGGTGACGAGGAGCCCGACCAGCCCGGCGACGACGTGCCCGACACGCCGGAGCTGTGGGGGAACAACGGGCTGGTCGGTGACGGACGGTACCGCCTGACCGGCCGGCTTGGCCAGGGCGGCATGGCGGAGGTCTTCGCCGCCGAGGACGTGCGGCTCGGCCGCCCGGTCGCGGTCAAGCTGCTGCGCACGGACCTCGCCCAGGACCCGGTCTCCAAGGCGCGCTTCACCCGCGAGGCACAGTCCGTCGCGGGCCTCAACCACCACGCGGTGGTCGCCGTCTTCGACTCCGGCGAGGAGCAGATCGGCCGCAACGTCGTCCCCTACATCGTGATGGAGCTGGTCAACGGCCACACCATCAGGGAACTGCTGATCGGCTCGGACGACCCGCCGCCCCCCGAGCAGGCGCTGGCCATCGTCGCCGGGGTGCTGGAGGCGCTCGCCTACAGCCACCAGCACGGCATCGTCCACCGCGACATCAAGCCGGCGAACGTGATCATCACCGACACCGGCAGCGTCAAGGTGATGGACTTCGGCATCGCCCGCGCCCTGCACGGCGCCAACCAGACCATGACCCAGACCGGCATGGTGATGGGCACCCCCCAGTACCTCTCCCCCGAGCAGGCGCTGGGCAAGGCGATCGACACCCGCTCCGACCTCTACGCCGTCGGCTGCCTGCTCTACGAACTCCTCGCCCAGCGGCCCCCGTTCGTGGGCGAGTCCCCGATCGCCGTCGTCTACCAGCACGTTCAGGACCAGCCCAGGCTGCCGTCCGAGGTCACGCCCTCCTCGCCGCCCGAGCTGGACGGCCTGGTGATGCGGGCGCTGGCCAAGGAGCCCGACGACCGCTTCCAGACCGCCGAGGAGATGCGCGGGCTGGTGCAGTACGCGATCCGGATGCTCGGCGAGCACGGCGGGCACACCGGCGGGCTGTGGAACACCGGCGCGATCACCTCCGTCACCACCCCCGCGATGGGCACCCCGACCACCCCGCAGCCCCGGGTCGGCGGCAACACCCCGCCCACCGGCTCGCTCACCGCGCCGCTGCTGCTGGGCGGCGAGCGCCCCGGCGACGACCAGGAGCCGCCCCGGCGCGGCGGCGGCCGCGCCAGGACGCTGCTGTTCGCGCTGCTCGCCGTCGTCGCCATCGGCACCGGCGTGCTGGTCGCCGCCAACCGGGACACCGGCGACGACCAGGGCCCGGGCCCGGCCGACACCACGCAGACCACGCCCGAGGAGACCCGGGAGACCGATCCCGACACGGACCGGCCGACCGAGCCCACGGAGACCGACGAGTCCACCGGCGACAGCTACTACCCGACGGACCCCGGCGAGAGCCCCTCCGAGACCGAGGGTTCCGAGACGCCCACCGACAGCGAGGAGCCCAGCCCCACCGAGCCGACCGAGACCGAGGAGCCGACGGACCCGGAGACCGACCCGACGACGCCCCCCGAGGACGACGACCAGGGCAGCTCCGACAACGGCTCGGTGAACGGCGACCCCGGCGGCGGCGAGGAGAACCAGGGCACATCGGGCGACCCCGGCGGCGGCACCCCGGGCGGCACGGACGAGGGCACCACCCAGTCCGGCGGCGGCATCAGCGCGGGCAACGAGGGCGACGCCACCGGCTGACCGTGAAGCCGCTCAGTCCCCCCAGGCCCACCCTTCCCCACCGCACCCTCGCCGCGCTGCTGGGCCACTACCGCGCCGGTGAGCCGCTCAGCTGCGAGCCGCTCACCGAGGGGCTCCTCAACCACGGCTACCGGCTGGCCACCACCCGGGGCCGCTACTTCCTCAAGCACCACCTGGACGGTGATCCCGGGGCGATAGCCCCGCTGGTCCGCCAGCACCGGGCGACCGCCGCCCTGGCCGAACTCGGCCTGCCGGTCGCCCCGCCGCTGGCGGACCGGCGCGGGCGGACCGTCGTCGTGCACGGCGGGCGCTGCTACGCGCTGCACCCCTGGGTCGAGGGCCAGCACCGGGACGGGGCGCAGCTGAGCCGCGCCGAGAGCCACCGGCTCGGCGCCCTGCTCGGCCATGTGCACCGGGCGCTGGAGCAGGTGATAGAGCGTTCCCCCCGCCCGGCGCCCGAGCCGCGCGCCGCCGCCACCCCCGTCGAGACCCACGCCGTGATCGACCAGCTGCTGGCCCACATCAGGGCCCGCCAGCGCCGCACCGGCTTCGACGAACTCGCCGAACACCGACTGCTGGAGCGCAGGGCGCTGCTGCGCACCCACGCGCACCTGCGCCCCGGCCCGGCGGAGGTGCCAACGGAGGGCTGGGTGCACGGCGACTTCCACCCGTTGAACCTGCTCTACCGGACGGAGGGGCCGGTGGAGCCGGTCGCCATCGTGGACTGGGACCGGCTGGGCGTGCAGCCCCGCGCCGAGGAGGCGGTGCGCGCCGCCTGCATCTTCTATCTGCGGCCCGACGGCGGTCTCGCCCTGGGCAAGATCCGCGCCTACGCCAGCGCCTACCGGGCGGCCTCGGGCGCCTCGCCGGACGAGCTGGCCGCCGCCGTGCACCGGGTGTGGTGGGAGCGGCTCAACGACTTCTGGATGCTGCGCTGGCACTACCAGCGGGCCGACCACCGCGCCGATCACCAGTTCCCGGCGGCCTCCGCGCTGGTCGTCTGGTGGACCCGGCACGCGCCGGCGGTCCGGGAGGCGTTCTGCGGCTGAGCCGGCCGGGCCCGCCGGGCCGGTCGGGCCGGCTGAGCCGCCGGGACTCGGGACCAAGGGCCGGGGAAGGCGGGACCTCCCGCCCGTGTGGCGGGCGTTCCCGGCGGGCAGGGTGGAAGCCATGTTCCCCACGCCGGACCAGGACACCCCACGTCAGGAGCTGACCCGCGCGCTGCGGCTGCTGCCGCGCGTGCCGCACGGCCGCGCCGCCGCGACCCGCAGGGCACTGCCGATGGTGCTGCCGGCCAGCCATCTGGTGACCGGCGAGACGCTGCTGCTGCGGGTGACCCACCCGGACGCGGACCTCCCGCCCTGGGACGGCACCGTGCTGGCCTACGAGGCCGACGACGAGGGCGGCCGGCCCGGCTCCCCCGCGCCCTGGCAGGCCCAGGTGATCGGCGTCGCCACCGTGACCCACCCCGACCGGCGCGTGCGGGAGGCATTCCCGCCCCCACCGCGCTACGCGCGCCACCCGGAGGCCACCTATCTGAGGCTCACACCCCGATACGCCTCGGTGTACGAGCCGGGCCCGCCCGCCCCCGCGCGCCCCTGGCTGCCCCGGCCCCGCGCCGGCGGCGACGAGCCGCCCGGCTGACCGCCCCGCCCGCCCCTGGCCG
>NZ_RFFJ01000082.1 GCF_003696235.1 Streptomyces triticirhizae
CGCCGCCACCGCGCGCCTGCGCGCCCGCCTGGCGGCTCAGGGCGTGCCGAGCGCGCCACTCGGCGCGGCCGAACTCGCCGCGCTGCTGCGGGAGTCCGGCGACCCCGACGGCCGGGGCCGGCCGAGGCCCGGGCTCTGGTCAGGGGAGAGCGCCACCCACTGCCTGGCCACGGCGACCGTTCCCGACCAGTCCGCCTGGACCCGGCTGCTGGCCACGCTCAGCGGCTCCGCCGCCGACCGCGCGCTGGCCTGCGCGACGCTCACCGCCGAGCCCGAGGGCGTCGCGGTCCGGGTCGCGGTCCGGCTGGTGAGCGTCCTGCCGCACGTCGCCACCGCCGAACGGGACCGCCTCACCTCGGCCGGCGTCCTCGACGCGGAACCTCCCGACCCCTACACCGCCCTCCTCGCCACCCTGCCGGTGGCCTGCCCGCCCGGCCCGTTGACCGAGGCCGCCGCCCTGACCTCGGCGCCGGGCGCCGCCCGATGACCCCGAGCCCGTGGCCGCCGGGCCCCCGCCCCGAGACGGGAACCCCGTGGCCGTCGGCCCGACGACCCTCCCGAGGAGCACCGTGACCACCCCGCAGGCCCCGCACGTTCCCCACGTTCCGCGCGTGATCCCCGAGTTGGGGCGGCTCCCGGCCGCCCGCTGGCGGCCGGCCGAGGCGGCCGCCGCCCGCGCCCTGACGTTGACCCCGGTGGGCGCCGGCGTGCACCTGGGCACCGGGACGGCCGGGCAGCCCGTGACCCTGCCGGCGCCCTCGCCCGAGGGCGCCGGCCTCGGCGTGCTCGGCGAGTCGCTCTTCGGGCGGCTCTTCGCCCTGCGACTGCTGGGCGTCGGCGCCCGGGTCACCGCCGCCACCCGCGTGCCCGACAAGTGGCGCGGGCTGACGCTGGCCGCCGGGGACCGGCTGACCGTCGGGGACGGCGTCGGCCGCTGGCCCGAGCGCCCGCCCTCCGCGCCGTCCGCCGGCGACGGGCCGCAGGCCCTCGTGTGCGACCTGCGCCGCCCGCCCTCCGCTTCGTTGGCCGAAGGCCCCTGGCGCACCGTGGTCCATGTCGCCCGCAACCCGCCGCGCCGCTCCGCGTTCTGGGCCGCCGTCCGCACCGTGGTGGTCCTCGACGGCCAGTACGCGGAGGTCGCCGAGCGGCTGCTGGGCGCGGGCGCCGGGGCGTTCGTGGCGGCGCTGCGGGGCGGCGAGATCGCGGTGTTCCGCGACGGCCGGGCCGAGACCGTGCGGCTGGATCTCTCGCCGGGCGAGAACGCGCTGCTCACGCCCGGGCGCCGCCAGCGGGCCGCCACCGCGTAGCGGCGAGCCTCCGGCGACGGGGCGGTGAGCCCGGAGGGCGCGGGACGGGCGCAGAATGGTCCCCATGGATCTTCGTATCTTCACCGAACCGCAGCAGGGCGCCAGCTACCAGACGCTGCTGTCCGTCGCCCAGGCCACCGAGCAGCTCGGCTTCGACGCGTTCTTCCGCTCGGACCACTATCTGCGGATGGGCGACGGCGACCCGCTGCCCGGCCCGACCGACGCCTGGATCACCCTCGCCGGCCTCGCCAGGGAGACCAGCCGCATCCGGCTGGGCACCCTGATGACCGCCGGCACCTTCCGGCTGCCGGGCGTGCTGGCCATCCAGGTGGCCCAGGTCGACGCGATGTCCGGCGGCCGCGTCGAACTGGGCCTGGGCGCCGGCTGGTTCGAGGAGGAGCACACCGCCTACGGCATCCCGTTCCCCAAGGAGAAGTTCCCCCGCCTGGAGGAGCAGCTCGCCATCGTCACCGGGCTGTGGGAGACGCCGGTGGGCGAGACGTTCTCCTTCGACGGCGCCCACTACCAGCTGGCCGACTCGCCGGCGCTGCCCAAGCCCGCGCAGGCGAGGGTGCCGGTGCTGATCGGCGGCATGGGCAAGGCCCGCACGCCCCGGCTGGCTGCCCGCTACGCCGACGAGTTCAACATCCCGTTCGCCTCGGCGGCCGACAGCGCCGAGCAGTTCGGCCGGGTCCGCGACGCCGCCAAGGAGGCCGGCCGCGACCCCGACGAACTCGTCTACTCCAACGCCCTGGTGGCCTGCGTCGGCCGGACCGAGGCGGAGGTCGAGCGCCGGGCCGAGGCCATCGGCCGCGAGGTGTCCGAGCTGCGCGAGAACGGGCTGGCCGGCACGCCGGGCGAGGTGGTCGAGAAGATCGCCGCCTACCGGGAGGCCGGCTGCCAGCGGATCTACTTCCAGATCCTGGACCTGGACGACCTGGACCACCTCGCGGTGATCGCCGAGGACGTCGCCACCCAGCTGGACTGACCGGGCGGTTGACGATGTCCGACCTCGCGGCCGCCCTCACCCCGGGCGCGCCGCCGCTGCTGCTGGACGGTGGGCTGTCGAACCAGCTCGCCGCCCAGGGCGTCGACCTGGCCGGCGAGCCGAACGACGCGCTGTGGACGGCGCGGCTGCTGACCGACGGGCCCGACCACCTCGTTGACGCGCACGCCGCCTATCTGGACGCCGGCGCCCAGGTGTTGCTCACCGCCAGCTACCAGGCGTCCTTCGAGGGCTTCGCCCGGCGCGGCCTGGGCCGGCGGGCGGCCGCCCGGCTCTTCGGCGACAGCGTCCGGCTGGCCCGCGCGGCCGTGGCGCGCGCGGGGCGGCCCGCGCTGGTGGCCGCCTCGGTCGGGCCCTATGGCGCGGTGCGGGGGGACGGCGGCGAGTACCGGGGGAATTACGGCCTGTCCGTGGCCGAGTTGGCGCGTTTCCACGCCCCGAGGGTGGCGGCGCTGTTGGACGCCGGCCCCGACCTGCTGGCCCTGGAGACCGTGCCGGACGCGGTGGAGGCCGAGGCGCTGCTGACGGTGGTGCGCGACGCCGGGATTCCGGTCTGGCTCTCCTACACCGCCGCCGGCGGCCGCACCCGCGCCGGCCAGCCGCTGGCCGAGGCGTTCGCGCTGGCCGCCGACGAGCCCTCGGTGGTGGCGGTCGGCGTCAACTGCTGCCGGCCGGAGGAGGTCGCCGACGCCGTCGCGTTGGCCACCGCGACCACCGGCCGCCCGGCCGTCGCCTACCCCAACGCGGGGGAACGCTGGGAGGCCGCCGCCGGCGCCTGGCGCGGGCCGGTCACGCTGCGGCCGGAGCTGGCGCGGGACTGGCGGGACGCCGGCGCCCAACTCATCGGCGGCTGCTGCCGGGTGGGCCCCGACACCATCGCGGCTCTGGGCGCGGCCCTCGCCGACCGAGCTGAACCGAGCTGACCGAGCCGACTGACCGGCGCGGGCGCGCCGTCGAACAGGGTTCAACGGCCGGCCGGCACCCATGAGTTCTGGCCGACTTCCCCCCGCCTCCTTCCCGCCGGCAAACCCCATCGTTGAGCCTCACCGTCGGTAGTTGTCGCGCTGCTGAGGGTCGCAGCGCTGACCGAATACCGCCACCCGCAGCCGGGGCTCGGCGAGAATCGTCTACCGGCGGTCATGGCCCCCGCAGTGCAGGGCGTGGGGCCGCGACCGAGCCCTCGTCCGCGCGCTGGCTTCGCCTCCCCGCACCGCCACGCGCGCGGACCCGGGCCACCCGGAGGCCCCCGTTCCGCCGGCGATGTCACAATCCCCCGGGCTGCGTCGTCTGTTGTGGCATGAGAATCGCCATTGTGGGAGGAACGGGCACCCTCGGGCGGCTGGTGGTCGAGGAGGCACGGGTGCGCGGGCACCAGGTGCGGGTCCTTTGCCGCCGCTCGCCCGAGTACCCGGTGGACCTGCGCACCGGCCGGGGACTGGCCGACGCGCTCGACGGGGTGGACGTGGTGGTCGACGCCGCCAACGACCCCTCGCGGCGGCCCGGGGCGACCCTCGTCGAGGGCACCCGCCTGCTGTTGGCCGCCGAGGTGGCGTGCCGGGTGCGCCACCATGTCGCGGTGTCGGTCGTCGGCGCGGAACGGCTGCCCGGGGCCTATACGCGCGCCAAGACCGAGCAGGAGAGGACCGTCGCGAACAGTCCCGTGCCCTGGACGGTCGTGCGGGCCACCCAGTTCCACGAGCTGCTGGTCACCGGCTTTCGCGCGCTGGCCAGAACGCGGCTGATGCCGCTGCCCGGCGTTCCGCTCCGGCCGGTCGCCGCGGCCGAGGTCGCCCCGGTCGTCGTGGAGGCGGCCGAGCGGGCCCCGCGCGGGGAACGCCTGGCCGTGGTGGGACCCGAGGTCGCCGACCTCCGCCGGCTGGCCGCCGCCTGGCGCGAGGCCACCGGCAGCCGCGCGCTGCCGTTGACGGTCCCGCTGCCCGGCGCCATGGGCCGGGCCCTGCGCGCCGGCGCGGCGACCGGGGACGAGGCGATGGGGGCGGCAGGCTCAACAGGTTCAACGGGCGGCGGGGCGCCGGTGGTTGGCGTCGCCGCGTTCGCCGAGTGGCTGAGGGGGGTCAGGGTATGAGCGAGTACACCGGATGGGAGGCCGACGGGCCCTGGCCCGAGGAGGACCCGGGGGGCGAGGGGCTCGACGGACTGCCGCTGGACGAACGGCTGGAGGCCATGGCCCGCGCGTTCGAGGCCGAACGGCCCCGGCTGCTGCGCGTGGCCTACACCACCACCGGCTCCCTGGCCGAGTCCGAGGACTGCGTCCAGGAGGCGTGGATCAGGCTGCGCGGAACGCTGGGCCGCACCGAGATCCACGATCTGCGCGGCTGGTTGGTCACCACGGTCGGCCGGCTGGCCCTCGACGCGCTCGGCAGCGCCAAGGCCCGCAGGGAGAGCTATGTCGGCACCTGGCTGCCGGAGCCGGTCGTCGAGGACGACCCGGCCGAACAGGTCACCCTCGACGAGTCGGTGAGCCTCGCCCTGCTGGTGGTGCTGGAACAGCTCAGCCCGGCCGAACGCACCGCCTTCGTGCTGCACGACGTCTTCGGCGTGAGCTTCGCCGAGGTGGCCGAGATCGTCGGCCGAACGCCGGCCGCCGTCCGGCAACTGGCCTCCCGGGCCAGACGCCATGTCGCGGACGGCCGACCCAGGTTCCCGCCGACGCCGGCCCAACAGCGCGCGCTGGTCGCCGCGTTCGCCGACGCCTGCCAGCGGGGCGACCTGGCCGGCCTGGTCGAACTCCTCGACCCCGACGTCGCCTGGCGCGGCGACGGCGGCGGCCGGGTCACCACCACGGCCAGAACCCAGTACGGCGCGATGCGGGTCGCCAAGGGCATCCTGCTGGCCCTCTCCGGCGCGAGCGGCCTCACGATGCGGCTCGCCACGGTCAACGGCGTGCCCGGGCTGGTCGTGTACGAGCACGAGGGCGACGTCTCGGTGGTCTCCTTCGACATGGACGAGGGCCGGATCACGAGCATCGACGTGGTCCGCAACCCCGAGAAGCTGAACTCGGTGGTCCGCCTCGAACGGGACGGCTCCCGACTCTTCCCTGACCGGGAGTAGTCGCGGCGGGCACGGCCCCCGGGCCGGCGTCGCCGGCCCGGGGCGGGACGGTCCGCCGACTCGGGCTGCCTGGCCCTGCGGCCGCAGCCTCCGGTCCCGGCGTCCTCGACCACGAACGCCCGCCCCCAACACTCATTCCATCGCCCCGGCCGGAGCCCGCGCCTCCCCGTTACCACCAGAGCCCGCCAGCCCGTCACGCCCGTCCCTGGTCGGCCTCTGGGGTCTCCGCCGGGCCCGCCGGCCCACCACGGGCGCCCGTACTCCACGGCCCTCTCGGTCCCTCGTGCCCCGATCGCCAACTCCCGTCCCGGGCACCGGCGCACGTCCGTCCCCGACCTCCTCGCCCCGTCCCCGCACCCGGCCTCCCACCCCGTGCCCGGCCTCGGCCCTCGGCCCGCCTGCGGGCCGGGGCCCCGGCGCCGGCCGGCCAGGTCGTGTCCGTAGAGTCTCGCCGGGCCCGCGACGCCATACGCGGCACCTCGCCGCGTTACCGAATCGCGCGAGTACGGCCAGGTATGAGCTGCGATCCGGCGCCTTGCGACGCACCGCGTCGGACGCCGCGGTCTGATCCGGCGAGACTTTACGGACACGACCTCACAGGGCAATACACCTAGGCCACCTCATGGAGGAAGGACACCAGCAGTCGGGCCACCTCCGCCGGTCGTTCCAGGCTGGGCAGATGCCCGGCCCAGGGCAGCTCCTCGTGGCGGGACCTGGGCAACAGGCGGGCCAGTTCGACGGCCGTGGCCCGGAAGTCGGGCAGGTCGTGGCGCCCGGAGACGGCGAGGGCGCGGGCCTTGATCCCGGTCAGCCGGTGGTCGGCCGGCGGGCGCGGGAACTCCTCCGCCGCCAACCGCACGTCCAGCGCGTGGCGTTGCATCAGCCGCACCATCGCGCGGGTGTTGCCGTCGGCCTCGGGGCCCAGCCACGTCGCCACGTTCAGCTCGACCGCCTCCGCCACCGCGTCGGCGGCGATCAGTTCGGCCGCCCTGCTCTCGAACTCAGCGAGCGCCTCCGTCCTGTCGGTCAGCGGGGGAGCGGCGTTGAGCAGCGCCAGCGCGGTGACGCGTTCCGGCCAGCGGGCCGCGATCTCCAGCGCCACCCCGCCGCCGAAGCAGGCCCCGACCACGGCCGTCTCGTCGATGCCGAGGGCGTCCAGCAGATCCCGCACGTCCTCGGCGTCCCGGTAGGGCCGGTCGGCAGCCGGGCTGTCACCATGACCACGGAAGTCGCAGCGCACCACGCGGAAGCCCGCGTCGACCAGTATCCGCCACTGCGGGTCCCACATCCGCCGGTCGCAGACCGTCGAGTGGAGCAGCAGCAACGCGGGGCCGTCGCCGGCCACATCATGGGCGAGGTGTGAAGTCGAGGTCACGGGTAGCCATCGTTCCATGGACCTCGCTGGTGCGCCCGAGGTCTCCGGAAACGTCACGGTCATCCGGGTGCTCGTTGAGGCACCCACCTGCCGTGCGCGCCGGCGCGCACGGCGCACGCGGCGGAACCCGACGCGCGCGCCGCCCGTCGCCGCGCGAACCGGCGCACGGTGGTGTGGAATAGGGAGCCGGGAACGGGAGTTGGCACCCCAGGGCGCGGGGCCCACGCGTGGGTGCCCCCGTCACACCCGCACATCCCGCACATTCGACCATCGTGTGAAGGACGGCCGAGATGGCAGTGACGCTCTCCGACGAGCTGAAGCGGTACCTGGACGAGACCAAGGTGTTCGCGACCGTGGCGACCCTCCTTCCGGACGGTTCGCCCCACCTCACCGTGGTCTGGATCAAGCGCGACGGCGAGGACCTGCTCTACTCCACCACCGCCAGCCGCCAGCAGGCCAGGAACATCGACCGCGACCCGCGCGTGACCGTGATGGTCAACCCGGCCGACAACCCCTACACCTACGCCGCGATCCGGGGCACCGCCACCCTGGCCCCCGACGAGAGCCGCGAGTTGATCGACGGGCTGTCCCGGAAGTACACGGGCCAGTCCTACGCCGACTTCAACCCGGCCGCTGACCAGGAGGAACAGCGGCTGGTCGTTCGGATCACCCCGACCAGGGTCACCGGCCGCCTCTGACCTCGTCCGGCTCGGTCAGGCTCCACAGCGCGGCGACCAGCGGGCGGCGCAGGTCCGCTCGGCGGACGCACAGGCCGATCGGGAACAGCGGCGGCGCGGGTTCGGCCGGCACCACGGTCAGCCGTTCCCGGCTGGTGCTGGTCTCGGTGGACATCTCGGTGGACGGCTCGCCGGACCGACCGGCCCGCCCCTGCCGCCCCGCCGGGCCCCTGTCGCCCCGCCCGCCTCGTCTGTCGAAGGATGTAGTCGGGGGTGCGGCAAAGGATGTAGGCGGGCGGAGTGGGGATCATTCCCCAGGGCGATGACGGTGTGTCACGACTGCTCTACGGTGGGCATGGCCGGTGGGGGTTCCGCCGGGACAGGAGCGGGAGGGGATTCCCAGTGACACGCGTGGCGAGGCACACGGTGGAGGGGGTGGTGACGGCGCTGGCCGGTGTGCTGCTCTGGGTCTTCACCGACGGGGTGGAGACGCCGGTGGTGACGCTGAGCAAGGTGGGGATGGTGTTGACGGCGGTGGGCGCCGCCCAGCTGGCCGTGACCCTGATCCTGGAGCTGGGGCGTCGTCGGGCATGAGTACACGTCATCGCCCATGCCGTTCAGCGCAGTTCGCCCTCCAGCACGCTCATCAGGTACATGTCGTGCCAGCGGCCGTCGCCACGGAAGCACTCGCGATGGCGGCCGTCCCGCTGGAAGCCCACCTTCTCGTAGGCGTGGACGGCCCGCTCGTTGTCCACGACCACCCAGAGCGCGATCGAGTGCAGCCGCAGCCGGTCGAAGCCCCAGCGGCAGAGGGCGCGCACCGCGTCGGAGCCGTAGCCCTGGCCCCAGCAGTCCTTCTCGCCGAGGTAGATGTCGAGTTCGGCCCGCCCGTCGATGGGGCTGGCGTCGCGGAGCGCGGTGACGCCGATCAGCCGGGCGTCCGACCGGCGTTCGATCATCAGCAGGCTCGACTCGAAGCTGTTGCGCGGCCGTTCGGCGAAGCGGCGCTCGGCGCTGGCGAGGGACTGCGGCGGCTCGTGATTGAGCCAGCGCACCACCTCGGGGTCCCGGTTCCAGCGCCAGAGGCTCTCGACGTCGGGTGCCTCCATGGGGCGCAGCCGGACCAGTTCGCCGGTGAGCGGGGGGAGTTGGCGGCCGTAGGTGGGCACGTCGTTGTCCATGGCCAGCGATCCAACCAGCCGGCCGCGACCGCCGGCCACCGCATTTCGGCGGCCCTCCGGCGGATTCGGGCATGGTGCCGACGCCGGCCGGCGGGGGAGCGGCGCGGCCGCCCGTCAGCGGGGACGGGAGTTGAGCCGGGCGGCCTGGCGCGTGGGATGGGTGCGTTCGGCGAGGTTGGGCGCTCGGCTCGCCGCCTCGGCGTAGAGCCGCGCGGCCGTGTCCAGGTCGCCGGCGCGCTCGTGGAGATGAGCGGCCACCGCCGCGTAGCGGGGGACGGGGTGCCCCTTGTTCGCGGAGTCGCCCAGCTCCGCGAGGGCCACCAGGCCGGCGTGCGGCCCGTCGGCCTCGCCGACGGCCACCGCGCGGTTGAGCCGCGCCACCGGGCTGTCCGTCAGGCGGACCAACTCGTCGTACCACTCGACGATCTGGGGCCAGTCGGTCTCCTCGGCGGTCCGCGCGTCGGCGTGGAGCGCCGCCACGGCGGCCTGGGCCTGGTACTCGCCCAGCCGGTCGCGGGCGAGGGCCGCCTGGAGGACCGTGATGCCCTCGGCGATCATCCCGGTGTCCCACCGCTTCCGGTCCTGCTCGGCGAGCGGCACGAGTTCGCCGTTCGGCGTGGTGCGGGAGGCGCGCCGGGCGTGGTGCAGCAGCATCAGCGCGAGCAGCCCCGCCACCTCGGGGTGGTCGATCCCGGCGGCGAGTCGCCGGGTGAGCCGGATGGCCTCGGCGGCGAGGTCCACGTCGCCGGAGTAGCCCTCGTTGAAGACGAGGTAGAGCACGCGCAGCACGGTGGCGACGTCCCCGGGGCGGTCGAGCCGCACGCCGGAGACGGTGCGCTTGGCGCGGCTGATCCTCCCCCAGCCTTCGGCCGGGGGCGCCCCCCACGCCATGGTCGCCTCGGGCACCAGGTAGGCCCGGGCGATCTGGCGGGTGGTGAGCCCGCCGACGGCGCGCAGGGTGAGCGCGACGGCGGACGAGGGCGTCAACGTCGGGTGGGCGCACAGGAAGTACAGCTGGAGCGAGTCGTCCACGCCGGGGGTCGGCCCGGGCTGTGGCTCCTCCTCGACGCGGTCCTCACACCGGCGGCGGGCCGCCTCCGCCCGGACCGTGTCCAGGTGGCGGCGCCAGGCCACGGTGACCAGCCAGCCCCTGGGATCGCGCGGCGGGTCGGCCGGCCAGACGCGGATCGCCTCCACCAGCGCGTCCTGCACGGCGTCCTCGGCCGCCGCGAAGTCGACTCCGCGACGGACGAGGACACCCAGCACACCCGGTATGAGGCTTCGGAGCAGGGCCTCGTTCACCGGTGCGCCTCACTCCGTGACGGTGGACATCTCGGTGAGGAAGGGGCGCACCTCAAGCCACTCGTGGATCGGCTCCCCGCCCGCCCCGGGGGCGGCCGACAGCTCGCCCGCGAGTTCGAAGGCGCGCTCCTCGCTGTCCACGTCGATCACCATCCAGCCGGCGATGAGGTCCTTCGTCTCGGCGAACGGGCCGTCGACGACCGGCGGGCGGCCCTCCCCGTCGTACCGGACGAACCGGCCCTCAGGCGCGAGCGCCTGGCTGTCGACGAACTCGCCCGTCTTCTCCAGCCGGGCCGCGAAGTCGTTCATGTACTGGATGTGCGCCGAGACCTCCTGCGGCGTCCACTGGTCCATGGGCACGTCGTTGACGGCGGCGGGAGCGCCCCGGTAGTGCTTCAGCAGCAGGTACTTGGCCATCGTGTTCTCCTCGGTGGTGGTGTGACCCATCCTGGTCACGCTCACCCCTGGGACGGAGCCGGTCGTGGGTTCTCGACATCGTCGGCCCACTTTTTTCGACCCGCTTGGACGAGCCGGGGAGGTACCGGACGGTTTGGGCCCTGGGCGGGCGGCTCAGGACAGGGTGGCGACCAGCAGCGCCTTGATGGTGTGCAGGCGGTTCTCCGCCTGGTCGAAGACGACGGAGGCATCCGACTCGAAGACCTCGTCGGTGACCTCCAGCGACTCCAGGCCGTACCGCGCGTGCAGCGTCCGGCCCAGCTCGGTGCCCAGGTCGTGGAACGCCGGCAGGCAGTGCAGGAAGCGCGTGTCGGGGTTGCCGGTGCCCTCCATCACCTCGCGGGTGACGGCGTAGGGCCGCAGCAGCGCGATCCGTTCCTCCCAGGTCTCCACCGGTTCGCCCAGCGAGACCCACACGTCGGTGGCCACGAAGTCCACCCCGGCCGTCCCCTCGGGCACGGACTCGGTCAGGGTGATCCGCGCGCCCGTCTCGCCGGCCAGCCGGCGGGCCTCGGCCACCACGGCCTCCTCCGGCCACAGTTGCCGGGGCGCCACGATCCGCACGTCCATGCCGAGCAGGGCGCCGGTGACGAGATAGGAGTTGCCCATGTTGTTGCGGGCGTCGCCGAGGTAGGCGAAGGACTGCTCGGTCAGCGGCTTGGGGCAGTGCTCGGTCATGGTGAGCACGTCGGCCAGCATCTGGGTGGGGTGCCACTCGTCGGTCAGCCCGTTGTAGACCGGCACGCCCGCGTGTTCGGCCAGTTCGTCCACCGTCCGCTGGGCGTGCCCCCGGTACTCGATGGCGTCGAACATCCGGCCGAGCACCCGCGCCGAGTCCCTGGTCGACTCCTTGTAGCCGAGGTGCGAGCCGGCCGGGTCCAGGTAGGTGGTGTGCGCTCCCTGGTCGGCGGCGGCCACCTCGAAGGCACAGCGGGTCCGGGTGGAACTCTTCTCGAAGAGCAGCGCGATGCGCTTGCCCGTCAGCAGCGGGCGTTCGGTGCCGGCTCGCCGCTCGGCCTTCAACCTGCCGGCCAGCGCGACCAGTTCACGGAACTCGGCCGGGCTGAGATCCAGCTCCCTGCGCAGGTGGCGGCCGGTGAGTGCGGTCCCCATGGGCGGGCTCCGATCTGCTTGCTCTGCTCACTCCGCGCGCACCCCTCGCCGGCGCGCGGCTCGACGGGGCACGACACCCCCGAGACGATTGCAATCATATACAGATCTGCTCATGTCTATGCAATGGTGGTTCGCGCCCCGTCGCCCCGCCCCGCCTCGGGGCGCTAGCTCACGGGGTCGCGCTCTATCGGGCAGCTCATGCAGCGCGGCCCGCCTCGCCCGCGCCCCAGCTCACTGCCCGGGATCTCCAGCACCTCGACCCCGTTCCGCCGCAGCTCGGTGTTGGAGGTGACCGTCCGCTCGTAGGCCACGACCACCCCCGGCTCGACGGCCAGCACGTTACAGCCGTCGTCCCACTGCTCGCGCTCCGCCGCGTGCAGGTCCTGGGTGGCGGTCAGCACCCGGATCTTGCCCAGGCCCAACGCCTCGGCGATCGCCCGGTGCATGTGCTCCGGCGGGTTGTCGGCCACCGACAGCTCCCGCCCACCCGTGCCCGGCGTGATCGTGTAGGAGCGCAGCATCCCCAGCCCCGCGTACTGGGTGAACGTCTCCGCGTCCACCATGGTCAGCACCGTGTCCAGGTGCATGAACGCCCGCCGCTTCGGCATGTCCAACGCCACGATGGTGTGCGCGGAGCCGGCCGCGAACAGCCGCCGCGCCAGGAGCTCCACCGCCTGCGGGGTGGTCCGCTCGCTCATCCCGACCAGCACCGCGCCCCGCCCGATCACCAGCACGTCGCCGCCCTCGATGGTCGAGGGGTGCGCACCGTGCGGCTCCGACCAGTGGTGGAACGGCACCTCGGCCGAGGTGAACAGCGGATGGTGCCGGTAGATCGCCTCGAAGTGCACCGCCTCCCGCTGCCTGGCCGGCCAGCGCATCGCGTTGACCGCCACCCCGTCGTAGACCCAGGCCGAGGTGTCCCGGGTGAACAGGTGGTTGGGCAGTGGCTGGAGCAGGAACTCGTCCAGGTCCATGACATGCAGCCGCACCGAGTCCGGGGCCGGATAGCGCTCCAGGTACTCGCGCTTGGTCATCCCGCCGACCAGCGCCTCGGCCAGTTCGGCGCCGGACAGACCGTCGAAGACGGCGCGCAGCGCGTCGGTGGCCAGCGGCCCGTACTCGCGCTCGTCGAAGACCCGCTCCAACACCAGCGAGCGGGCGCCCGGGATCTCCAGGCTCTCCGCCAGCAGCTCACCGAAGAGGCGGACCTCGACGCCCCGCTCCCTCAGCAACGAGGCGAAGATGTCGTGTTCCTGCTGGGCGCGCCTGACCCAGAGCACATCGTCGAAGAGCAACTCGTCCTTGTTGGTGGGGGTCAGGCGCTTCAGTTCGAGACCGGGGCGATGGAGGATCACCCGACGCAGCCGGCCGGTCTCGGAGTCAACATGAAAGGGCATGGCCCCATTCTGCGCCCCGGCCCCCGACGCCGCCCGTTACCAGGGCAGATCGCGGATCTGCTGAACGCACAGGATCACGAAGAGCACCCCGGACGCCGCGAGCGCCGCGTTGCTCAGCCTGCCGTTCCGCCAGCTCAACGGCGTCTGACCGGAGTTGAGCAGATAGAGAAGCGTCAGCGCAAGGAACGGCATGAAGAACGAACCGAGCACGCCATAGGCGATCACCAGCCCGATCGGCTGGTCCAGAAAGAGCAGCGCCATCGGCGGGAACGTCAGCCACAACAGATAGGCGCGGAACGGCAGCGACCCCTCCCGTTCCCCCGCCACGGCCGCACGCCCGGCGAGCGCCGGCCGGGTGCGCACCAGGAAGTCGGCGAAGAGCAGGCTCACCCCGTGCCAGACCCCGATCACCGAACTGAACGAGGCGGCAAAGAAGCCGATCAGAAAGAAGTCCGCCGTGGTCGAGCCGAAGCGGGACTCCAGCACCTCGCCCAGATCCAGCAGTCCCCGGTCCCCGCTGGCCACGGCGATCTCCGCCGAGTGCAGCAGCTCGGCCCCGACCACCAGCATCGCCACCACGAAGATGGCGGTGGTGGCGTAGGCCACCCGGTTGTCCAGCCGCATCATCGGCATCCAGCGCGGCGTCGTCCACCCCTTGGCCGTCACCCAGTACCCGTAGGCGGCCAACGTGATCGTGCCCCCGACACCGCCGATCAGCCCCAGCGTGTAGACGACCGAACCGTCCGGCAACGTCGGCCACAGCCCCGCGCCCAGCGCGGCCACGTCCGGACCGACGCGGATCGCCAACGAAACGACCACCACGAACATCAACCCGGCGAAGACCATCATGATCTTCTCGACGACCGCATACCGGTTGAACCAGACGCACAACAGCCCCGCGACCCCGCTCAGCATCCCCCACACCCGCAGCGAGGGCCCTTCGGGGAAGAGGGACACCAACGGCAGACCGCTGGCCGACATCGCGGTGGCGCCGTAGACGAAGCCCCAGACCACGATGTAGATCCCGAAGTACCAGGTGGTCCAGCGGCCCAGCGTGCGCCAGCCGTCGAAGATGGTGCGCCCGGTCGCCAGATGCCAGCGGCCGGTGGCCTCCGCCAGCGCCACCTTGATCAGACAGCCGACGACCGCCGCCCACAGCAGCGTGTACCCGTAGCGGCTGCCGGCCACCGTGGTGGCGACGAGGTCACCCGCCCCGACCCCGGTCGCCGCGACCACGAGACCTGGGCCGACCAACCGCCAGCGCCGGGTGGGAGGTTGAGGACTCTCGCGTGTCGTCGCCACGCCGGGAGGATGCCCACCGAGACGCACGTTCAGGCCACCGGGGCCGGGACTCGCCCCGGGGTCGCTCCACCACGCGCCCCCGCGCGCTCGTTGTGTCCGCCGGGTGGGCCTTCGTCGCGTTCCGACCGTTCGCCCGCCGCGCCGGGGGCGTGCCGCCCCGGGCCGCGCGGGCGTTCGCCGGGGTGGCGTCGAGCTGAGGAGCCAGTTCCCGGCGCGGCGCGGGGTGCCCGTCGGCCGTGCGAGGTCGCCCCGGCCCCCCGGGAGCCCGGGGCGCCGCCAGGGCGTCAACATTCCGTTGCCGGGCGCGGGGTTACCACCCCTGACCTGGCCTTTGTTGGTCAGTCCTGCCCCTGCGCCGTAGGGTCGAGCGAAGCATCAAAGGGGACGAGGTGGACGAGGTGGACGAGGTGGACGAGATGGACGGGACGGGCCGCACCACGCGCTCGGTTGACGATCTGCTGAGGCTGCTGGACGGGCTGTTCGCCCCCGGGGCCGCCGACCGGTGGACGGATGGCGCCGCCGACTGGTGGGACGCGTTCTACTCCGACCGTTCGCGCCGGGTTCCGTTCTTTGTCGACAAGCCCGACGAGAGCCTGGTGGCGCTGTGCGAGGGGGGCCTGGTCGCCCCCGGCGCCCGGGCGCTGGACCTCGGTTGCGGCCCGGGCCGCAACGCGCTCTACCTGGGCACGCGGGGTCTGGCCGTCGATGCCGTCGATCTCTCGCCCGCCGCCGTCGCCTGGGCCAGGGAGCGGGCGGACGAGCGTGGGGTGCACGGGACGCGGTTCCACCAGGGGGACGCGTTCGCGCTCGTCGGGTCCGAGCTGACCGGCCCCTACGACCTGATACACGACTCGGGCTGCTTCCATCACCTGCCGCCGCACCGCAGGATCAGCTATCTGTCCCTGGTGGATCGCCTGTTGGCGCCCGGCGGGCTGCTCTCCCTCAGCTGCTTCGCCGCCGGCGGCATGGGTTCGGAGCTGCCGGACGCGGCGTTCTACCGGGACGCCTCGCTGCACGGCGGTCTCGCCTACACCGCCGAGAGCCTGCGGTGGATCTTCGCCGAGCTGACCGAGGTCCGGCTGCGCCGGATGCGGGACGAACCCGAGGACTCGCCCCACTTCGGCGAGTCGTTCCTCTGGGCCGCGCTCTTCCGCCGCCCGGCACGGGCGAGCGCCGCCACCGGCTGAAGCTCCGCGCCCCTCCGCGCGCGGCCCGCGCCGTCAGCGTTCCTCGTCCCACCAACGGTCGTCCCGTTCCCTGCGGTTGGCCACGATGGTGGCGACCGGCGGGATCACGGCGGCCAGGGCGCACATCGCGATGGCCACCGGTACCGACCACAGCCTGACCACGGCCCCGCCGCCCACGAAGAGCAGCAGGCAGACGGCCATCAGCACCAGGTAGCGACGGCGTCGCGCGTTTCGCGTGGCCACCACCCCAGGCTAGGACGGCCCCAGGCGGTCCGCGCGCTCAGGCGGTCCGCGCGCTCAGGCGCTCACCGGCTCAGGCGCTCACCGGCTCACGCGCTCAACGGGCGGGGGTGCGGGGCGCGCCGGTCGAAGTTGGCGCGGGCCGCGCGCAACTGGTCGGCGCGGCTGGCGCTCCACTCCGCGACGCGCAGCACCAGCTGGGCTATCTCCTCCCCGAGCGCCGTCAGCCGGTACTCGACCCTCGGCGGCACCGTGGGGTAGACCGTTCTGGTCAACAACCCCTCGCGCTCCAGCGCCCGCAGGGTCTGCGTGAGCATCTTCTGGGTGACGCCTTCCAGGCGGCGGCGCAGTTCGTTGAAGCGCATCGCCCGGCCGTCCGCCAGGGCGACCAGCGCCAGCATCGTCCACTTGCCCGCGATCAGTTCCAGCACGGCGCGTGGGGCCCGGTCGCGGGGAAGCACCTCGGCGCCGCGCCCGCACGCCCCGCCCGCGCCGCGATACCCGCCGGCCGGGCCGCGATCCTGTTGGTTTTCGGGGGTGTCGTTGTCCTCATGATCGAAGTGCGTCTCCACGAGGTCCCTGGATACCAGAGAACGTGGCGCATTCCCATGGTTGGGCCCGCTCGACCCCGTTCGTCGGGTCCGTCGGGCGGGCCGTCCGTTCGGCCTTTGGCCCGTCAGGTCAGCGCGGCCAGCACCAGATAGGGCAGGCTGCCGGCCAGCAGGCCGGCGAAGACCACGGTGGCGACGCGGGCGATCCTGCCCTCGCGCTCCCGGGTGGCGATGCCGGTGCCGACCAGGCCCAGCGCGCCGATCAGCAGTTCGTGGAGGAAGAAGACGGGCGACAGGGCCATGGCGAGGGCGACCGTGGCCGCGAACAGGAGGCGGGTGCGTCGTGTGGTCTTCCGGTCCAGCCGATTGTCCAGCCTGTTGTCCAGCGCCTGGTCCATGACGGAACTCCTCACCGCTGCCGGGGATTAACCGGTCCTGCTGATCACTGTCCCCAGGTTGGCCGCCGCCCATGCCCGGTCCGGGCATTCGGGGAACGAGGAGCCGGTCCGGCGCGTCCCACGGAACAGCGGAGACAACGGAAGCCACGGGAGCGGCGGGAGCGGCGGGAGCGGCGGGAGCGGGGAACGGTCCGGACCGTCGGAACGCTAGCCGCACCCGCCCCTCCGGCGCGGGCCGCGCGCCGCGCGCCCGCCGTTCGCCGTCCCATCGGCCCCGTCCGTCCCGTCGGCCCCGTCCGTCCCGTCGGCCTCTTCGGCCCCTGCCGTTTCCCCGCGACCCGTCCCACCAGCCCCGCCACACGTCCGACCAATGGTGGCGTGGTCGCCCTCTGGCGCGACGCGGTGCGCGGGGCGCACTATGGGCCCGTTCGACGCTCCGCCTGCTCTGCCATGACCCCCACCGCACCACGGCACCAGGACGACGACGTCCCCCCGCACGGCGTGCTGTCCGGAGCCGTTGGGGCCTCCGGTTCCGCCGGGGCCCGCGCCCCATCGCTCCGCGAGACAGGAGAACCGTTCCGCGAGCGAGCAACCGTTCCACCTTCACCCCAACCCCAACCTCAACCGTGCCGGCACCCCGGGCTCCCTCGGGTCCCCGCGCGTAGACCAGTCCGAGAACAACCCCAGAGATGTCATGTACGGGTCAATGGCCAAGGGGGAACGGCCAAGGCGGGGCCCTCAGCGTCCTTCCAACGAAGGGAAGTTCATCGTGGCCTGCTCATCCACCTCCCTCTGGGCAGGGGAGACCACCTGGTTCTGCTGCGGCGCGGCCTGGGGCCCCTGCGGCAGCGCCGGCGGTGGCGCCTGCGGCAACTGCCGGTCCGCCGCCAACCACGGCGCCTGGCCCAACGCCTCCCAGGCGTGCTGGGACATCACCCGCCCCGACCAGTGCGGCGAGGGCGGCATCCCGCGCCGGGGCTGCGGCTCGGTCATGAACGTGCGGCACCAGTGCTCCGGCGCCACCGTCTGCATCACCATCACCGACTGCGGCCCCAGGACCAGGAGCTTCTGCGGCGAGCAGTCCTGCTGCGGCGGCTCCTGCCGGGTCAACCGCATCCTCGACCTCACCCCCGCCGCCTACTCCGCGATCGGCAGCCTCGACTCCGGCGTGCTGCCCGTCCTGATCACCGAGTGAACGAGGCGAGAGGAGACCACACGTGAAGAACGACACCCCACGCCTCGGCCGCCGAGGCTTCCTGACCAGCGCCGCGCTCGGCGGCGCCACCATCGTGGGCGCCTCCGCGCTCGGCGCCCTCGACGCCGACGCCGCGTTCGCCGCCCCCGGCCCCTCGCTCGACCCGGCGATCAGCCAGTCCGCCTTCGCCGAGGGCCGGATCGGCGCCATCCAGGGCTCGTTGCTCCATGTCGCCGGCTCGCACGGCGAGCGGCACCGCATCCAGCTGACCAACGCGACCAGCGTCTGGAAGGCCAGGCCCACCACCGCCGATGACATCGAGGTCGGCGACGGGCTCTACGCGCGCGGCGTGCCGATGCCCGACGGGACCATGGCCGCCGACGCGGTCTGGGTGAACATCGTCAACCTCTACACCACCATCCGGGGCATCGAGCGGCAGCGGCTCCATCTCGCCCATAACAACCACGCGTTGGTCGGGAACACCATCCCGGAGACCTCGGCCTCCTACGCCGGCGGGGCGCTGACCTCCGACCTCTCCCGGCTGCGGATCGGCCAGCCGGCGCAGGTGCTGGGCGCGTGGCGGCCGGCCGACGACTCCATCGACCTGGTGCGCGTCACCGTCGGGCACTGAGGAACGGAAGGACGGTCGGTTGATGAGCCTGCTCGCCTCGTTGCTGCCGCCGCTGGTCGGCGTGCTCCTGCTGGTCAGCGGCGCGCTCAAGGTGGTGCGACGCTCGCTGCGCGCCCAGGCCGCGCGCAGCGCGCTGCCCCGGCTGCTGAAGGACCCGAACCGCGCGGTGTGGGTGCTGCGCGGCACCGGCGTCGCCGAACTGGCCGTCGGCATCGGGTTGTTGACGGCGGTTCCGGCGGCCGCCGTGGGCGGCGCGCTGCTGGGCGCCGCGTTCCTCGCCTATCTGGTGGCCGGCCGGGCCGTGGCGCCCGAGTCCTCGTGCGGCTGCACGGCCTCGGACAGCGCGCCGATCGGCTGGCACGCGTTCGCCCGGGCCGGCGCGGTGGCGGCGGGCGCCGGCGTCGGGGCGCTGGCCGGCGACCCGTGGTGGACGGCGTTCGCCGAACGGCCGGGCGTCTCGTCGGCGATGCTGCTGGCCGGCGGCGCGGGCCTGGCCTGGCTGGCGGCGGCGCCCGAGCACCAGTGGCGGGTGCCGCTGCGCCGGCTCCGCATCCGCCTGTTCGGCCACCCGCTGGCCACCGGCGCCGCCGGCACCCCGGTGGCCGCCTCGGTCGAACTGCTGGAACGCTCCCTGGCCTGGGAGACGGTGGCGCCGATCATCCGCTCCGGGCTGCTGGAGCACTGGGAGGAGGACGGCTGGCGCATCCTGCACTACGCCGGGGCGCGGCGGGTCGGCGACGCCGAACGCCCGGTCTCGGTCCTCTTCGCCCTGGACGCCAGGGCCACCAGGGACGGGCTGACCGAACGGGTCATCAGGGTCGGCGTGGTCGACCGGGAGACCGAGGAGGTGCTCACCCCCGAGCTGGTCGCGGCCCCCGGCGCGTGACCGGAGCGGGCCCCGGACCCGCCCGGGGCCCGCGCCCTCAGACGACGTCCTGGCCGACGGACAGCATGTTCCCCTCGCTGTCCCTGAACCAGGCGCCGCGCTCGCCCCGCGCGTTCCTGCTCGGGTAGTGGCCCCGCACCTCCACGATCTCCTCGCCGATCCGCTCCCCCTCGTAGGAGTCCGGCAGCTCGACGTGCTCGAACTCCACGCCGCGCCGCTTCAGTTCGGCGACCGTGGCGGCGATGTCGGGGACGCTCCACGACATCTGGGTGAAGGTGCCGGGGGAGGTGCCGGCCGAGAGGAAGACCGAGAACTCGACGCCGCCGCACCGGTAGAGCAGCCCGCCGGGGCGCTCGTCGGCCGGTTCGAGCCCGAGCAGCTCGGCGTAGAACCGGCGGGCCCGGTCCAAGTCCTGGGCGGGCAGTCGGGTCGAGGGGCTGCCCTGGGCGAGCGGGCTCGCCGTGTCACTCGTGTGCATGGCGCCCAGTCTGGCCCGCGCCACTGACAGTCCGGCGCGACGACGCGCCCCCGATCGGCGGACCGGCCCGCGCCCGGCGGCCGCACGTCGCGTCGGGGCGGCCGCCCGTCCGGCCCGCCTCCACCGCTAGCCTTTCAGGCAACACCGTTGTGGGGTGGGACAGTTGAGGGGAACGGGCGGCGGCGAACGTCGCTCGGGGGCCGGCGCCGGCGCCGGCGCCGGGTGGGCCGCGCGTCCGAAGACCGTGCCCAGCACGGGCAACGGGCGGGAGGGGGACAGGAATGGACGAACCGCGCCGTCGAACGGTCGACTTCGAGCGTTTCCGGGATCTCGCCGGCGGGCCCCTCTACCGGGGCAACCCCTTCGCCGTCAGCGGGCTGCCGACCGACGCGACAAGCCGCGCCGTGCGCCAGCAGCGCCAACGCCTCGAAGCGCGGCTCGCGGTGCAGCGGACCTGGCCGGGGGACGCCGACTCCCCGCTGGCCGGAGGCTTCGACGGCGGGGAGGTGCGAGCGGCGTTCGAACGGCTCCAGGACGCCCGCCTGCGGCTCGTCGACGAGGTGCTGTAGCGCTGGGGCGACGCCGGTCGGGGCTGCGGCTGCCCCGCCGCGCTCCACCACGCGCACGACCGCGCCGTGCTCGCCCACGCCCGGGCGCTGGAGTCGGTCACCGGCCGCGCTCCGCTCCCCGCCGACCAGACGCGGACGCTCTGGAACGAGGCGGCCGACGGCTGGGCCGCGACCCTGGAGCACCCCGCGTTCCGCGCCCATGTCCGCCACCGGGCCGAGGCGTTGGCGCGGGACCGCAGGGTCGCCGCCCTCACCCCGGACGACGTGCTCGGCGCGCTGCCCCGGCTGCTGGTCTCCCCGCTCGCCGAGTTGCCCACCCTTCCCGGCGCCGCCGACGAACTCGTCGACGGATACGCCGACTTCGGCCGCCACCGGATCTTCGCGCCCCTCGTCACCGAGGAGTTCGAGCGGATCGTCGACGAGGGGAGCCAGCGGATCGACGAGGCGGTGCGCGCCGCCGACGACGCCCGCGGCGACGGCCGCCTGGACGAGGCCGTGCACACGGTCAGGAACGAGCTGCACCCCCTTCACGACGCGCTGCGCCCCTGCCTGGCCCAGCTCCCCGACTGGCGCCGCGAACGCGTCTCAGGGCCCGCCTCCCGCGCCACGCACAATCTGGTCGTGGCCCTGCTCAACCGCTACCGGCGCTGGCTGCCCGGCCTCGGAAAGACGGCCCGACTCGTCGAGTTGGCCGAGTGGGCGGCGCGGGAGGCCACCGACGACGACTGGGACACCGTCGCCGAGCACGTGCTCCTCGTCCGCGAACTCCACGCCAGGAACCGGAGGCGCTGGATTCTGATCGTCCACCCCTACCGCAGCCTGATGGCCCTGATCGTGCTGTCCGGACTGGTCGCCGGCGTGGCCTTCGCCGCCACCGCCGGCCCGCTGGAGGTCGTGCTCACCGCCTTCGGCACGGTCACGCTGCTCGGCCTGACCACCCTCGTCCGCGACACATCCAGGGAAGGCACCGGCCCATGAGACCCCGCCGCCACGGCCGTTCACCCGGCGAAGCCGCCGACCCGACACGCGGGGAGGACGCCGCCTCGACCCCCGGCACCGAGGCGCTGCTGCGCGCCGCCGTCGCCCTCTGGCGCGCCCAACGCACGCTCGACGCGAACGACGGCACGCCCACCGCCGCCGACCTGAGACAGGTCCGCCGCCAGCTCAACATCGGCCGCCAGGCCCTCGCCGACGACGGCCTGGAGATCCAGGAACACGACGGCCAGCCCTTCGACTCGGGCCTCTCCCTGGAGGTCCTCGCCTTCCAGGAGGAGCCGGACCTGACCCGCGAGGTCGTGCTGGAGACCGTGCGGCCCTCCGTCTACCTGGGAGGCCGACGCGTCCAGATGGGCCAGGTCATCGTCGGCAGGCCCGCCCCCCGACCCGACGACGACCCCGGCACGCGACCGGAAGACCCCGACAGCTGACCCGAGCAGGAGAGACACACGTGCGCGAGACCATCGACTTCGGGATCGACCTCGGAACGACCAACAGCGCCATCGCCGTTGCCGAGGACGACGGGGTGCGGATCATCAAGAACAACGAGGGCTGGGACTACACCCCCTCCGCCGTCTGGTGCCCCAGGCCCGGCGTCGTCCACGTCGGCCGGCGGGCCAGGGAGCGCACCGAGAGCGAAGCGCGGGACGCCTACGCCGAGTTCAAGCAGGAGATGGGCGTCGCCGGCGCCCAGCGCCACTTCCGACGCGCCGGCATCACGATGACCCCCAAGGAGCTGTCCGCCGAGGTGCTCAGGTCGCTGCGCCAGGACGTGGCCCAGGAGTACGGGTACCAGCCCGAGGCGGCCGTGATCACCGTGCCCGCCTCCTTCACCCTCAACCAGAGCAACGCCACCGGCGAGGCCGCCGTCCTCGCCGGCCTCGGCCCGGACTGCCCCCTCGTGCAGGAGCCCACCGCCGCCGCCATCGCCTACGGCGCCCGGGAGGCCACGGACGCCGACCACTGGATGGTCTTCGACCTGGGCGGCGGCACCTTCGACGCGGCCGTGATGGCCCAGCACGACGGCGAACTCCAACTGCTCCAGCACGCCGGCGACCCCTACCTCGGCGGCAAGCTCATCGACTGGGCCCTCGTCGACGACCTGCTGGCCCCCGCCGTCCAACGCGACCTCGGCCTCGCCGAGTTCACCCGCAGGAACCCGCGCTGGCGGCGGAACTTCGCCAAGCTCAAACTGGAGGCGGAGAACGCCAAAATCGCCCTCTCCCGCACCACCGAGGTCGACATCTTCGTCGATCTCGACGACGGCGAGGGCAACCCCGAGCCGTTCGAGTTCACCCTCACCCGGGGCGCGCTCGACGACCTGGCGCTCCCGTACTACGTGCGCGCCATCCGGCTCTGCCGCGACGCCCTGGCCGAGAGCGGGCTGCGCCCCGACCACATCGACCGGATGCTGCTGGTCGGCGGCGCCACGCTCAGCCCAGGACTGCGCGAACTGCTCGCCGACCCCGCCCAGGGGCTCGGCATCGCCCTGGACCACAGCCAGGACCCCAGCACGGTGGTGGCGCGCGGCGCTGCCGTCTTCGCCCGCGGCGTCCGGCTGCGGCGCGCCCCGCGCCAGGCGGCCACCGGTGAGTTCGCCGTCGAACTCACCCACCCGTCGCTGACCGTGGACACCACCGGCATCCCCGTCGTCGGCCAGGTCACCAGCGGCGGCACCGTCGACTGGACGGGCTACGCGGTCACCCTCGCCAACCCCGAGGGCCGGCCGCCGTTCCGTGGCCCCCGCACCGAACTCAACCGGGAGGGCGCCTTCTACACCGAGGTCAGCGTCGACGCCCGCGCCACCTCGCGCTTCGTCGTCGAGCTGACCGACCGCGCCGGCACCCGTCAGCGGCTGACCGGCGACACCTTCTCCATCAGCCATGTGCCCGTCGTCCCCGGCGACGCCATCCTCACCGGCACGCTCGGCATCGGCCGGGCCGACGGCTCCTTCGACCCGGTGCTGCGCAAGGGCACCCCGCTGCCCGCCATGGTCACCAGGACCTACCGCACCACCATCCCGCTGTACCGCGCCCAACCCGACGCGGTCATCCGAATCCCCCTCCTGGAGGGCGAACGCCGCCGCGCCGACCGCAACACCCGCGTCGGGCTCCTGGAGATCCGCCCCCGCGACGTGCGGATCGACCTGCCGGCGCAGAGCGAGGTCGAGGTGACCTTCGAGATCCAGGCCGGCAGTCGCGAGGTCCTGGTCACCGCCGACATCCCCGTGGTGAGGCAGCAGTTCGAGGCCACCGTCAACCGCTCGGAACTGCGCGCGCCCGGCCACGAGGAACTCGCCGACCGCCTCCGCGACCTGGAGAGCCGCCTCACCACCCTGCGCGACCAGGCGGAGTTCGCGTACGTCGAACGCGCCCGACGCGCCCTCGACGACATCGCCGCACAACGCGCGCTCCCGCAGCTACGCAAGGAGGTCGACGCCGCGGCCGTGGACACCGGCGCGGCCCTCACCTGCGACCGCCGCCTCCGCGACCTGGAGGCCCAACTCGACGACATCGAGGAGTTCATCGAGGTCCCCGAACTCCAACGCGAGCTGTGGGAGCGGCTCAACGCCTGCCAGGACCTGGTCGAGCACCACGGCGACCAGCCCGTCGACCAGGTCGACCTCCAGAGCCTCCGCGACCGCGTCAGCGCCCTCGGCGACGACGCCCGCCCCGCCGACCTGCGGCGACTCATCAAGCGGGCCAAGGAGCTATGGCAGGAACTGCTCCGCCGCAGCGACCGTTGGGACATCCTGGTCTTCAACGGCCTGGTGTCGCTGCGCGACCAGATGTCCCCCCGACGCGAGGCCGACATCGCGATCACCGAGGGCAACGAGGCCATCGCCCTGAACCGCCTGGACGCGCTCCCCGGCATCAACCAACGCCTGTACGGCCTCCTCCCACCCGGTGCGGCGGAACCCATCGACCGCAGAACGGGCGGCGTCTCCTGACGCGCGCGGCGCGCACCCCTGCGGGGCCAGGCCGGGCGCGCGCCGCGCGCCCGGGCCGCCGGCGGGCGGGCCCCACGGCCACGGCCCGACTGCGGCCGAGCTGGGACCACCCCCGCTCGCGCGGGGAATACATCTCGGCGCCGAGGTCGGGGTGCGACTTGGGCGGACCACCCCCGCTCGCGCGGGGAATACCCTTTGTGACCTGCGGCGTCAGAATCGCTTTGCCATCGCTTGACCTCCCCACACCGAACCGAAGTTCACAACGTGCCGCACCATCCCACCCCGCGTTCCACCGCACCCGTCCCTGATCGTCGTTCAGGCTAACCGCCGGCACTGACAACAGCGTTGGCGTCGTCCGTGGGCCCGCCCGGAGGGCAGAGGCACCCCGTGAACTCCGTCGCGAAGCGCGTCGCCCCCAGGGCGGCGCGCGCCTCCGCCGCCACGCGGTCCGCGTCCCCGCGTTCGGCCGCCGGCAGCGGC
>NZ_RFFJ01000083.1 GCF_003696235.1 Streptomyces triticirhizae
GGTGACCACGGCGCCCCGGCGCGGCGCCGTGGTCACCCGTCGCGCGCCGTCAACCGCGCGCCGTCAACCGCGCGCGGGCGCCGGGGCGTCGGGGTGCGGGCTGATCATGGTGTCCAGATACGCCTCGGGGGGCGCG
The DNA here is from genome assembly GCF_003696235.1 of Streptomyces triticirhizae. Classification (GTDB taxonomy): domain Bacteria; phylum Actinomycetota; class Actinomycetes; order Streptomycetales; family Streptomycetaceae; genus Streptomyces; species Streptomyces triticirhizae. The sequence goes on from NZ_RFFJ01000083.1 coordinate 137, forward strand.
ACCAGGTAGTCGAGGAGGTGGTCGAGGAAGTCCCGCAGCGGGGGGTACGCGTTGTGGGCGTCCAGGTCGGCCCGGGAGCGCCAGACCTCGTAGAGGAAGAAGCGGCCGTCGGGACGCAGATACACCGCCAGGGTGTTGAGCGCGAGCGCGACGACCTGTCCCGTGAGAAAGGCCGGGTCGTCCTGTTCCACCCCGCCGAGCAGCTCGGCGAGATCCACCGAGTCAAGCACCTCGGCGCACTCCTCCTCCGACGCGTCCCCCGAGGCCGCGCGCCACCCGAGGTCGAGCAGCTGCTCGAACCACTCGCCCTCCTCAGGGTCTGCGAGGAGGCGATGCGCCCCGGCAAGGTGCTCGGCGCAGACGGCGCAGAAGGCGGCGTACGCCTCAGCGGATGCCTCCCGCAGGGCGTCGGCGGCGACGGTCTGGCGTGTCACGGCTTCCCTCACGATCGGCCGCGAGCACGTGGGGGACGGGAGGTGTCCGACGTGCTCACTGGGCGATCACGATAGCCATCGGATCGGGCACGTCGCTCGGGCATCCGGTCGTCAGGAACGTTCCGCCGACCGCCCGCCGAACGGGGCCGGGGCGGGACCCGCCGGATGGGCACCGGCCGGTGCCCGGGACCGTCGGGGCGGCGGCTAGCATCGGCGTTCCGAATGGCCCCGGTTGTCCGTTCGTGCGGGGTGGTGCGCGGGCGGTGAAGGAGATCCGTGATGTCGTCCCCCGTCTCGTCCCTTGTCGCCCTGGACCTGGAGTTCACCACCTGGGAGGGCGCGGTCGAGACCGACTGGTCGGGGCCCGGCCAGCTGCGGGAGATCGTGCAGATCGGCGCCGTGCGGCTGGGCGAGGACCTGTCCGTGCGGGAGGAGTTCGAGGTCCTGGTGCGGCCGGTGGCCAACCCGCGCCTGTCCCCCTACTTCTGCGCGTTGACGGGCATCCGCCAGGAGGACGTGGACCGCGACGGGCTGCCGCCGGCCCGGGCCCTGGGCGACCTCTTCGCGTTCTGCGCCGGGGGCGTGGCGTTGTCGTACGGCAACGACATGATGGTCCTGGGCGAGAACGTCGGCTGGGCGCGGGCGCGGGGCGAGGTGCCGCGGCACGGCTTTCTGGATGCCGCGTTCCTGAACATCAGGCCCTGGCTGAACGCCCTCGCACCGGAGACCGCCGCCACCAACTCGGGCGGGCTGTGGAAGGCGCTGGGCCTGGCCCGCCCCTCGGACGGCGCCGAGCACTCGGCGCTCTTCGACGCGCACTCGCTGGCCGCCGCCCTCCGGCACCTCGTCGAGCGGGGCCACCCGCTGCCGGCCGGCTGCCGCTGACCGGCTCCGCCGGCCGGGACGTCCGGCCGCCCGCCGGTCAACGGCCGCCGCCGCCCGCCTCCTTGGCGAGGATCGCGGCCTGGACGCGGCGCTCCACGCCGAGCTTGCCGAGCAGCCGGGAGATGTGGTTCTTCACGGTCTTCTCGGAGAGGTAGAGCCGCGCGCCGATCTGGCGGTTGGTGAGCCCCTCGCCGATCAGCTCCAGCACCTCCCGCTCGCGGGCGGTCAGCGTCGCCAGGGCCTCCTCCTGCGGCGAGGCGGCCGGCGCCGACTCCGTGCGGAGGCTGGTCATCAGGCGGGCGGTGGTCGCCGGGTCCAGCATGGACTGCCCCGAGGCGACGGTCCGCACGGCGGCGATCAGGTCGGAGCCCTTGATCTGCTTGAGGACATAGCCGGCGGCGCCCGCCATGATCGCGTCGAGCAGCGCGTCGTCGTCGTCGAAGGACGTCAGCATCAGGCAGGACAACTCCGGCAGCCGGGAGCGGAGTTCGCGGCAGACGGAGATCCCGTCGCCGTCGCTGAGCCGCACGTCGAGGATCGCCACGTCGGGCCGCAGCGCCGGTCCCCTGGCCAGCGCCTCGGCGGCGCTGGACGCCTCGCCGACGACCGTCATGTCCGGCTCGGCGTCCAGCAGGTCGTGCACCCCGCGCCGCACCACCTCGTGGTCGTCCAGCAGGAAGACCCTGATCGGCCCCGCGCCGTCCCGTTCCGCAGCCATGCCCGCGCTCCCGTGTCCCTCAGGGCACCCCGCCGGTGCCCTCCGTCCAGGGTGGACCAGCGCGCGGGGAAGCGCATGGGCCGAACGGCCCCCGTTCCCCGGCGGTCCCGGAGTCCCGTTCCGCACGGCGCGCCGGCGCCCCGGGCCCAACAGCCCCGGCGGAAGGGTCCGTTCGGCCCCATCGGCGGGCACCGCGCGGCCCATCCGGCGGGGGTTCGCCGCGAGGAGAGTGGAGTTCGCCGAGAGGGACCCGACCGGGACCTCCGGCGCCAACTCCCAGGAAGGGAAAGGGACCATGACTCTCCAGGACACCCCGCAGGCCCAGGGCGGACTCTCCCGGCTGCTGGCCTCGGGGAGGGACGCCACCGCGCCGGCCCAGGCCGACACCCCGGCCACCCGGTTCCTCGCGGTGCTGAGGATCGCCACCGGGTTCGTCTTCCTGTGGGCCTTCCTCGACAAGACCTTCGGCCTCGGCTATGCCACCCCATCGGAGAACGCCTGGATCGACGGCGGCTCGCCGACCCGGGGCTTCCTCAGCAACGTCTCGGTCGGGCCGCTGGAGTCCACCTTCCAGTCCTGGGCCGGGGACGCCTGGGCCGACTGGCTGTTCATGCTGGGCCTGTTGGGGATCGGCGTGGCGGTGCTGGCGGGCGTCGGGCTGCGGCTGGCGGCGGTCGCGGGCTCGCTGATGATGGCCCTGATGTGGGCCGCCGAGTGGCCCCCGGCGCAGCACCTGTCGGACGGCTCGCCCAGCATGTCGAGCAACCCGTTCCTGGACTACCACGTGCTCTACGCACTGGTGCTGGTCGCCCTGGCGCTCTTCCGGGCCGGCGACACCTGGGGCCTGGCCCCGCTGTGGGCCCGGCTGCCGGTGGTGCGCACCACCCCCTGGCTCCGCTGACCGTCACGCGATGCACACCGCATCCCCCACGCTGGCGCCCCGCCCGAACTCCCGGGCGGGGCGTCGGCGTTGGCGCCGGCCCGGCGTCGCGGGCCAGCGCGCCGGCCGCCCGGGGGTCAGTCGGCGCGGTGGATGTCGCCGGTGGTGGCGGAGACGACGGGGCGGGCGGGTGTCGCCTCGGCCGGCGGGATGCCGGGGTGGTGGCCGCCGGCGGCGGACGGCGCGGCGGCGGCCGGCGGGCCGTCGAGGAGGGAGAGGCGGGAGACGATGCGGTAGCGGTCGCCCCGGTAGAGGGAGTGGCAGTACTCGACGGTGCGGCCCGTGGTGTCGGTGGTGACCCGGCCGAAGAGCAACGCCGGGGAGAACGGCGGCACATCGAGCAGTTCGGCCTCGGCCTCGCTGACCACGGTGGGTTCGATGGACTGGCTGGCCTGGCTGACCTGGACCGCGTGCCGGTCGCGGAGATGGTCGTAGAGGTCGCCGGCGGCCAGATCGTCCTCGGTCAGGTCGGGCACCAGGTCGACCGGCAGGTGAAGGTACTCGATCGCCATGGGAACGGTTTCGACCAGGCGGAGTCGGGCGACGGCGAAGACGCGTTCCGCCGGGGACATCCGCAGCTTGCGGCCGACGCGGACGCCGGCCGCCTGCACGGCGAAGCGCAGCAGCCGGCTGGTCCAGGCGCCGGAGGCCGGCGGGACGGCGAGCGAGTCGCCGGCGCCCGGCACCAGTTCCTGGGTGATCTTCCCGGGCGCGATAAACATGCCCCGGCCGTGTTCCCTGACCAGTTGGCCGGTGGCCACCAGCTCGTCCACGGCGGCGCGCAGCGTGGGGCGGGAGACCTCCAGCCGGGCGCAGAGGGAGCGTTCGGAGGGGATCGCGTCGCCCGGGCGGCGTTCCTCGATCAGTTCGAGCAGGTGCTCGCGGACCCGGTCCCGCTTGAGCGCCGCTCCGTGTGACGGCCTGGTCATGCCCTCTCCCCCGACCTCGACTGCTGTCGCTGTTCCTGTCGCTGTTCCTGCCCGCCGTGGCGTGCCATTGACCAGCATATGACCAGTTGGGTTCGGCCGGCTCCGGGCGGGTGCCGGGAGCCGGCCGAACGGTCGCCAGAGGTAAGGGGAACGGGCAACGACCGGTCGGGAACGGTCAGTCGGGGCCGGTCACCGGGCGGCGACGGTGTCGGTGAACGCGACGCCCTCGTCGCGCAGCGCCGTCACCCGCTCCGCCACCTGCCCGGGGGTGAGGGCGGTGTCGGCCGCGAAGTAGACGTAGTCCACCTGCTGGTCGTAGGCGCGCGGGGTGGTGGTGTCGGGCTGGCCGAGCAGGTCGATGAACCACTGGTTGAAGTTGATCGACATGGGCCGCTCCGGCAGGTACGGCTCGCCGTGGACGGCGAAGAGCCGGCCGTCCACGTAGTAGCGGATGCTGGTCTCGTCGATGGTAAAGACCAGGTCGTGCCAGCCGGCGAAGCTGGTCCGCTCCTCGGTGTGGGTGTTGACCGCCTCCCAGGGGTCGGGCCGGTAGGTCTCCCAGGAGGTGGCGTAGAGGATGTTGGCCGGCTCGCCCCAGCCGCCGTTGGGCAGGTACTCGAAGTCGTACTCGGCGTAGTCCGGGTCCATCGGGGCCGTCAGGTCGTTGATGGAGAAGAACGTCTGCACGATCCGGTCGCCGTCGGGTCCCGAGCGGGGCGCGTCGGAGAAGTTGACCCGGGCGGCATAGGTGCCCTGTTCGAACTTGACCGCAGAGGTAAACAGTTCGGACTGTTCGGTGCCGGCGGGCGTTCCGTCGGTGCCCGACTCCAGATTGAGAACGGTGCCGCCCTCGGCCTCGGGGAAGGTGATGTTCTCCGCCGGCCAGCTGGCCCCCGGGACGCCGGGGCCGCCGCTGTTGGTGCGGACCACCCAGCCGTTCTGGGCGAGGGCCGGGTCGTTGTGGGCGGCGTAGCTGAAGTCGTCGAAGAGTTCCTCCGACGGCGGCTCGCCGGGTTCGCCCGGCTCGCCCGGTTCGCCGGGGTCGTTGCCCTCGGGCGCGGTGCCCCAGACCAGGGTGCCGGCGCGCTGGACGGTGATCCGCTCCCAGGGGCCGTAGGCGGACTGGGTGGCGCCGAAGGAGTAGTCGTCGGCCTGGTTGACGGCCTGCCAGTCGGCGCGGTGCAGGCGCAGTTGCAGGTCCCCGGTGTCGGCGCCGGGCGCCAGGGTGCCGGCGCGGAAGCCGATCTCCAGGTAGCGGTCGGCGTCCTCGGTGGGCGCGGACAACAGGCCGAAGGTGCCGGTGACGTTGGCGCAGCCCAGCACGGCCCAGGAGCAGCCGAAGCGGTAGTCGGTGCCGGGCGACTCGGCCCTGAAGTAGTAGCGGATGGTCAACTCGTCGAGCGGGACGGCCTGGTCGCCGCTGTTGACCAGTTTGAGCCAGGGCTCGATCTGGTCGGCCGTCGCTGAGGTGTTGCCGCTGCGGTAGTGGACGGCGACGGCCGTCTCGTCGGCGGCCGCGGCTCCGGTTTCGGCGGCCTGGGAGGTGCCGGCGGCGCCGAGGCCGGCGAGCAGGGCCAGGCCGGTGAGGAGCGCGGCGAGCCGCCGCCCTCCCGGGGTGCGGTGTCGATGACGCATCGGATGCTCTCTCTTCTCGTTGGGGTGGGGTGGTGCGGGGAACGAAGGGGGCGTGCGGAGTGGTCAGGTGAGCGGGGCGTTGTCCTGGTGCGCCGGCGGGCGACGCGGCGCGCGGTGGTGCACGCCGAGCGCGTCGAGGCGTGCGCCGTGGCGGACGAGCCGGGCGGTCAACGAGCGGGCGCCGTGCGCCGGGACGGCGCCCGCCGGGCTCCAGGCCGCCTCGGCCAGGGCGGCGAGTCGGGGGAAGGCGAGGTACTCGACGTCGGCCGGGGTGGGCGCGAACTCCGTCCACAGCTGGGCCTGGGTGCCGAGCACCGCGTCGGCGTGCGGCGCGTCGGCGGGCGCCGGGTCCCAGCCGGCGATGGCCTCCAGGGGCACCACCCCGTCCTGGCCCAGCGGTTCGCGGGGGTCGGCGGAGCGCGGGTAGTCGAGGTAGGTGCGGTCCCAGGGGGTGGCGATCACCCGGTGGCCGCGCGCCGCCGCGCGCGCCGTCTGCGCCCCGGAGCGCCAGGTCATGGTGACCGCCTCGGGCGGCAGGGCGCCGTCCTCGCCCTCGTCCCAACTGACCGGCGTGCGCCCGTTGTCCAGCAGGAACGTCGCCATCCGCCGCAGGAACCAGCCGCGCAGCGCGGCCGGCCCGGCCAGCCCCTCGGCGCGGGCCCGGGCGAGCGCGGCGGGGCTGGTCTCCCACTCGGTGGTGGGGCACTCGTCGCCGCCGATGTGCACGTGTTCGGCCGGAAAGACGTCCATCACCTCGGCGAGCACGTCGCGGCACACGTCCAGGGCGGCGTCGTGCGGGCCGAGCACGTTCGGGCACACGCCCCACTCGGTCCACACCGGCAGCCGGCGGCCCGGGTCGTTGCCCAGGTGGGGGTAGGCGGCGAGCAGGGCGCGGGTGTGGCCGGGGAGTTCGATCTCGGGGACGACGGTGACGCCGCGCTCGGCGGCGTAGGCGACGAGTTCGGTCAGCTCGCCGCGGGTGTAGTGGCCGCCGTGCGGCACGCCGTCGAACCGGCCGCTGCCGGCCCGCCCCACCATCGACTCGGCGCGCCAGCCGCCGACCTCGGTGAGCGCGGGGTGGGCGGCCACCGGCATCCGCCAGCCCTGGTCGTCGGTGAGGTGCAGATGGAGCACGTTCAGCTTGTGCAGGGCGAGCAGGTCGACGAACCGGCGCACGAAGGCGACGGGTTGGAAGTGCCGGGCGACGTCGAGCAGGGCGCCGCGCCAGGGGAAGCGGGGGCGGTCGGTGATCTCGACGCGGGGCAGGCGCCAGGCGATCCCGCGCGCCGGGCGTGCGCCGAGCGCGGCCGGGGGCAGCAGCTGGCGCAGGGTCTGGACGCCGTGGCGCAGCCCGGCGGCGGTGGCGGCGCGCAGCAGCACGGCCTCGCCGCCGACGGTCAGGCCGTAGCCCTCGGGGCCGAGTCCGGCCAGGGCGCGGTCGACGACCAGGGAGATCCGGCCGTCGGCGCTGGCGGGCAGCGGCAGCCCGGTGGCCGGGGCGAGGGTGGCGCGGAGCAGCTCGGCGACGGGTTCGGTGCCGGGGGTCAGGCGCAGCGCGGTGTCCGGGGTGAGCGTGAAGTGTCCGGCGCGTTCCAGGAGTTGACGGGGCAGCGGGATGAGCACGGATGCCTCCGGGGAGCGGGTGGCCCGGGTTCTGGCTCCCGGGAGCGGCCCTCTGGTTTTCCAACTGGTAATGGAAAGCCTTGCACTGGTAAGGAAAGTGGCAGCCTCGGCGGCGGGGTGTCAAGGGCCCGCGTTCCCGGTTCGCCGGCGGTTCGTCCCGGGCGCCGTGGTCACGGGCGGTGACCGTGCGAGGCGGCAAGCGGGCCGGGAGCGGGACGAGTTGGGCGTGAAGATCGTCGAGCCGGGAACGGCCGGCGCCCCTTGACGGCCCCAAAGGTCTATGCCATTTTCGACGCTTACCACGCCGCCAAGCCAATTGGTCAGTCACCCGAGCCACTTCCGCCCTCTCGACCACGAGGTGACCCGTGAAGTTCCGTCCCCTGGCCTGTGCCACCGTCCTGACCAGCGTCATGGCCCTGACAGCCTGCGGGGGAGGCTCCTCCGACGGCGACGACGGGCCCGTCACCCTCGACGTCTGGCTGATGCGCGACAGCGTCAGCCAGGAGTTCGAGGAGGAGTTCGTCACCGCCTTCGAGGACGCCCATCCCGATATCGACGTCAACGTCCAGATCCAGGAGTGGAACGGGATCGGCGAACGCGTCACCGCCGCCCTGGCCAGCAACGACGCGCCCGATGTGATCGAGGTCGGCAACACCCAGGTCGCCCAGTACGCGGCCAGCGGCGGCGTCACCGACCTCACCGACCGGGTCGCCGACCTCGGCGGCGAGGACTGGCTCCCCGGCCTGGCCGAGCCGGGCGCGGTGGACGGGCGCCAGTACGGCATCCCGTACTACGCGGCCAACCGCGTGGTGATCTACCGCACCGACCTCTTCGAGGCCGCCGGCGTCGATCCGGCCGAACTGACCACGCGGGACGCCTGGTTGGCGGCCACCGAGCGGCTCAACGAGCCGGAGGGGCAGCAGGGCATCTATCTGCCGGGCCAGAACTGGTACGCGCTGTCCGGATTCATCTGGGACGAGGGCGGCGACCTGGCCGTGGAGACCGACGGCGGCTGGGAGGGGGCGCTCGACACGCCGGAGGCGCTGGCCGGCATGGAGTTCTACCAGCGACTCCAGGCGCTGGGCGAGGGGCCGCGCGACTCCGACGAGGCCGAGCCGCCGCAGGTCGAGGTGTTCGCCGGCGGCGAGGTGGCGCAGATCATCGCCGTGCCGGGCGGCGCCAACCTGGCCGTGGAGCGCAACCCCGAACTGGAGGGAAGGATCGGCTTCTTCCCGATCCCGGGAAAGACCCCCGACACCCCGGGCGCCGTCTTCACCGGCGGCTCCGACCTGATCATCCCGGCCGCCTCCCACGACCCCGAGGCCGCGTTCACCTTCGTCGAGGAGCTGACCGGCGACCGGTGGCAGCAGGAGCTGTCCCGGGCGATGAGCTATGTGCCCAACAAGACCACGCTGGCCGACGAGGTCGCCGACGACCCGGGCGTGGCGGCGATGGCGGTGGGCGCGGCCAACGGGCGGGCGACGCCCAACACCCCGGAGTGGGCGGCCGTCGAGGCGGAGAACCCGATCAAGGACTACATGACGGCCGTGCTCACCGGCTCCGACCCGGCCGGGGCCGCGCGCGAGGCGTCCGAGGTGATCACCCGGGCGCTCAACCCCTGACGCCCGGCCGGCCGTTCCCTCGCCCGCCGTTCCCCCGCCCGTTGACGACCCCCGCCCGTTCACGAACCCCGCCCCGTCCATGAACCCCGCCCCGTCCATGAACCCCGCCCCGTCCATGAACCCCGCCCGAGTTGGAGGGAGTGCCATGCAGGCCACCGGTCGGCGCGCGGGGCGCGCCACGCCGCCCGATCCCCCTTCCGTTCCCGAGGCGCCGCCGGCCGGCGCCGGTTCGCCAGCGCCGGCCGGCAGGCCGCCGCGCGGCTCCGGCTGGTGGCCCTACCTGCTGATCGCGCCCACCGTGCTGGGCACGGCGGCGCTGCTGGTGGTGCCGCTGCTGCGCGGCGTGCTGATCTCGCTCCAGGACTTCGAGCTTCGCCAACTCATCAACGGCGACGCGGAGTTCGTCGGCCTGGACAACTACGCCACGCTGCTGGGGGACGCCCGCTTCTGGGAGGTGGTCCGCCGCACGTTCCTGTTCATGGCGATCAACGTGGTGGCGATCATGGTGCTCTCCACCCTGGTCGCGCTGCTGGTCGAGCGGCTGGGCAGGTTCGGGCGGACGATGGTGCTCAGCGGTCTGGTGCTGGCCTGGGGAATGCCGGTGATCGCGGCGACCACGGTCTTCCAGTGGATGTTCCACTCCGAGTACGGGGTGGTCAACTGGACACTGACCAGCCTGGGCTTCGAGTCCTTCGACCGCTATCCCTGGTTCGCCAACGGGCCGGCCGCCTTCGCCATCGTGGTCTTCCTGGTGGTGTGGCAGTCGATCCCGTTCGCCGCCATCACCCTCTACGCCGGCCTGACCACCGTGCCCAAAGAGCTGCACGAGGCGGCCAGGCTGGACGGGGCCAGCGCCTGGCAGGCGTTCCGGACGATCACCTATCCGATGCTGCGGCCGATCTTCCTGCTGGTGCTCTGCCTCGAAGTCATCTGGACCTTCCGGGCGTTCGTCCAGATCTGGGTGATCACCCAGGGCGGGCCGGGGGACGCGACCACCATCCTCCCCGTGTACGCCGTGCAGACCGCGCTCTCCGCGCAGCGCTACGACCTGGGCTCCGCCGCCTCCATGATCACGGTGCTGCTGATGTCGACCGTTCTGGTCATCTACTTCCGCCAGTTGTACCGGCAGGAGGCCGAACAGTGACACCCTCCGTCCCGACCGTTCCGCCGTCGGCTCCGGCGTCGCCCGCGCGCCGCCGGCGGCGCCATCCGCTGCGTTCGACGCTGGCCGTCGTGGTCTTCGCGTTCTGCGTCTTTCCCGTCTACTGGATGTTCTCCACGGCCTTCAAGCCCTCCACGGACATCCAGACCGATCAGCCGCAACTGGTTCCGCTCAGTTGGACCTTGGATCACTTTCGGACGGCGATCGACAGTGACGGCTTCTGGCTGTTCTGGCGCAACAGCCTGCTGCTGACGGTCGGGGCGGTGCTGCTGGCGCTGGTGGTGGCGCTGGCCGCGTCGTTCGCCGTGGCGCGGATGCGCTGGCGCGGGCGGCGCGCGTTCCTGGTGCTGATCTTCGCGGCGCAGATGGCGCCCTGGGAGTCGCTGATCATCCCGATCTACATCATGTACCGGGACGCCGACCTGCTGGACCGGCTGCCGGCGCTGACGTTGATCTACTTCATGATCACGCTGCCGTTCACCATCGTGGTGCTCCGCAACTTCCTGGCCACCGTGCCGGAGGAGCTGGAGGAGGCGGCGCAGGTGGACGGCTGCACCCGGCCGGCGGCGTTCCGGCGGGTGGTCTTCCCGCTGCTGGCGCCGGGGTTGATGGCGACCTCGCTGTTCGGGTTCATCACGGCCTGGAACGAGTTCGCCTATGCCAACTTCCTGATCATCAAGGATCAGGACAGTCGCACCCTGCCCGTGTGGCTGACCTCGTTCCAGAACACCTTCGGCACCGACTGGGGCGCCACCATGGCCGCGTCCTCCCTCTTCGCGCTGCCCGCGCTGCTGATCTTCCTGCTGCTGCAACGCCAGGTCACCTCCGGCTTCGCCTCGGGGGCGGTCAAGGCGTGAGGCGGGGTCTGGACCTCTGAGGGGCCGGAGTCCCGGGCCCCCCGGGTGAGGGCGCGCGCGCCCGCGCACGCGTGTCTCTGCGCGCCCCCAACGCGCCACCGCACCACGGGGCTTGACGGAACGCGACGCCGCTCGCCCGACGTTCTCCCCGTGATCCCGGCCGGCGGCGCCGGCGGGATCAACAGGGCGGCGGCCAACGGGCCACTGCCAGGGACCTCCAACGGGAACGCTGAGGAGATGGACGGGGAGACACGCGGGGACGGCGGGCCGCTGTTCGTGCACAACGAGATGTCCGGGCGCGCCGACTATGTGGTGCAGATCGGCCAGGTCATCGGCGATGTCACCGTCAACGCCGTCATCACGGAGGCCGATCCGGTCGAACGGGCCGTCCGTGAGCTGGCGTTGAGCGTGCACGCGCAGTGGGGCGCCGAGCTGCGGGCGCGGGACGTGGCGGCGGAGCGGGAGCCGTTGCACGTCCGGTGGGCGGCGCGCTGGCAGACCGCCCCGGAGGCGCGCGGCTCAGGCGAGCACGTGGCCGGGGCGCCGGCCACCGGCCACGGGCACGCCGGGGACGCGGCGGCGCTGGTGGACGCCTTCCTCTCCCTCTCCTTCCGCCGGCTACTGCTCCTGGGCCCGCCCGGCTCGGGCAAGTCGGTGCTGGCGATCCACCTCACCCGCGAACTCGCCGCCCGCTGCCTCGCCACCGCCGGCGCACCCGTTCCGGTGCTGCTCACCCTGGAGGGCTTCGACCCGGCGAAGGAGCACTTCCACGCCTGGGTCAGGCGCAGCCTGCCGCCCGCCGCCCGGGACCGGATTCCCGGGCAGCGGCTCCTCCCCGTCCTCGACGGACTGGACGAACTGCCCCCGCACCGCCGGCGGCAGGTCCTCCAGGGGATCGACGGCGCCCTCGGCCGGGACGACGCGGTCATCCTCGCCTCCCGGGAGGACGCCTACCGCGAGACGGTCGCCGCCGGCGCCGAGATCACCCGCGCCTCCACGCTCACCGCCCGGCCCGTTGAGCTGTCCGAGGCGACGGCCTACCTGCTCCGCGCCACCCCGTCCCGGCTCCACGACCGGTGGCGCGCGGTCGCCGAAGCACTGGCCCGCGACCCCGGCGCGCCTCTGGCCCGGGCGCTCGCCAACCCGCTGATGATCTGGCTCGCCAGCCGCTCCCCCGCGCCCGAGGAGCTGCTGGCGCACGGCGAGGACGTCGAACGCCGGCTGCTCGACGCCGTCTTCCCCGCCGTTTTCACCGAGGACCCCACCGACCCCGACCGGCTGCACGCCCCGGGCCGTTGGAACCCGGCGCGGGCGCGCGGCTGGCTCACCGCGCTCGCACGCCGCCTCGACGCCGAAGGCACCGCCGAGTTGGCCTGGTGGCGGCTGTTCCGTGGGCCGACGAGCTGGTTCCTGACGGTGGCCGTGCTGTTCGGCCTGTCCCTGGGCCTCGCGCGCGCCGCCGAGGCGTTCACCGCCTGGTACGCCGAGGACTTCTCGGCCACGCTGGGCCTGGAGCTGTCGCTCTCCATGGGGGCGTCGCAGGGCGCGTTGCTGTGGTTCGCCGCCGAGTACTGGTTCGGCGCCCGCCGGGGCGAGCCACGCCGCCGCGCCAACCCGTTCCGCATCCACGCCGCGCTCCGCTCGGCGAGCCGGGCGGCCTCGGTGGGGCGAGTGGCGTGGGCCTCGGTGGCCGTCCTCTCCCCGGCCGTGGTCACCGTCCTGGTCTCGACGGGGGCGTACGACCAGCGGCCCTATCTGGTGATGGCGGTCTGCGGGTCCGTTCTCGCGCCGCTGTTGATGGTCGCGATCGCCGCGCCGGCCGACACGGTGGACGCGGCGACGCCGGCGCGGCTCCTCGCCGACGAACGCCGCGCCACGCTGCTGTCGGTGACGGTGGTGGCGCCGCTGATCGGGATCGGGCAGGCCGCACACGACTGGTTCGGGGTGGCGCCGGCGGCCGGCGTCAGGCAGGGCGTGATGGGCTGCTTCGGCGCGGCGGCCGTGCTCTTTCTGCTGAGCCCGTGGAGCCGTTGGCTGCTCGCCAAGTGCTGGCTGGCCTCGCGCGGCGTGGTGCCGTGGTCGCTGATGGAGTTCCTGCGCGACGCGCACGCCGGTGGGCTGCTCGCCCAGGGCGGCGGCACCTTCCGCTTCCGCCACCTGAGCCTCCAGCGGCACCTGCTCGCCCCGACGGCGCCTCGACTCGGCGGGCCCGTGCCCGCCCCGCGCACCGTGCCGGCCCCGCGTACCGCGCCCGCCGCCGGCGCTCCCGTTCCCGCCGCGCGCCGGTCGCTGCGGCAGGAGATCACGGACGTCGAGTCCCGCCCCGCAGCCGGGCGGAAGGGTTGGCGGGTCCACCAGGACGACGCCCACGCCTTCCGCGTCACCGCCCGCCAACGGCGCCTCCCGGTCGCGCACTGGCCCGCGCTGCTGCTGGTCGCCACGCTGTTGATGATCCGGGCCGCCATGAACGGGGAACCGCTCCGGGCCCTGGTCTCGGCGGCGATCTGGTGCGGCTTCGCGGCGCTGATCAGCCTGCTGGGGCTGGCCAGGCCGCCGGTCACGACTGAGCTGTTCCTGACGCCCGACCACCTGGCGTTCCGCGTCGGGCGGCACAACGGCTGGCTCGCCTGGGCCGATGTGCTGGCCGTCGACATCCGCAGGATCACCGCCAGAGGGCGGGACAGCAAGGTCTACGCCGTGCATGTGACGCCGCGCCACGGTGCGGCGCCGCCGCCGCGCTCCTTCCGCAGCGGGGGCGGGCGTTACTGGGTGCTGCCGCTCTCGGTCGTGCCGGCGCTGCCGTCCGATGTCTCGGCCGCGCTGGCCCGCTTCGCCGGCGCCCGCTGGACGCCACCGGCGGCCGGCCTCACGCCGAACGGCGGCCCCGGCGCGTGAGCGCGCCGCCGCTCGGTCAACGGCGCGCACCGCGCGGGCCGTTGACCAGGCGGCGGCGCGGGATCAGGGGGCGGGCTCCGCCGGGGTGCCCGTGACGGTCACGTCCCGCACCCGGCCGAAGTTGTCGAAGGAGCCGAAGCCGAGCCGGCCCGCGCCGAGGGTCGTGTCCGTCGCGGTCATCAACGGCTCGTCCGCGCCGTCGAGATAGACCGCCGTCTCGCCGGTCTCCGCGCAGACCTCGACGCGCACCTCGTGCCAGTCGGCGTCGTCGATCGCTGGCGGGGCGCCGAGTTGGCCGTCCCACTGGTCGTCCACGCGCACCCGGTCGGCGTCGTTGACGACAAAGATCCCGTTGTGCGGGTAGATGGTGTTGTCCTGCGAGAGATGAACGTAGGAAAACCGGGTCGGCGAGACATAGTGATAGATCAGCACCACATCCCGATCGTTCCTGGTCACCGGCTCGTCGATGCGGACCGTCGCCTCGTAGACGAACGAGGAGTACGCCGGCCCTGCCGTCAACACCGCGTACTCGAACGGCCGTCGGGGCCCCGACGGCTCCTCGCCGGCGGCGGTCTGGATCACCTCGCCGTTCTCGAACCGCCACAGCCCGGGCGTCAGCGGCGCCCAGTCGGCGGCCTCGCCGACGTCGGTGGTGACGGTGTCGCCCACGGCGCAGCCAGGCGTCGGCCGCTGCCCGGCGTCGCCGGTGACCTCGGTCACGCGCCAGACCTTGCCGTTGGCCTTGGACAACAGATAGAGCCGGCCCTCCGCGTCCTGCCCGAACCGCAGGTCGACCCGGCCGCCGCCGGCCAGCTCCGCCATGGTGGTGGGCCGGCCGTCCGGGCCGACGAGGCCCACCTCGTGGAACGGGGCGCGCTCGCCGCCGCGTTCGAAGGCGGCGGCCTCGGCGAAGCGCGGCTCGCCGCTGACGATGTCGCCGAAGACATAGCGGCCGTCGAGCACCGGGTAGACCCCGTCCGGCGGGACGAAGCCGCCGACCAGGGAGACGCCGGAGTTCCGCCCCAGCGACAGCACCGGGTAGGTGTAGCCGTAGGCGTCGTCGTCGGGCGGCAGCGGATAGACGTTGGAGGGGTCGTCCCTGCGGAAGACGAAGCCGCCCTCGCGTTCGTTCCAGCCGGCGTTGTCGCCCGGCTCGATGTCGTAGACGGAGTCGATGGACTGCTCGCCGATCATGCCGACGAAGAGCCGGCCGTCGGCCGGGTTCCAGCTGAAGCGGTGCGGGTTGCGGAAGCCGAGGGCGTAGACCTCGCCGAGCGCGTCCGGCTGGCCGACGAACGGGTTGTCCGCCGGGATGCCGTAGGCACCGCCGGGCCCGTTGTCGCCGGCGGGGTCGATGCGCAGCAGCTTGCCCTGTGGCTCGCCCGGGTCGAGCGGCCGGTCGCTGAAGTTGGGCACCTCGTCGCCGTCGCCCGAGGCGATGTAGAGCAGGCCGTGGTCGGCGTCCCCGGGCCCCGCCAGCGGGTTGAAGGAGATCTGTTGAAGCCCGTGAAGGAACCAGCTGTAGCCGATGCGCAGCACCTCGCGCCGGGTGCCGGCGAACGTGTCGGCGCCCGGGTCGTCGGCGGTCCACTCCGTGATCACCCCGTGGACGCGGGTGTCCTCGGGCGGGGTGAAGGTCGGCGTTGCGCTGGTCAGGGCGTCGCCGGCCTCGGTGTGCACCGTGTAGAAGCGGCCGTTCTCGGCGAACTCGGGGTGGAAGGCGACAAATCCGAGTCCGGTGCCGAGGGAGGGTTGGATGACGAAGTCGGGGAAGGTGTCGGCCGCGTCGAGGTACTCGGTCTGCTCCCCGGTCTCCTCGTCCACCAGATAGAGCGGACCGTTGAGATCGGGCACGGCCAGCCGACCGCTCTCCGGGCCGCCGGGGCCGGGCAGCTCGGAGACGAAGTTGATGCGTGCGGTGCCGTCGCCGCCGGTGGCCGGCAGGTCGGTGAACTCGTCCAGGTGCAGCTGGACGTCGGAGGGCAACGGGGTCTCGGGGATCGGGGTCTCGACGGGGCCGTCACCCTGGTCAACGGCCTGGCAGTCGTCCGCGTTCCCGCTCGGCACGCGAAGATTGACGGACGTTGGGTCCACCGCGATGTCGTCCAGCAGCAGCCGGCCGGCGGACGTTCCCCCGTTGAGCACGAAGAAGCGGTCCAGGCCCTCGGCCGTGGACTGGCGGAAGGCGTAGTCGAGTTCCTCGTCGACCGGCAGCCGGATGGTGGTCCGGTAGGGGCCGCCCCTGCTGTAGAGGCGGAGCCGGTCGTCGGCGTTGTCGGCGACCAGCCAGACGCACTGCCAGGCGTCGGCCGACCAGGTGCCGGCCTGGGCGAACGCGTCGCCGTCGCGCACCTGGAGGTCGCCGCTGTTCTGGCTGTTGGCCTGCACCCGCATGTCGGGGAAGCCGGTCGGGGCGTCCACGTCGGTCAGCCCGAGCGAGGTGTCGACCGGCCCGTCGCGCCGGGCGCGAAAGAAGACCGTTCCGGTCGCGCCCTCCGCGATCTCGGGCACGGCCCGGTGCGCGGCCAGGTCGTTTCCGGTGAGTTCGGCGACCTGGTTGGGCGCGGGCGGCTCGGTCGGGTCGGCCAGCACCCGGGCGTCCTGGCCGGCGCTCCAGCCGTCCTGCCCGTCGAGCGCCGCCGGCTGGTAGCCCTCGAAGTCGACGACCTCGGCGTAGGCGGGCGCCGGGTTGGCCGTGGTCGCGGTGGCCGGGGACAGGTGGATCTCGTCCAGGTGAACGTCGCCGGTCGGCACGTTCTGGTCGTCGTTGAGCAGCAGGAAGGTGCGCAACTCGGCGTCGCCGCCGGTGCGGAACGCGAACTCCGTCTGCCTGTCGGGCCCGCTGGCCGGCCTCGGCTCGCCGCCCGCGTGCGCGGTGTGGACCTGGTAGGTGTCGGCGGCGTTGTCCACCACCAGCCAGACGGCGTACCGTTCGCCGTCCTCGACGTCCGTGTCGAGCACCCGGTCGGCGTCCCCGTCGCGGGCGACCAGGCCGCGCGCGTCCAGGGTGAGGTGGGGGCCGAAGTCGTCGAGGTCGAACGGGTCGCCGGTGGTGTCGGCGCCGAGGCCGGGGGACTCGTCGGCGCTCAGGCCGATGTTGAGGCCGGTCGCCTGCCGGTCGTCGGCGACGAACTCGAGGAACGCGGTGCCGGTGGCCGCCGGCTCCAGGGTCAGCTCGCCCAGCTCGGCGTAGGCGTTGCCCCGGTAGCGCACGGAGTCGCGGCCGGAGAGGTGGATGGTGAGCGCCTTGCCGGAGAGCGCGGCGGGCGCCTCGTCGGAGACGACGGCGCCGTCGGGCGCGCCGGGCGTGTTGACGTGCCACGAACCCTGGGTGCGCAGGCTGCCGTTGGCGTAGTCGTCGAAGACGGCGAGCGGGGCGAAGCCGTCGACGGCCGGGGCCGGGGCCGCCTGGCCGAAGGCGTCGGAGGCGCTGGCCGGGAGGCCGGCGAGCAGGGTGGCGATCAGCGCGCCGGCGGTGGCGGTCGCGGCGACCGTGGTGCGTCTGGTTCTCATGGGACTCTCCGCAGGACGTGGGGGCATGGGAGGTCGTGCGAGATGGTGCGCGAGGGTGAACCGGGAGCAAACGGGGGGCGTGGGGGTGAACGGGCGGGGGCGCGGCGCGTTGTCAGGGCGCGCGCCGCATATGGGCGCGCGCCCGAGGTCGGGTCGCCGCCCTGGTCAGGACGCCGCCTTGGGGCGGCCGCCGAGGTACAGCTCGGAGAGCCGCCTGTCGGCGAGGAGTTCGGCGGCCGGGCCCGAGATGTGGACGCGGCCCAGGTCGAGAACGCAGCCGAGGTCGGCGGTCTCCAGCGCGCGGCGGGCGTTCTGCTCCACCAGCAGCACGGCGGTGCCGGCGTCCCGCATCCGCGTGATCTGCTGGAAGACCGTCGCCGTGGTCCTGGGGTCGAGGCCCATCGACGGCTCGTCCAGCAGGACAACCTTAGGGTCGATCATCAGCGAACGGGCGAACTCCACCTGCTTCTGCTGCCCGCCGGAGAGCAGCCCGGCCAGCTGCTTCCACCGCTCCCCCACCACCGGGAACAACTCCCGCACGAACGCGACCCGTTCGGCGATCCGCGCGCGGTCCCCGATGGTGTAGGCGCCGAGCAGCACGTTCTCCTCGACGGTCATCTCGCGGAAGACGCTGTGGCCCTGGAGCACATGGGCGAGCCCGGAGCGGAGCATCTGCTGCGGGCCCTGTCCCGTGACGTCGGCGCCGTCGACGAGCACCCGGCCCTCGCGGGGGCGGAGCAGTCCGCTGGCGACCTTCAGCACGGTCGACTTGCCGGCGCCGTTGGGCCCGACCAGGCAGACCACGGTGCGCGGCGGCACCTCGACGGTCAGGCCGCGCAGCACCATCGCGGCCCGGCCGTAGCCGGCGTACACGTCGTCCAACACCAGCAGCGGGCGGGCGCGTTCGGCGTCGGCCGGGGACTTCTGGGACTCGTCAGACACCAAGGTAGGCCTCCAGAACTCGCGGGTCCTCCCGCACGACGGACGGCGGGCCCTCGGCGATGGGGCGGCCCCGGTCGAAGACGACCACGTGGTCGGAGAGGCTCATCACCATCTCCATGTTGTGCTCGACGATGAGGAACGTCTTGCCCTCGGCGTTCAACTCCCGCACCAGCGCGCCGATGCGGCCGATCAGGGAGGGGTTCACGCCGCCGGCCGGCTCGTCGAGCATGATCGTGTCGGGGTCGGACATCAGCACCCCGGCCAGCTCCAGCAGCTTCTGTTGCCCATAGGAGATGGCGCCGGCCTCCGCGTTCTCCAGGTGGTCCAGGCCGACGCGGACCAGCAGTCCGCGCGCCCGCTCGATGGCCCGGGCGTCGCGGGAGGGCGCCAGCAGCTGGCGCAGGCCGTCGGTGCGGACGGCGACCAGCAGGTTCTCCAGGACGGTCATCCGGGGGAAGATCCGGCAGAGTTGGAAGCTGCGGCCGATTCCGCCGCGCGCGATCCGGTGCGGTGCCCGGCCGGTGATCTCCTTGCCTCGGAAAAGGACCGATCCGGAGTTGGGTTTGATCATTCCGGTGACACAGTTAAAAAAGGTGGTCTTGCCGGAACCATTGGGGCCTATCAGCGCGTTGATCCGACCGTCACGGAACGTAACCGTGGCCTCGTCCACCGCCCGCACTCCGCCGAAGGACCTGGTCAGTGCGACCGTCTCCAGCCCCACCGCCGCAGCCGTCTCCGTCGCCTTCTCGCTCATCGCCCGCCCTCGCTCTCGGAGTCCGGCTCGCCCGCGCCGCCGGACGCGCCGTCCGGCGCATCGCGGGACGCGCCCTCGGGCGCGCCCGCGCCGCCGGCCGCCGCCCTCCGCTCGTTCCTGGCCAGCAGCTCCTCCGCCGTGACCTCCCGGATCGACGCCTGCCTCGGGCCGAGGCGGCGCAGCAGCGCGCCGGCCGCCGGGATGATCCCGTCCGGCATGAAGAGCACCACGATCCCCAACAGCGCGGCCGTGGTGACGAGATGGAGCTGGGTGTCGCCGAACTCCAGCTTGAAGTACTCCAGCGCCGTCCCGACCACCACAGCGCCCACCAGCGGCCCGAACAGGTTCCGGGCGCCGCCGAGCAGCGCCATCAGCACCATGTAGGCCCCCAGCAGGATGGAGAACTGGAAGATCGGGTCCAGATCGCCGAACCACAGCGCGTACAGCCCGCCCGCCAGCGCGGTGAACGTCGCCGAGATCAGATACGCCGCCAGCTTGTAGTCCCGCGTCGGCACGCCCAGCGCCTCGGCCTTGTCCTCGTCCTCCCGCACCGCCTTCAGCCCGGCGCCGAACCGCGAGCGGTCGATGACCCACCAGGTCAGCAGCATCACCGCGAGCAGCGCGACAAACAGGTAGTAGAAGATCCGGTGGTGGTCGGGACGGTAGAGGTCGGCGAACGGCCGGGGCACGTTCAGCCCGTTGGCGCCGCCGGTGAAGTCCTCCCACGCCTGGAAGACCAGCAGCAGGATCAGCACGAAGGAGATCGACACGATCACGAACGACGCGCCCCGCACCCGCAGCGCGGCGATGCCCACGGGGACGGTCACCACCAGCACGATCAGCCCCGCCAACAGCCAGGCGAGGAACGGCTGGAGCGACAGGTCCCTGATCAGCAGGCCCGTGCCGTAGGCCCCCAGGCCGAAGAACGCGGCGTGCCCCAGCGAGACATAGCCGGTGAAGCCGCCCATGAAGCTCCAGGCGGTCGCCGTGCAGGCATAGCAGGCGACGATCACGCCGGCCGAGAGCACATAGGCGTTCGGCACGAGTTCCGGGAAGAGCAGCACCAGCGCGGCACCCACCACAAGCGTCGCGTTGCGCACCCAGCCCGGCGGCGTGAACCCGCCGGCGCTCCTCCCGGCCGTCCCCTCGACGGTTCTCTCCTCGGTGTCAGAAGCGTTGGGCAAGGCGACCTCCGAAGAATCCCTGGGGGCGGAGCATCAGCGTCACGAACAGGGCGATATAGAACAGGGTCTGCGCCCAGGTGGTGCCGAGTTCGACCTGGAGCAGGCTCTGTCCGATCCCGAGCACCAACGCGGCGATCGCCGTGCCCGGGATCGAGCCCAGGCCGCCGACCACGATGATCGCCATCAGCGGGCCGATCCAACTCCAGTGCAGCGACGGGTAGATCGTGGCGTCCAGCGACAGCGCGGTGCCGCCGATGGCGGCCGTGGCCAGACCAATGCCGAAGCCGACGCCCGCGACCCGGTCCGTCCGAATGCCGACCAGCTGTGCCGCCTCCCGGTGCTGGATGGTGGCCCGCAGCGCCAGACCGAACCTCGTCTTCTTCAACAGGAGGAACAGCAACGCCAGGGACACCGCCGCCAGCCCGAAGGCGATCAGCTTGACCACCGCGATCCGGGCGCCGAAGAACTCGAAGTTGCTGCCGGAGTACGACAGCTGGACGCGCCGCTGGGTGCCGGACCAGGCCAGGCCCAGCAGACCCTCGATCAGCAGCGCCACCGCGAAGGTCAGCAGCACCGACATCATGGTCAGCGTCGCCGGCCGTAGCCGGGTGATCAGCACCCGCTGGATCAGCACCCCGATCCCGAAGAAGAGAGGAACGGTGAACACCATCGAGAACAGCGGGTCGAGGCCGGTCTCCCGGTGGAAGTACCAGGCCAGATAGGCGGCCAGGATGACAAAGGCGGCGTGGGCGATCATCACCACCCGCATCACGCCGAAGTAGAGCGTCAGCCCGGCCGCGAGGATGGCGTAGAGCCCGCCGAGCAGCACGCCCAGCACCAGGCTCTGGAAGAGAAGCGTTCCGTCCATGCCCTGCTCACCACTCCGGCTTCGGGTAGACGAACTCGGCTTCCTGGGTCTCCTCGGGAAGCACGATGCGGATCTCGCCGTCCACGTACTGCTGGATCAGGTGCGCGCCCTCCGGGCGGCCCTGGGCGTCCCAGCTCAACGGGCCAACGATGGTCTCGACCTCGTTCTCCCGCAGCCAGTCGACGAGTCGTTCCTGGCACTCGCCCTGCTCGGCGCAGCCGACGGCCTCCACGGCGGCGGCGACCACCTGACCGGTGGTGTAGGCGTTGGCCTCGTCCTCGGCCGGCGGGGTGCCGAACATCTCCTGGTACAGCTCGACGAACTCCACGTTGGACGGGTACGGCGCGTCCGGGGTGTAGCCGGTGGGCGAGAGGATGCCCTCGGTCCTCGCGCCGATGGCCGCGGCGAACTCGGGGTTGGTGGGCGCGGTGGAGAACGCGGCCAACTTCGGCTGGTAGTCCAGCTGTCGCAGCTGGACGATGATGTTGACCGCGTCCTGGTACTGGGTCCCGCCGATCACCATGTCCGCGCCCGACGCGTTGATCTTCGCGGCGATGGAGGAGAAGTCGGTGGTGTTGGGCGGGTACTCCTCGTCCACCACGATCTCCAGGCCGCCCTCCCGCAGTCGGTCCCGCAGGCCGTAGGCGGTGGACTGCGCGAACGGGTCGTCCATCGACGCGACCGCGACCGTCTGCGGCCGTTCATCCTCCGGAAGCGACAGGATGTGATCGGCGAGATGGTTGTAGTGGTCGTTGGCGACGGCGGGGGCGGCGTAGAAAAGGTTCTCGAAGCCCTGCTCGAACACCTCGTTGGCGGCGCCGGCCGGCTCGACGAAGAGCATCTCGTACTCCTCGGCGACCCGGGCGCTGGGTATCACCAGCCGGGTGGAGAACGGCCCGAAGACCAGGTCCACCTCGTCCAGCGCGATCAGCGCCTCGTAGTCCTGCACCACCCGGTCGGCGGCGGACTGGTCGTCGAGGATCTTCAACTCGACCCGCTTGCCGAGGAGTCCACCGTTCCGGTTGACGGCCTCGACCCACGCCTCGTAGCCGCGTTGCACGCCCTTCCCCGGCTCGGAGAAGTCGCCGGTCAGCGGGAGCGAGACGCCGATCAGGATCACGTTCTCGTCGTCGCCCCTGGGGTCCCCGGAACAGGCCGTCACCAGGAGCACGGACGCGGAGAGCGCCGCGGCCCATGCGGCGGCGCGGGGTCGCTGCCGCTGTGCCTTGGCCAAGCGCCGGTTGGGCATGAAGGGAGGTCTCCTCGCGTCATCGCAGGGCGGGGTGTCATCGCGGGGCGGTGTCATCGCAGGGCGGGGTGGGGTGCCACGGCCCGGAGTAAGCGCTTTCCTCGGCCGCTGCGTGGGTACCGTACTGGCCGAGCAAAGAACGAGCAATATTCTCGACAGCCCCCGTCGTACCGGGACACGCGTGGGCCCCGGGCGGCGAACGCCCGGGGCCCGTGCCGCCCCGCCCCTTCGGGAAAGCGAAGGAGAGGGTTCGTCAGTCGGCGGGGGTGCCGGTGACCGTCGAACCCGAGGTGGTGACCTTGTAGTTGAGCGTCGCGCCGCTCCAGAAGTGGAACGTCAGGTTGACCGTCGCGTTGTCCCGCACATCCGCGAAGAACTGGGGCGTCAGCGCGATGGTGCCGGCCTCGTAGTCCGGGTTGAAGGTGTAGCCGAACTCCTTGTACGAGGTCCAGTCCTGCGGGCCCGCGTTGGTCCCGTCGTCGTAGACCGCCTCCATGGTGGCGAGCTGGTCACCGAGGAACGCCGTCGGGATCAGCAGTTCCTCGGTGGTCCCGGTGGCCGCCTCCTGCGTCGGGGTCTCGTGAACGATGACGTTCACCTCCCACGGCACCCCCGCCGAGAACTCCAGCGTCAGGGTCGCGTTGACGCCGTGCTCCTGGCTCTCGGTCAACCGGGTCAACAGAGCGTCGGAGAGGGTGAGTTCCTCGCCCGAGACGGTGTAGTCCGTGCCCTCGGCCAGCGGCGTGCCGTCCTCGTTGACCGAGACGAGCGTGTTGCCGTTGGGGTTGAGGGTGAGCGTCGCCGCCTCCGGCGCGGCGCCGCGCGGGACATAGACCTGGTCGCTGGAGGCGGTGCCCGAACGCTCCGTCCAACTGGAGGCGATGTGCGCGAAGAGCGCCGGGTCCTGCCACACGTGCTCGGTGCGGTCGAGGTGTTGACCGTTGTCCCAGAGCATGGTGGTCACGCCGTGCTCGCGCGCCTCCGCGCCGAACGCCTCGAAGAACTTCAGCTTCTCGCCCTGCTCCACGGTCCCGGTGTGCGTGTCGAAGCCCAGCAGCCCGTACTCGCCGAGGATCACCGGAATGCCCTGCGAGACGAACGACTGGTCCACCCGCTCGAACATGCCGGTCAGGTCGGCCTCGGTCTCCTCGTCGAAGCGGGTGTAGCCGGCGATGTTCACGCTGAACGGCCAGAAGCCGTAGTAGTGAACGGTGGCCGCCAGGTTCGGGTCGTTCAACTCGGCGAAGGTCGCGTTGAGTTCGTCCAGCCGGGCCTGGTCGGCGGAGGTCTGGAGGGTGGGCAGAACGAGCACCCGGTCGGCGTTGTCGCCGCCGGAGGAACGGACGATCTCGTGGAACGTCGCGTTCAGCTCGTGCATCAGCTCGGCGTTCTGCTGGTCCCCGGAACTCCCCTCGAAGAACGGCTCGTTGATGCTCTCGAAGAGCACCTCGCGCGGCGCGTCGGCGAAGGTCTCCGCGATCTGGGTCCAGGTGGCGGTGTAGCGGGCGAGCACCTCGTCGTGCCTGGTCGGCAGCTCCATGACCCACTGCCAGGAGTCGTGGTGCACGTTGATGAGCACGTAGAGGTCCTCGGCGAGCGCCATGTCCACGACCTCCTCGACGCGGGCCAACTGCCCGGCGTCGATGGTGTAGTCGGGCGCCGCGCCCTGGTGCTGGGACCAGGTGACGGGGATGCGCACGCTGTTGAAGCCTTCCGCCTTGACGGCGGCGAACAGGTCCTGCGTGACGCGCGGGTTGCCCCAGGAGGTCTCGTCGTCGCCGGTGGCGTCGAGGGTGTTGCCGAGGTTCCAGCCGGGTTGCATGGCGGCAACGACGCCTTCGGCGTCCGCCGGAGCGGGCGCCGCGCCGGCGGCGGGCGCCTCCCCGGCGGGGCTGGCCGGGGTGGTCGGGGTGGCGGCCTGCGAGAGGGCCGGCAGGGCGGCCAGCCCCAGAACGGCCAGTATCGCGGCCAGTACGGTCAACAACGGTCGTGAGCGGCTCTTCACGTGCGCCCCTTCCGGGTTGGGGGGTGGTGGGGGTGAGGGGTTGGTCCTCGGGGGGTTGAGGGTTGGGGGTTGCGAGGTTGGGCGTGTGACGGTTGGGCGGTGCGTCGTGAGGTGGGGTGCGCGTCGCCTCCCCGGCGGGGCGGCGCCGACCACGCCTTCGGTCCGCCGCACGCACGGGGAGGCAACGCGCGGGAGCGCTCCCATGCCGTCGGCGATGCTAGCTGTCGAACGCCGTTCGCATAACCGGTCGGGAACGGGGGCCGCGAAGCGGCTCGTGCCCGTGGGGCACGAGCCGCGCGGGGGCC
>NZ_RFFJ01000084.1 GCF_003696235.1 Streptomyces triticirhizae
GAGCAGCGGAGCGCGCTCGGCCGCCACCCCGGACTGGCCGGCCGCGCCGCCGAGCTGGCGCTCGCCGACCCGCGCCACGACCCGCCCGCCCGCGCCGAACGGGCGCTGCGTCTGCTGGAGGCCGGGCGGGCCGTGCTGTTCGGCCAGGCCCTGGAGACCCGCGACGACCTCGCCGAACTCCGCGCCCGCCACCCGGAGTTGGCGGAGCGGTTCGTCACCTGGCGCGGCTGGCTGGACCGGGCCGACACCGACGCGCTGCCGGCGGGCGCGGACCGGGCGCGGCCGGCGCGCGAGATGGCCCGCGTGCTGGCCGAGATCCGGGCCCTGCCGGGCTTCGACGCGTTCGGACTGCCGCCCACCGTCGAGGAGTTGCGCGCCCAGGCCCACGAGGGCCCCGTCGCCGTCCTGACCTGCGGGGAGCGCACCGGGCACGCGCTGCTGCTCACCCCGGACGGGGTGCGCGCGCTGGAACTCCCCGGGCTGACCGCCCCGTTGACCGCGCGCCGGGTGGACGCGCTGCGCCACGCGCTGCGGCTGGCCCGTTCCGGTCGGCCGCGCGCCCAGCGGCTGCGGGGGCAGGCGACGGTGAACGACGTCCTGGAGTGGCTGTGGGACACGGCGGCCGGGCCCGTGCTCGACGCCCTCGGGATCGCCGGGCCGCCCGAAGCGTCCGGGGCCGACGGCTCCTGGCCGCGCGTGTGGTGGGTGCCCGGCGGGCTGGTGGGCCTGCTGCCGCTGCACGCCGCCGGGCACCACCGCGACCCCGCCGAAGCGCCGAACCGGCGCACCGTCATGGACCGCGTGATCCCCTCCACCGTTCCGTCCGTGCGCGCGCTGCGCCGCGCCCGCGAGCACCTGGCGCGGCTGGCCGAGCGGCCGGCCGCCCCGGCCCGCAGCCTCGTCGTGGCCATGCCCACCACCCCGGGTCTGCCCGGTGGCGGCCCCCTCCGCCACGCGGCGGCCGAGGCCGACCTCGTGGCCCAACACGCCCCCGACCCCGTGCTGTTGACCACCCGGGACGGAACCCCGAACGCGGCCGGGGCCCCGACCGCACCCCGCGTCCTCGCCGCGCTCGCCGACTGCTCCCTCGCCCACTTCGCCTGCCACGCCGACAGCCACGACACCGACCCGGCGCGCGGCCGACTGCTGCTCGCCGACCACGCCGAGCGCCCGTTCACCGTCGGAACCCTGGCCACCGCCCGGCTGGAACGCGCGGAACTCGCCTACCTCTCCGCCTGCCACACCGCCACCGGCGCGACCAACGGGCTCGCCGACGAGTCCCTCCACCTCACCTCGGCGTTCCAACTCGCCGGGTTCCCCCGGGTGATCGGCACCCTCTGGGAGGTCGACGACCGCATCGCGCTCGACATCGCCGACGCGTTCTACGCCCGCCTCGCCACCACCCCGGCCCACGCCCCCGCCGCCCTCCACGCCACCATCCGCACCCTGCGGGACGCCTACCCCAACCTCCCCACCCTCTGGGCTGCCCACCTCCACGCGGGAGCGTGAACCCGCCCCGGAGCCCTCCGCGCGGTTTCCAGTAACGGAAACGGGATGGACTTGCTCCGGAGGGTGAGCATCGGCAGGATCGGATGGGCATCGGACAGCGGAGGGGTGGGAAGTGAAACTAACCCGCTTGGTGGGAGAGTGTGAGGACGGCGACTGCCCGACGATCTACGCGACGGATCGTGGGACGTTGATCGTGCAGGGAAGCAAGGTGGAGGGGCACCAGCTGCGCATTTCCGAGCATGAAACCCTGGTAGAGATTTCGGCGGACCTCATCCGAAAGGCAGTTCGTGACAACCTCGTCTAAGACACTCGGGGAGTGGTTCGACAACTTCGAGCGGGAGGCGTTCCGACTGGAGACCTTGGACGACTACGGCAAGTCCGGTGATTCGGTGGCCTACCAGGCGTTTCTCGCGGGTAAGCCGCAGCCCGAGTCGTTTCAAGATGCCGGCTGGACACGGACGATCAGGGACGCCGTCCAGGCGGGAAAGCGCATGTATCGTGTCCACATCCTCTCTCGCCCCCTGACCGACTACCTGCGGTTCGAACTCGGTTGGGGCTATCTGCGCAACATGAGAGCGGGCGAGGAGTTCTTTATCCTCGACACCACCGACCAGGAGAACCCGATTCCGGACGCCCCGGACTTCTGGCTCTTCGACGAGCGCGTCGTCGGGGCCATGCGGTACGACGGCGGGGGCGCGTTCCTCGGTGCCGAGTTCCCCGCCGAGGACCAGCTTCCCCGATTCCTGACCTATCGCGACGAGGCGTTGGCGCAGGCCGCGCCGTTCGCCGAATGGTGGGCCCAGTACGGCGCGTGAACAGAACGGGACTAGGGGCGGCGCTGCGGGAACTGCGGGAGACCTCCGGCCTGGAGGCCAAGGCGGTCGCCCGCAGCGCCGTCATGTCGCGCTCCAAGCTGTCCAAGATCGAGAACGGGCACACGGCTCCGAGCGTCACGGATGTCGACTGCATCCTCACAGCCCTGGGCGTGTCCGCCGAGGTCAAGGCCGAGTACATGGCGGCCGCCAGGGAGGCCGCGACGGAGGTGACGGCCTGGCGACTCGTCGGCCGACTCGGCTACAGCCGTAAGCAGCAGCAGATCCAGGCGCTTGAGTCGAGCATGAGCCTGTTGCGCCTGTTCCAGCCCTCGGTGATCCCCGGCCTCCTTCAGACCCCCGAATATGTACGGGCAATCTTCAATAGAAAGAATCTGACGCAGGAGCAGTTGGAGCGCACCATCGGCGCTCGGCTGACGCGGCAGCGTGTCCTCTATGCCGAGGGCAAGCGGTTCCGCTTTCTCATCACCGAGTCCGTTCTTCGCTGGCGTATCGTTTCTCCTCTGATGATGGTTGGGCAGTTGGACCGTCTGGTGTCCCTCTCCAGGCTGCCCAACGTCGCTATCGGCATTGTCCCCTTCAGTACGCGCCAGAGGGATTTTGCGGGGCACTCCTTCGTCCTCAAAGATGACCGCATGGTCACCGTCGAGACCGGGCACGCGGAACTCGTGGTGACGGACCCCCGTGACATCGCCCTGTATGTGGATAAGTTCGACCGTTTCAGCGAGGTCGCCCTGCACGGTGACGAGATGCGGACGTTCGTCACCGGCATCAGGGACGCGTATTTGCGCGAACAGGAAACCGGCTAGGAGACAGGCACTCCCGGGGGGCATCATGGTCTCGCGTTGTTCGGACCAGAAAGGCGCGGACATGAGTGATCTCTATGAAATCCCCATCGAGGAACCGGAATTCGCGAGGGCGTGCGGTGGCAACACGCATCCCGACGGGGAGGCGTGCGTGACCCTGGCGAGGATCGGGCCGGATGCGTGGGCCCTGGGTGACAGCAAGCGCCCGGACGCTGAGCCGTTGCGGTTCACCACCAGGGAGTTGAACGCGGCCGGCATTGATCCGGCGCGGTTCGACCTGCTCGCCTGATCGCGGGCGTCAGCCCTGTGGGCGGTCCTGCCCGATGTCGGGCAGGACCGGCCCTTGTGCCGTCCAACCGACCTGTCGCATCGGAGAGCTGTGCACCACCACGGGTATCTGTGGCTCGGGGAGAAGAGGACCTTCGACCGGGAGAGCGTTCGGCGGCCCGCGCCGCAGGCGCCGGGGGCCGGGGGCGACGAGGAGGTGCGGGAGCGGCATCGGGAGGCCGTCGCGGCGTTCCCGATGTCGGAGGTGCCGCCGCTCCAGACCTCGCACTGGCTGCTGAAGCCGCCCGCGCTGGTGCGCGGCACCTGGGCGCAACCCCGGGACGCCGGCCGGTGGTTGGGGGAACGCCTCGCGGAGGTCGCGCCGCGTTTCGCGGGCGAGGCCGACCGGTCGGCGGGCCGGCTGGCCCGGCTGGTGGACGCGGCGGTCGAGCGGCTGGCGCGGGGCGGGGACGTGTCCCTGGGGCACTATCTGCGGGGCACCCTCTTCCACTCCGTCGCCCTGGTCACCTGTTCCCCCAACCGCGCCGCACCCGGACTGCCCTGCCCGACCGGCGGTCACGGCGGCGGCGCCGGAGCGCCGCCGCCCCGCGCTCCGGTCAGTTGACGAGCGCGCGCCAGGTGACCGGGCCGGCCACGCCGTCCGAGACGAGACGGTTGACGCTCTGGAAGCCCCGCACGGCGGTGTCCGTCACCGCGCCGAAGTCGCCGTCCACGACCAGCCCGGCGCTCCGCTTGTTGAGCGCGGTCTGGAGGCCGCGCACAGCGTGGCCGCTGGCGCCTCGCCGCAGCGAGAGGACCAGCACGGGCCATGTCGCGGGGCCCACCTGCCCGTCGGCGACCAGCCCGGCGGAGGACTGGAAGGAACGCACGGCGGCGGCCGTGACCGAGCCGAACGCGCCGTCCACGACGAGGCCGGCGCCGCGCTGGTTGAGCAGATGCTGGATGGCGCGCACCCGTTGACCGGCGGCGCCGGGGTTGATCCGGGACCAGCCGCCCCTGAGGTCGCTGCCCCTGGCGTTCAGGAACGGCACCGGGTCGACGGCCGCGCCCAGGCTGCCGGAGTGGGTCTCGAAGTGCAGGTGCGGGCCGGTGACATTGCCGGTGGCGCCCATGTCGCCGATGCGTTGGCCGGCGGAGACGCTCTGGTTGAGAGAGACCCGGAAGGCGTTGAGGTGGCCGTAGTAGGTGAACAGGCCGCCGGAGTGCTGGAGCACGATGCCGTTGCCGGTGCGGCCGGGCAGCACGGCGGTGCCCCGGCGGATGACGGTGCCGGCGGCCGCCGCGTAGACGGCGGTGCCGACGGGGTTCGAGATGTCCTGGCCGGCGTGCCGGGCGCTGCCGCGCGGGGCGCCGAAGTGGCCGCCGGAGGGGAACGAGCCCTGGGTGGGCACGCACCAGGCGCCGTTGAGCGCTGCGGGCGCCGGGCCGCTGGCGGCACTGGCCGTGCCGTGGAGCCCGGCGAGGGCGAGGCCGAGTCCGGCCCCGAGCAGCAGCCCTCTGCGGGACGGGCGGCCCTCGGCCGGTTCGGTGGCGGGGTGTTGGTCGGGCGCCGAGCAGCTGACGCACATGGCGGTGTCTCCTTCGCGGCGTCACGGGCGGAGCCGGCTACGGGTGGGCGCCGGCCCGGTTGGTTCCCGCACTCTCCCCGCGTAGACATGCTCGCGTCAACACCCCGTTCCCCGCCAACTGCCCCCGCGCGAGAGGGACTTGGACGAAAGGAGGGGCCGGCCCCAACCCACTCCCGCCGCGCGCCGCGCGCGCGGCGCGCGGCTATGCGCCGAGATAGCGCAGCACCGCGAGGACGCGGCGGCTGTGGGTGGTGGCGGCCAGGGCCGTGAGGTCGAGTTTGGTAAAGATCGCGTTGACATGCTTCTCGACCGCGCTGCGCGAGATGAACAGCCGGGTGGCGATGGCGGCGTTGGTGTGGCCCTGGGCCATCTCCGTGAGGACCTCCCGCTCGCGGGCGGTCAGCGCGTCGAGGGCCCGTTCGTGGCCGCCCCGGGCGAGGAGCTGGCGGACGTCACATCCGGAATCGACCGCCCGCCGTGTTCGATTTCGTGGGACCGACGACAGCGGCCGGCGCGGGCAGGGGCGCCGGGCACGGCAAGGGCCCGGCAGAGATCTGCCGGGCCTTCGGCCTGCGACCTGGGGCGGCTCAGGCCGGCTCGCCGGACGGCGGGGCGACCCGGTCCACGAGGTGCTGGAGCCGCGCGTCGAACGCCTTCCGCGCCTCCGGGTCGATCGTGTCCAGCGCGATGAGCGTCGTGACCGCGACGTCGACCAGTTCCTTGCTGACGTCCGCCCTCGTGTGCGACGCGCCCTTCCTCGGGTTCGCGTTGTGCGCGCCGTGCAGAGCCTCCGCCACCTCCCCGAACTCCTCGCCGATCTTGAGCACGCGCAGCAGCTCCCGCTCCGTCTCGGTCTGCCCGCCGGTGTTCGCGTCCAGCCACGTACGGATGCGCCGGACCTGCTCCCACATCTCGTCGCGCGGCTCGTGGTGCGCCTCGCCGTTCATGCTTCTCCCACAGGTAGTACGGACGTCAGAAAAGGGCCGGGGCGGGACCCTCAGCCCGCGTCGGGTCGGCCACCGCCAGCAGCGCCACCGCAGTGGTGGCAAGCCCCACAGTCAGCGCCGAGTGGTCGGTCAGCCGGCCGGTCATCGTGCGCGGCTCGTGGACGTACGAGCAGCCGCGCAGCTCGCTGGCGAGCCGGCCGGACACGAAGGCGTGGTCGTAGCGGTAGCCGTCGCCCGTCTTCCCGACCCAGGAGTATTCGAGCGCTTCGGGGTGCACCGCGCGGAAGGCGTCGGAGTACCCCGCCGCCGCGAACCAGTCGTAGAACTCGTACTCGAACGGTGAGAAGAACCGGTACCGGGGGACGTGGGCCGGCTCCAGCACGTTGAAGTCGCCGATCACGAGCCGCGCGCCGCCCGCGCCGGCGGCGAGCTCGCTGCGGCACGCCTGCAGGAACGTGCGCTTCCGCTCGGTCTTCTCCGGCGTGCCGTTCCGGGAGGGGACGTACAGGCCGATCACGTCCAGCGGCCCCTCGTCAGTGTCCACCGTGACTCCGACCGCGCGGTGCGGCAGGTAGTCGACCCCGGTCTCCAGCGGCCGTGTCGCGAGGCGGCTGACGATCATCGCGCCGCGCTCGCCCCGTTGCTCGGGTCGGGGGAAGGTGACCGAGTACCCCGCTGCGGTGAAACGCTCCTCAAGGAACGCGCATCCGCCGCTGTCGGCCGTCTCCGTGAGGACGAGGACGTGCTCCGGCCGGGCTGCCAGGTAGGCGAGCTGCCTTTCGGCGCGCTCCACGCTCGGGTTGTTGAGGTTGAACGTCAGCACGTCGAGCGTGCCCACCCTGGTCATGAACTGCCCCTCATCCACGATTCCCGGATCGCCCGCACGACGGCGCGGGCGATCTGCTCCGGCCCCTCGGCGCTCGCGTCGAGCTGGAGTACGCGGACGCCGGCAGCCATGAGGAACCTAGCGGCTTCGCGGAAGGCCGCGCATTCCCGCTCACTCGATCCGGGCTCCCGCTCGTACCGGCTGTGTGCGCCCCGGGCCGTCAGCCGCTTCTCGATCACGTCGCTGCGCGCGTTGATGATGACCGCCAGGTCCGGCATGTCGGCGTGCCGGTTCATCTCCCAGACGACGTCACGCCCGACACCGTCGAGGACCTGGAGCACGAGGGACGAGCCCACGTAACGGTCGCAGATGACCGTCTCGCCCCGCGCGAGCGCCGGACGGATCTCCTCGTCGACGTGCAGGTAGCGGTCGGCGGCGATCAGACACGCCATCGTCATGCCGCGGTACAGCTCGGTCCCGTTGCGGGCCAGCGCCCCCAGGGACGTGTCGCTCGGCTCCCGCGTCGCGAAGACCGCGGCGCCCTCCTCGCGCAGCATCTCGGCGACCAGGGCGGCGACGGTGGACTTCCCCACGCCGCCGGGGCCGTCGAGGGTGACGAACAGCCCGCTCACGACACGTCCACCAGGGGGAGCACGCGGGTCTGCTTCGGCACGACCGGGCACAGCTCGGTGTCGACGGCCCCGATCCGCTCGCCGGCGGCGACCACGGCCGCCGGGCAGCCCTTGCCGCACGACGCCGACAGCGCGCACGACCCGCAGGTGGCGTTGCCGCCGAGGTCCCACCTGTCGCTGAACTTCCCGTAGCCGTCGAGCCGGGCCGCGATGTCGTCGTGCCGCCACACGTTGCCGACCAGGAAGTCGGTGTCCGGGTGCTTCGACGCCTGAGTGCGCGCGGCGAAGACCAAGTACGGGCAGATCGCGACGCCGCCGTCCGTAAAGACGTAGATGATGTTCCCGGCCTCGCAGCCCGCGAGTGGCTTGTCGTCGTTGGGGAACCGGATGTTCACCATCTCCATCCCGTCCGCCTCGAACGGGGCGGTCATCGCCGCGATCTCCCGCATCTGCTCGTCCGGGGTGCGCAGCTTCCCCTGGGCCTTCTTCGACGCGCCGCGCCCCATCGACCCGAGGGGGTTCATCAGGACGTACGTCGCGCCCTGCTCCTTGGCGAAGGCGACGAGCTTGCGGTACTCCTCGTCCTCGGCCAGGTTGTTCGGCGTGCACAGCAGGCCCTGGAGGATGCCGGCCTTCGCGAACCGCTTGATCGTGTCGATGGTCTCGGCGAAGCACCCGGGCAGGCCCCGGAAGACGCTGTGCGACTCCTCCGCGAAGCCGTCCAGCGAGACGTTCATGTGGGCGCCCAACTCGGCCAAGGCCGCGATCTGCTCGTCCGAGCACATGGTGCCGTTGGTGCACACGCCGACGGACATGCCGGCCGAGCGGAACAGGCCGACGATCTCGATCAGGTCCTCGTGCATGAACGGCTCGCCGCCCGTGATCGTCACCTTCGTGACGTGGGCCTCGGCGAGCTCCGGGACCAGGCGGTCGCGGATGTCGTCCACGGGCATGTACGTCCCGCGCTTCGTCGCCGCCACGAAGCAGTGACCACAGAGCGCGTTGCACGGCTCACAGATCTGGACGAGAACTTTCCGATTCGGTGCGTCGACGGTCGTCCGGAAGTAGCAGGACGCGGCCTGCTCTCCGGTGGTGATCGCGCGTCCGGACACAGGAACCTCCAGGTGAGGTAGGCGGGTTGGACGGTCAAGCTCGGTTGTGTGCGGCAATCAGGGCTTCGAGCAGGCGTCGCCGTTCTTCAAGGTCGCCCTCTCCTCGTTGACGCTTCGCTCGTAGGTTGTGGTGAACCCAAAGAACAGCCGCTGTGCCTGCCTCACGAACCGTAAGTGCGGTACAACCGTTGGTGAGCACGCAGTTCGCGTGCGTTGACACAACGGGGGCGAGATGGACGTGACTGGTATCGGGCGACGCCTCGCGTACTGGCGCGTCCGGCGAGGAATGACGCAGGAGCGCTTCGGCGCGGCGATGGGCAAGTCGCGCAGGTGGGTGCAGGACATCGAGGGTGGCCATCGACAGACCGATCCCCGGCTGTCCGTGGTGGAGTTGGCCGCCGAAGTACTCGGAGTCCGACTCGAAACCCTGCTTTCCGATCAGGCGATGCGGTCCGACAAGGAGTGCGTCGACGAGGCCGAACTCGGCGGGATTCGCCGCACTTTGAGACGGCATGACGTCATCACCGGGGCCTTCTCCGAGTCCCAGCCCGTGGACATGGGCGCCCTCCGAAGGTCCCTCGCCTACGGCTGGACCGCGTTCCAGGCGTCGGACTACTCACCCCTGGGGCGTGTGCTGTCGCCCTTGCTGATCGACGCCACGCGGGCGGCGGCACACAGTGCTGGTGACGCCCAGCAGGGCAGTTACGCCCTGTTGGCTCTGACCTACCAGCTCACGGTGGCCACGGCCACGAAGTTCGGCGACACGTCGCTTGCTTGGCACGCTGCCGACCGTGCCGTCATCGCCGCCCAGCGGTCTGGCGATCCCGTCGCCATCGTGGGAGCAGCGAGGCATCTGTGTGATGCGATGTTTCACCAAGGCGACTGCGACGACGCGGTGGACTTCGCGACGGCCACGGCTGCTCGCCACGAGGGAGACCTGGTATCCGGCCAAGGGATCAGCGTGCTGGGCATGTTGTATCTGAAGGCGGCTGTGGCCGCATCCCATGCGGACCGGCGGGATGCCGCTGAGAGGCTGATTGACGAGGCCGCGACCGCAGCGGCCAGGCTCGGGATGGACGGGAACGCGTTGTGGACCGCGTTTGGCCCGACCAACGTGGAAATCCACCGGGTGTCGGCTCTGGTCCGTTTGCACGATGGCGTCGACGCCGTGGCCGCCGCCGCGCGGATCGAGCCGAGCGGTCTCGGGGCTTTGCCCCGCGAGCGGCGGGCGCTGCACTTGGTCGATGTGGCGCGGGCGCTGAAGCAGGCTGGGCGGCCTGCGGATGCTGTCGCACGACTCCTCGATGCCGAGCGAGAGGCACCGGAGGAAGTCCACTGCCGCCCCCGGGCGAAGCAGCTGATCGAGCGACTGCGCGACGCTGGAGTCGGTTCCGCGAGTTGGGAGAGCCGCTTGCGCGGACTCGCGCGCCGCTGTGGACTTCCCGCATGACGGTTTCCCGCGTGCTCTACCTGATCGCCTGCGCCGCGCCCCCCGCGCGCCACATCCGGACAGGCATCGAGAAGGCTCAGGCCGCCGGATGGGAGGTCTGCCTGGTGCTGACGCCGTCCGCGGCACGGTGGCTCGAAGCTGACCTGCCCGAGCTGGCGAGGCTCACCGGGCACCCGGTGCGAACGGACTACAAGTTGCCAGGACAACCGGATCTGCTGCCTCCCCCTGACGCGATCCTGGTAGCGCCGGCCACGTTCAACACCATCAACAAGTGGTCGGCCGGCATCGCTGACACTCTGGTCCTGGGACTGATCACCGAGGCCATCGGGCTACACCTCCCTCTGGTGGCCTTGCCCTACCTGAATCAAGCGCAAGCGGCACACCCGGCGTTGGGAAAGAGCACGGAGTTTCTGCGGGCCCAGGGCGTGACGGTTCTCCTGGGGGAGGACGCATTCGTGCCGCATGTCCCGAAGCGCGGTGACGTGGCAGCGTATCCCTGGGATCTGGCGATCGAGGCGTTGCCCTGACGGTGCCTGACCGGGGCAGCTCGTGCCGAGCACGGCGGTGTCCGTCACCGCGCCGAAGTCGCCGTCCACGACGAGGCCGGCGCTGCGCTGGTCGAGCAGGCGCTGGACGGCACGCCCCCGGTGGCCAGGGCGCCGCCGGTCAGCACCGTGGCGGCGGCGACCAGCAGGGCCGGCCGGTTGCGGACGCGCTTGCGTGTCATGTCGTTTCCCCTCCCTGACGGTGTGGCAGAGCCATGTCATGCGGGAACGTGTCCCTCGGCACCGCCCTTCTCCACGTGAAACGCTACGGCTGAGACCGCCCGCCGAGCCGACGTTTCACGCCCGCGTGAAACGTCGGCTCGGCGGGCGAGGCCGTATCCTCCGCGCGCCCCCAACTCCCGCCCCCTCCCGCCGCGCGCGCGGCGCGCGGCTACGCGCCGAGATAGCGCAGCACCGCGAGGACGCGGCGGCTGTGGGTGGTGGCGGCCAGGGCCGTCAGGTCCAGTTTGGTGAAGATGGCGTTGACATGTTTCTCGACCGCGCTGCGCGAGATGAACAGGCGGGTGGCGATGGCGGCGTTGGTGTGGCCCTGGGCCATCTCCGTGAGGACCTCCCGCTCGCGGGCGGTCAGCGCGTCGAGGGCCCGTTCGTGGCCGCCCCGGGCGAGGAGCTGGCGGACGACCTCGGGGTCGAACGCGGTGCGGCCCGCGGCCACCCGCTCCAGCGCGTCGAGGAACTCCTCGATCTCCACCACCCGGTCCTTCAACAGATAGCCGACGCCCTCCGGCGAGCCGGTCAACAGCTCGGTGGCGTAACGGCGTTCGACGTACTGGGAGAGGACCAGCACGCCGACCGAGGGCCAGCGTTCGCGGATGGTGAGCGCGGCGCGCAGGCCCTCGTCGCGGTGGTGGGGCGGCATCCGCACGTCGATCACGGCGACGTCGGGGGGTTCGGCGGCGACGGCGGCGAGCAGGGCCTCGGCGTCGCCGACGGCGGCCAGCACCCGGTGGCCCTCGTCGGCGAGGAGCCGGGCGAGGCCCTCGCGCAGCAGGGTCGAGTCGTCGGCGAGGATCAGGCGCATGGCAACTCCGCTGTGATGACGGTGGGCCCGCCGGGCGGGCTGTGGACGTCGAGGTGCCCGTCGAGGGCGGCGACCCGGCGGGCCAGGCCCAACAGCCCGCCGCCCGCCGGGTCGGCGCCGCCGCGCCCGTCGTCGGCGACCCGCAGCGCGAGGGCGCGCCCGGGGCGGCCGGTGACGGTGACGGCGACCTCCCGGGCTTCGGCGTGCTTGACCGCGTTGGTGACGGCCTCGCACACCACGAAGTACGCGGCGGTCGCCACCGGCCTGGGCGGCTCGTCCGCCAGCTCGGCGCGCAGCAGGACCGGCAGCGGGCAGCGTTCCGCGAGGGTCTCCAACGCGGCGGCCAGGCCCGCCTCGTCGAGCACCGTCGGGTAGATCCGCCAGGCGACCTCCCGCAGCTCGGTCAGCGCGAGGGCGGCCTCCCGCCGCGCCTGGCCGAGGAGTTCGTCGGCGCGCTCCGGTGAGCGCTGGGCGCGGCTGATGGACAGGCCGAGGGCGACGAGCCGTTGCTGCACCCCGTCGTGGAGGTCGCGTTCGATGCGGCGCCGCTCCTCGGTGATGGCCTCGACGACGCCGGCGCGGCTGTCGGCGAGTTCGGCGATCCGGCGGCGGAGGGTCTCCCGTTCGCTGGGCCCGAGGAAGTGGTGGGCCAGCCGGGCCTCCAGGGCGATCAGCCCGGACATGCCCTGGACGGTGAGGAACAGCAGGAACGCCCCGCCAATGCCGGAGGGCACCGTCACGGTCGGCGAGAAGACCAGCCACGCCCACACCAACAGCGAGCCGTAGACGACGCTGACCAGCAGCGAGGCCAGCACCAGCGCGGCGAGCGCGGCCAGCGCGATGCGGCAGGTGAGATAGGGCAGCGCGCGGTGCGCCGGCCAGGTCTCGGCGATCTCGACGCCCAGGAGGCGGACCAGCCGGGCGCGTTCGAGCCGGGTGGCGCGCGTGACGAGGGGCGTGAACGGCGGGCCCTCCGCGCGGCGCGCGCCGCCGAACGCGCCCCTCGCGCCGCCGAACGCGCGCCCCATGACACCGATCGCTCGCCCCGCCCAGCCGAGGAGGACGACGGGCAGCAGCAACGGCCCCGTGCCGGCCCCGGCGGTGATGCCGGTCAGCTCACGGAGCCTTCGGCGCAGCTGTTCTCGCACAGCGGCGACGGTAGGCGACGCGTGGGGCGGCCGGTACTGCGGTCGACCACAGGGGCGGGGTGAGGTGGGCCACGCGGCGTGGCCGGGGGCGGACCGCGTGGCGGCGGGGGCCCGGCGACTTGTAGCGTCTGCCGTGTGATCGTATCCTCCGCAACGCACCAACTCGCTTCCTCGGCCGAGGACCCGGGCGGCATCGCCGGGTGGGCCACCGACCTGATGGAGGCGATGGGGGCCCCCGGCGCCGGGCTGGCCATCGCCCTGGAGAACCTGTTCCCGCCGTTGCCCAGCGAGATCATCCTGCCGCTGGCGGGCTTCACCGCCAGCCGGGGCGAGATGAACCTGTGGGCCGCGCTGGTGTGGACGACGATCGGCTCGGTGGTCGGCGCGCTGGCGCTCTACTGGGTGGGCTCGGCCCTGGGGCGGGAGCGGCTGATCGCGATCGCGGAGAAGCTGCCGCTGGTGAAGATCGCCGACATCGAGAAGACCGAGGCGTGGTTCGCCAAGCACGGCAACAAGGCGGTCTTCTTCGGCCGGATGATTCCCATCTTCCGAAGTCTCATCTCGATCCCGGCCGGCGTGGAGAAGATGCCGGTCCGCACCTTCCTGCTGCTGACCACGGTGGGCAGCGCCATCTGGAACAGCATCTTCGTGGTCGCCGGCTACCACCTGGGCGAGAACTGGGAGGAGGTGACCGACTTCGTCAGCGTCTACTCCAAGGTGGTGCTCGTGGTGGTGGTGCTGGCGGTGGTCGGCTTCGTCGTCTACCGGGCGACCCGCCCGGGCGGGGGCAAGCGGCGCGCCTCCTCCAGCCGTGGCTCCGACGGCTGAACGACGGGCGGCCGGCCGAACGACGCGGCGGCCGAACGTACGCGGCGGCCCCGTTCCCCGCCGGTTCGCCGAGCCGGGGAACGGGGCCGCGCTCTGCTCTTCGGACCTCAGTAGGCCACCGGCCAACCGCCGCTCCAGTCAAGGAGGTTGACGCCGAGCTTGGGGGCGCCGTTGTCCTCGCCGTCGTAGTAGTGGTAGACGAGCAGGTCGCCGTCCACGTCGTTCAGGACGCTCTGCCCGCCCGGGCCGATCCAGCGGCCGTGGCTCTCCAGCACGAACGTGCCGCCGCCGTCGCGCAGGTCCACGCCGTTCGCGTCGAGGAACGGGCCGGTGGGGCTGGAGGCCCGGCCGACCCGGATGCGGTAGGTGGAGTCGGTGCCGGCACAGCAGGTGCCGTAGGAGTTGAAGAGGTAGTAGAAGCCGTCGCGCTTGACCAGGGCCGGGCCCTCGATGCCGCCGCCGGCGGAGGCCACCGAGTGGAGCGTGGTGTCGCCGGGGAACTGCTTGCCCGTGGCCGGGTCGATCTCGACGACCTTGATCCCCGTCCACCAGGAGCCGAACGCGAGCCACCAGCGGCCGTCGTCGTCCACCAGCAGGCTGGGGTCGATCGCGTTGTAGTCGTTGGCGGCGGTGGTGCGGTGGACCATGCCCTGGTCGGTCCAGCTGCCGGGCAGGCCGGTGTCGCTGGTGGCCAGGCCGATGGCGGAGGTGTTCTGGCCGAAGTTGGAGACGGCGTAGTAGAGGAGGTAGCGGCCGTTGTGGAAGGAGACGTCGGGCGCCCACGGGTTGCGGTCGGGAGAGATCTCGCCCCACCAGTCAAGCGGCGCGGTGAACGCCGAGCCGGCGTCCGTGAACGCGGTCCGGTCGGGGGAGATCCGCGCCTCCAGCAGGTCGTTGGAGCCGTAGACCACATAGCCCTGGTCGGTGCGCACCATCGAGGGGTCGTGGATGCCGATGTCGCCGGTGACCAGCCCGGGCGGCGGGTAGGCGGCGGAGGCCGTGGGCTGCCACAGCAGCAGGGCGCAGGCCAGGCCGAGGAGGCTGGCCAGCGCGGCGCGCGTCAGATGTCGGGAACGCCGGGACCGTTCGCGTCTCGGTGGGGGGAAGCGCACAGAACTCTCCTTGTTCGGACAGGACTTGGTGTGGGGGTGGTCGCTGCCCCGTGCGCAAAGGTTGCCGGGGCGCCTGTGTGATCGGCGTCACATCGACGCGGTGTGGGCGGCGGTGATCAACGAGCGCGCCCGGCCCGTTCCGGCGAGGGTGAAGGGGTGGAGAACCATCGCACGGACGTCGGGCGCAGGATCGCGCTGCGCCGCGAGCAGTTGGGCCTGGACCGGGGCGCGGTCGCGGAGAAGGCCGGCGTCGCCCCCGAGTACCTGCGCTATCTGGAGGAACGGCCGGCCTCGCCGAGCTACGCCTCGCTGACCCGGGTCGCCCGCGCCCTGGACACCACCGTCGCCGAGCTGAGCGGCGGGCCGCCGCCCAGCGGCGCCGCCCCGCCCGAGGTCAGCCACCGCGAGGGGCTGCGGGTGCTGGACGAGGGCACCTGCTGGGAGCTGCTGGCGGAGCACAGCGTCGGCCGGGTCGCGTTGGCCGGCGACGGCGGCCCCTCGATCGTGCCGGTGAACTACGCGCTGGACGACCGCGCGCCGGACGGCCGCGCGCTGGTCTACCGCACCGCGCCCGACGCCGCGCCCGCCCGCGCCGTCGAGGCCGACGAGCTGGCCTTCGAGGTCGACCACCTCGACGAGGCGCAGCGGGTCGGCTGGAGCGTGCTGCTGGTCGGCCCGGCGCGGCCGGTCACCGACCTCGACGAGATCCGGTCGCTCACCGAGCGGCTGACCGGACCCGAGGGCGAGCCCGACGCCAGCGAGCCCTGGGCGGGCGGCGAACGCGACCTGTGGGTGCGGCTCACGCCGCACCGGGTCACCGGCCGGCGGGTCACCCTCGCCTGACCGCCGGGCGGTCGGGCGAGGGTCGTGTGATGTGCCCGTTCGGGTGGGTTTGCGGGGTGGGCGGCGGCGGGTTCCCATGGAAGGAGCGCCACGGCCGGTCCGTGGCCGACCAGGGAGGCGGTGGTGCCCGGTGACTGCGACCGTGCCGGACCTGTGGGAGTGCCACGCGGTGATCTTCGACACCGACGGGGTGATCACCGACTCGGCCTCGGTGCACGCCTCGGCCTGGAAGGAGGCGTTCGACGAGGTCCCCGGCGTGGACCCGCCGTTCGACGCCGACGAGGACTACCGCCGCCACGTGGACGGCAGGTCCCGGCTGGACGGAGCCGCCGCGTTCCTCGCCGCCCGGGGCATCGACCTGCCGGTCGGCGACGTCGAGGACACCCCGGGCACCGAGACCGTCTGCCAGGTCGCGGCCCGCAAGGAGGAGGCGTTCCTGCGCCGCCTCCACGAGCGCGGCGTCGACGTCTTCGCCGGCACCGTGCGGCTGTTGAACAAGCTGCACGAGGCCGGCGTGCCCTGCGCCGCCGTCTCCTCATCCCGGCACGCCAGGGACCTGCTGGCCAGGGCCGGCGTCCGCTCGCTGCTGGGCACCGTCGTCGACGGCAACGACATGGCCAGGCTCGACCTGCCGGGCAAGCCCGACCCGGCGCTGTTCCTCGAAGGCGTGCGCCGGCTCGGCTGCGAGCCGTCCTCGGCGGCCGTCGTCGAGGACGCGCTCGCCGGCGTCGAGGCCGGGTCGCGCGGCGGCTTCGGCCTGGTCGTCGGCGTCAACCGCGCCGAGACCGAGGACGCCGCCCACGACCTGAGCGAACACGGCGCCGACCTGGTCGTGGACGACCTCGCCCGCCTCGTCGTGCGGAGGTGACCGACGTGACCGGCACGACCAGCGGAACGACGGGCGCGACGACGGGTGTCACGACGGAGTGGACCCCGGCCGAGCCGGTGGAACGGTGGGCCGCCTGGGCCGAGGGGGAACGGCAGATCGACGGCTGGGAGTGGACCTACGAGGGCTACGACCCGCGCGAGGAACGCCTCCGCGAGGCCCTGTGCACGCTCAGCAACGGCTACTTCGCGACCCGGGGCGCCGCGCCCGAGACCGAGGCCAGCCCCGCGCACTACCCCGGCACCTACGCCGCCGGCCTCTACAACCGGCTGACCTCCTCGCTCGCCGGCCGCAGGCTGCCGCACGAGGAGATCGTCAACCTGCCCAACTGGCTGCCGCTGCGCTTCCGCGTCCACCCCGACGAGGGCGCCACCGGCGAGTGGTTCACCCCCGACCTGCACCCCGAGGGACTGCTCCGCTACCACCAGGAACTGGACCTCAGGCGCGGCGTCCTCAACCGCGAGGTGCGCTTCCGCGACCCCCACGGCCGCCATCTGAACATCCGCCAGTCCCGGCTGGTCTCCATGGCCGACCCCCATCTCGCGGCGCTGCGCACCGAGTTCACCGCCGAGGACTGGTCGGGCTCCATCGAGGTCGAGTCCGCCATCGACGGCCTCGTCGGCAACACCGGCGTCGCCCGCTACCGCGACCTCGCCAGCCACCACCTGACCCGCATGGGCACCGGCGCCGAGGAGCCCGACGTGGTGTGGCTGCGCTGCCGCACCAGCACATCCGACGTGCGGATCGTGCTCGCCGCCCGCACCCGCGCCACCCCGCAGGGGCCGCCCGAGGCCACCCACGACCGGCTGACCGACTTCCGCGCCGCCCAGCGGATGATCCTCCCGCTCAACCCCGAGGAGCCGCTGGCCGTCGAGAAGATCGTCGCCCTGCACACCTCGCGCGACCAGGCGATCGTCGGCCCGTTGCCCGCCGCGCTGGAACGGGTGCGCTCCGCGCCGGACTTCGAGGGCGTGCTGGCCGACCACGCCGCCGCCTGGGCGCGGCTGTGGCGGCGCGCCGACCTCCAGGTGCCGGGCGAGCCGGGCCATGTGCTGCGGGTGCACATGTTCCACCTGTTGCAGACGCTCTCCCCGCACAGCGCCGACCTGGACGTCGGCGTGCCCGCGCGCGGGCTGCACGGCGAGGCGTACCGGGGGCACGTCTTCTGGGACGAGCTGTTCGTGCTGCCCTACCTCAACCTGCACTTCCCCGAGCTGTCCCGGGCGTTGATGGGCTACCGCCACCGGCGGCTGCCCGCCGCGCTGCGGGCGGCGGCCGAGGCCGGTCGGGAGGGCGCGATGTACCCGTGGCAGTCCGGTTCGGACGGCGGCGAGGAGACCCCCGAGGTCCACCTCAACCCGCGCTCCGGGCGCTGGCTGCCCGACAACTCCCGCCTCCAGCACCACGTGGGCTCGGCCGTCGCCTACAACGTGTGGCGCTATGGACAGGCCACCGGCGACACCGAGTTCACCCACACCAGGGGCGCCGAGATGCTCACCCAGATCGCCCGCTTCTGGGCGGCGATCTCCGAGTTCGACCGGGACGAGGGCCGCTACCGCATCCGGGGCGTCGTCGGACCCGACGAGTACCACGAGGCGTACCCGGACGCCGAGCGCGCCGGCCTCGACGACAACGCCTACACCAATGTGATGGCGTCCTGGACCCTGGCCCGCGCCGCCGAGCTGGTGCGCACCATGCCGGTCTCCCGCCGCGCCGAACTCGTCGACCGCGTCGGCCTGTCGGAGGGCGAGCCGGACCGCTGGGACGAGGTCTCCCGCCGGCTGCGCGTCCCGTTCCACCAGGGCGTGATCAGCCAGTTCGACGGGTACGGCGACCTCGCCGAACTCGACTGGGACGGCTACCGCCGCCGCTACGGCGACATCCGCCGGCTCGACCGGCTCCTGGAGTCCGAGGGCGACTCGGTCAACCGCTACCAGGCGTCCAAGCAGGCCGACGTGCTGATGCTCGGCTACCTGCTGACGCCGGGCGAACTCACCGAGCAGTTCGCCCGGATGGGATACGAACTCACCGAGGAGCAGTGGCGCCGCACCGTCGACTACTACCTGCGGCGCACCAGCCACGGCTCCACGCTCAGCGGCGTGGTGCACGCGTGGGTGCTGGCGCGGGCCCGGCACGCGGACGCCTGGTCGTTCGTCAAGGAGGCGCTGGCCAGCGACGTCGCCGACATCCAGGGCGGCACCACGGCCGAGGGCATCCACCTGGGCGCCATGGCCGGCACCCTCGACCTGGTGCAACGCGGGCTGACCGGGCTCCGCTCCGAGGAGGGCGCGCTCTGGCTCGACCCCTCGCCGCTGCCCCAACTCCAGGAGTTCGGCTTCTCGTTGCGCCACCGTGGCGTCGGCCTGCGGCTGCGGATGCGCCCCGGCCAACTGTGGATCGGCGTCCCGCCGTGGGAGACCTCCCCGGTCCGCGTGGTCCTCGCCGACCGCACGGTGGAGGTCTCCCCGGGCGAGGACACGGCGCTGCGCCTCTCCGAGGGGTAGCGCCGACGGAACCGCCGTTCGCCCCCGGGGCGAACGGCGGACGGCGGGGCCGGTCAGATCCCGCAGCTGGGCGCCGACCAGCGTCGCGTGCTCTGGCCTGCCAGGTGCGCGTGGTCGTTGTGGCCGGGGAAGCCCGGGCCCAGGATGTGGTTGAAGCCGTGGTAGCGCGCCTGCTTCACGATCGTGCAGAAGCTCGGCGAGCCGGTCAGGTCGATCGCCGTGCCGTAGAGGTGGTTGCTGCCCGCCGCCCCGCCAACGGCGTTGTTGCACGCGTGGGAGCGGAAGCCGCTGCTGGTGGTGAGGGGCCGGTCGCCGAGGGCGTGGCGCAGCGCCTCCAGCTTCCACATCGCCCTCAGGGCGTTCTGTTTGGCGGTCGCGGCGCTCACCGCTCCGCCCGACCAACTGCTGTTGCAGCGGTTCATCTCGGCGTAGGTGAAGTGGATCGGGGTGCAGTCGTTGTCCTGGAGGTCGTAGATCTTGCCGAAGGTCTGCGGCCCGGCGATGCCGTCGGCCGACAGGCCGTACGCCTGCTGGAAGCGCTTGACGGCGGCCTTGGTGGCCGGGCCGAACTTCCCGTCGATCGCCAGCTGGGCGCCGTAGCCCGGGTAGCCGGCGACGCGGATCTGGAGCTGGGTGACGTCGTTACCGCTGTGGCCCTCCTTGAGGGTGCGGTTCCAGGTGTAGCACCCGTCGGCCTGCGCGGTGCCGGCGGTGGCCACCGTTCCCACCAAGGCGGCTGAGGCGATCATGACAAACGTGAGAAGCGTGCGAAGAAGTCGACTCACAACGTGGCACCTCCGTGAGAGGAGTGGGAGAACGAGCGTGCCCGAGGGAGTCAACGCGCGTCAACCACGCGTGCGACGCGCGTAGTTGACGCTTGGTCGACGGGAAGGCGAGCGGCGGGTGCCCGAGCGCCCGCCGCGCGGAGTCCCCGGAGCCCGACGGACTCAGTCCCCGTGGGGGACGACCGCGACCGGGGTGCGGGCGTGGTGGAGCGCGGCGTGGGTGACGGGGCCGGCGCGCATGGCGAGCAGCGGGCGGCGCGTTCGGCGTCCCGTGACCACCAGCGCCGCGTGTACGGACGCGGCGTCCAGCAGCACCTCGGCGGCGTTCCCGTACCGCAGGTGTTCGATGACCGGAACGCCCGGGTAGCGCTGGCGCCAGGGCGCGAGTACCCGGACCAGCTCCTCGCCCTGGCGGGCCTGGAGGTCCAGGTGCTCGTCGTTGTTCTCCAGGTTCTCCGGGGG
The DNA here is from genome assembly GCF_003696235.1 of Streptomyces triticirhizae. GTDB lineage: Bacteria > Actinomycetota > Actinomycetes > Streptomycetales > Streptomycetaceae > Streptomyces > Streptomyces triticirhizae. The sequence continues at coordinate 20,127 of NZ_RFFJ01000084.1, forward strand.
CGTGGAGCCGAAGAGCGAGGGCGTGCCCCAGGCGCGCACCGCGCGCACGGCCGCGCCGCGCGCCGAGGCCGTGGTGAAGGCGAACTCCAGCAGCGCGGCGGCCGGTTCGCCCATGTCCTTGAGGCCCACCACGATCTCGTCGCCCTCGGCCGCCTCGCCCGGCGCCTGGTCGGTCGGCTCCCCGTACGGGCCGGAGCGGACGAGGACCACGGGCCGCGTGCTGTGGGTGATCACCGGCAGGCCCACCGAGCCCAGCAGGAAGCCGGCGATCGGGCCGTGGCCCCGCGAGCCCATCACCAGCAGCTCGGACCTGGCGGCCTGTTCCACCAGCCCGGCCGTGGCCATCTCGCCCAGCAGCGCGGTGCTGATGGTCAGCCCCGGGTGGCGGTCGGCGACCTCGTCGTGGTGGTCCTGGAGCAGCTGCCGGGACGCCGGCTCGTCCGGCACCGGCGGCGCGTACAGCGGCTCGTTGATCCAGGCGTGCACCAGGTGCAGGGGCAGTCCGCGACGCGCCGCCTCGCGGGCCGCCCACTCGGCGGCGGCCCGGCTCTGCGGGGAGCCGTCCACGCCGACGGTGATGGGGCGGGTCATGGCGTACCTCGTTCTCGGCGACGGCGGTGGTCCCACGCCGTGGAACACACCCTCGCCCCCACTCTCACCCGCTCCCGTCCGGGCGGCGAGTCCAGGGCGCCCGCCCGGGGCACGCCGCCCGCGCGGCGGGCCTCAGCGCGTCCGGACCGGGTAGACCGGCAGCGCCAGCGACGGGTCCTCGGGCGCGTCCAGGCAGACGCCCGTCACCAGGTCGAAGCGCTGCTTGAGCAGCGGCGACGCGACAAACGGCCGGTCCCCGTTGCCCGTTGAGCCCAGCAGCCCACGGGAGAGCACCCAGGCGCCGGTGAACGGGTCCTGGTTGCCGACGGCGTAGGCGCGGCCGTGCCGGTCGACGAAGACGGCGGCCTGCCGCCCGTCCGGCAGCAGCACGGCCGCGCCACGCCCCGGCACCAGTTCGGCCAGCCGGCAGACGGGGACCCACGCCCCCTCGTGGGCGATCTCCAGCAGGGCGGTCCCGGGGGCCGCGACGGGCGCGGGCGCGGGGCGGGCGAGCGTGGCGGTGGAGGTCGTCATGACGGGTTGTTCCCTTCCAGGGTGCGGACGGGCAGCGTGGGCCCGGCCAGCACGGTCAGATCCGGCTTGTGCTGGTCCCGTTCCTCGACGAACCGGACCGAGGGGTCGGGGGTGCCGGGCGCGTTGACGAAGGAGACGAAGCGCGCCAGCTTCTCCGGGTCGTCGAGCGTCTCGGCCCACTCGTCCCGGTAGTTGGCCACATGGGCGGCCATCTGGGCCTCCAGCTCCTCGCAGATGCCCAGCGAGTCGTGGACCACGACGTCCCGCACGTGGTCGAGGCCGCCGCCGATCCGCTCCAGCCAGACCGAGGTGCGCTCCAGCCGGTCGGCGGTGCGGATGTAGAACATCAGGAACCGGTCGATCAGCCGGACCAGTTCCGCGTCCGACAGGTCCTGCGCCAGCAGGTCGGCGTGGCGCGGGGTGGCGCCGCCGTTGCCGCCGACGTGGAGGTTCCAGCCGTTGGCCGTCGCGATGATCCCGAAGTCCTTGCTCATCGCCTCGGCGCACTCGCGGGCGCAGCCGGAGACGGCGGACTTCAGCTTGTGCGGGGAACGCAGCCCCCGGTAGCGCAGCTCCAGGTCGATCGCCATCCGCACGCTGTCCCGCACCCCGTAGCGGCACCAGGTGGAGCCCACACAGCTCTTCACGGTGCGCAGCGCCTTGCCGTAGGCGTGCCCGGACTCGAAGCCGGCCTCCACCAACCGTGCCCAGATCAGCGGCAGTTGGTCGACGCGGGCGCCGAACATGTCGATCCGCTGGCCGCCGGTGATCTTGGTGTAGAGGTTGAAGTCGCGGGCCACCTCGCCGATCACGATCAGCTTCTCCGGCGAGATCTCCCCGCCGGGGACGCGCGGCACGATCGAGTACGAGCCGTTCTTCTGGAGGTTGGCGAGGAAGTGGTCGTTGGTGTCCTGCAACGCGGCCTGCTCGCCGGCCAGCACGTGGTTGTCCGCGCCGATGCTGGGCGCCAGCGAGGCGATGATCGAGCCGACCGCCGGCTTGCACACCTCGCAGCCGTCCCCGCCGCGCGCCTCGGCCCTGCCGTGCCCGTCGAGCAGCTCCCGGTAGGAGGTGATCCGCAGGCTGGCCACGATCTCGAACAGCTCCTGCCGGGTGTGCGCGAAGCAGCCGCACAGCCCGTTGTCCACGGCGATCCCGCCGGCCTCCAGCGCGGCGTTGACCAGCTGGCCCAGCACCTTGACGCAGGAGCCGCAGCCGGTGCCGGCCCGGGTGCACTTCTTCACCTCGGGCACCGAGGTGCGGCCGTCCTCGGTGACGGTCGCCACGATGGCGCCCTTGGTGACGTTGTGGCAGCTGCACACGACCGCCGTGTCCGGCAGCGAGGTCGGGCCCAGCGCCGCCGCCGGCGCCAACCCGGCCGGCAGCACCAGCTGTTCGGGCGCGGCCGGCGGCACCGAGCCGGTCAGCGGGCGCAGCAGCCCGTAGGCGTCGGCGTCGCCGACCAGCACCCCGCCCAGCAGCGTGCCGTCCTGGCCGATCACCAGCTTCTTGTAGACGCCGGCGCGGGAGTCGGCGTAGACGACGTCGAGACAGTTCTCGGTGCGGCCGTGCGCGTCGCCGAAGCTGGCGACGTCCACGCCCAGCAGCTTGAGCTTGGTGGAGGTGTCCGCCCCGGTGAACGGCGTGGCCGCCCGGCCGGCCACCACGTCGGCCGCCGTCGCCGCCATCTCGTAGCCGGGCGCCACCAGGCCGTAGACCATCCCGTCGCTGGCCAGCGCGCACTCGCCGATGGCCAGCACGTTCGGGTCGGAGGTCACGCACCGCTCGTCCACGGCGATCCCGCCGCGCTCGCCGACCCGCAGCCCGGCCGCCCTGGCCAGCTCGTCGCGCGGCCGGATGCCGGCGGAGAAGATCACCAGGTCGGTGGCGACCGTCGAACCGTCCGACAGCACCATCCCGTTGACCGCGCCGCGCTCGTCCGTGGTGATCTCCTGGCCGCCGACGCCGGTGTGCACCAACAGGCCCAGCTCCTCGACGGTGCGGCGCAGCGCGTTGCCGCCGCCCTCGTCGACCTGGAGCGCCATCAGCCGGGGGTGGAACTCCACGATGTGGGTGGTCAGGCCCAGGTCGCGCAGCGCGCCGGCCGCCTCAAGGCCCAACAGGCCGCCGCCGACGACCAGTCCGGTGCGGACCCGGCCGGCGTGGTCGCGTATCGCCTCCAGGTCCTCGATGGTGCGGTAGACGAAGCAGCCTTCGGCCTCGCGGCCCGGCATCGGCGGAACGAACGGGGAGGAGCCGGTGGCCAGCACCAGCGTCGTGTAGGGCACGACCCGGCCGGAGCGGGTGGTGACGGTGCGGGCCGCCCGGTCCAGGGCGACGGCCGGGTCGCCCAGCGACAGCTCGATGCCGTGCCGCTCCAGGAACCCCTCGGGGACCAGGGAGAGTTCCTCGGCGCTGGTGCCGGAGAACCAGGAGGTCAGATGGACCCGGTCGTAGGCGGGGCGGGGCTCCTCGGCGAGCACCACCACCCGGGCGCTGGCGGTGACGCCGCGCTGGGCCAACTCCTCCAGGAGGCGCTGGCCGACCATCCCGTGGCCGACCACCACCACCGTCTCCTCCGTCTCCTCGGGCGGGACGGGCCTCGGCGACCGCTCGGTCATGTCTACAACCCTCCGTCGTCGGTCAGCAGATGGAGCAGGGGCGTGTCGGGCAGCGGCTCGTCGCCCTCCCAGGCGCGGGCCAGGGTGCCGACGCCGCCGAGGTCCCCGATGAGCACGCCGCCGCGCAGCCGGTCCTCGCGGACCACGAGCCTGCGGTAGGTGCCCCGGGTGGCGTCGGCCAGCCGGACCTCCTCGTCGCCTGGTCCGGCCTCGGGCACGCCGAAGGCGGCCAGGTCCCACGGCTCGTCGGCCGTCGCGCCCAGCGTGAGCCGGGTCAACGACCTGGTGCCCCGGTAGCGTTGGCCGCCGCCGGTGAGCACCGAGGCGAGCACGTCCGCCTGGTCCTGGGCCGGAACGGCCAGGCCGTAGAGGCGGCCGGCGTGTTCGGCGCAGTCGCCCAGCGCGTGGACGGCCGGGTCGCTGGTGCGCAGCGCGTCGTCCACGGCGATCCCGCCGTGCGCGCCGAGCGCCAGCCCGGCCTCGCGGGCCAGCGCGACGCGGGGGCGTACCCCACGGGCCACCACCACCAGCGCGGCCTCGTGCGCGGTGCCGTCGTCCAGGGTGACGCCGGTGACACGCCCGGCGTCGGCGCGCAGCGCGCGCACCGAGCGGCCGGTGCGCACCTCGACGCCGGCCTCCGCCAGCCGCGCGCGGAGCAACGCGGCCGCACCGGCGTCGAGTTGGCCCCCCATCAGCCGCTCGGCCGCCTCGACCAGCAGCACCCGGCAGCCGCGTTCGGCGAGCGCGCCGGCGGCCGAGGCG
>NZ_RFFJ01000085.1 GCF_003696235.1 Streptomyces triticirhizae
GCCCTCGGGACCGGCGCCGGCAGCCCGGCCGCCGGCCCGGCCAGGGACGGTTCGGCGACGGCATCCGCCCCAGGCGGCACGGTCAGCGCGGCGTTCGCCGCGAGCGCGCCCACAGCCGGTCCCCGTTCCGGTGGCGCGGCCACCAACGCGGCCGCGCCTGGCTCCGCGTCGGCCGAAGCCGACGGCGAGGCCCGTGTGCGGCAGTTGGCCGAGGAGGCCGCGCGGGAGGCCGACGCCCTGCGGGAGGCGTCCCGCGCTCCCGTTCGGGCCAAGGACGGCGAGCCGCTCAGCCTCCGGTTCGTGATGCCCGACGGTGCCGACGCCGAGCCGTTGCGGGAGGTGGGCCGGCGGATCGCGGCCATGCTCTCCGCCGTGGGCATCGGGACCGAGATCAGCGAGGTCCCCGCCGACGAGTACTTCGAACGGCACATCGCCTCCGGCGAGTTCGACCTCGCCCTCTACTCCTGGCCGGCCACCGCCTACCCCGCCGTGGACACCAGGCCGTTGTTCACCAAGCCCGTCTCCATCCCCGGCGGCCAGCTGCTGATCGAGCAGAACTACGCCAGGGTCGGCACCGACCACATCGACCAGCTGTTGGACCGCGCCGCAGGCGCGCTGGACGAGGGCGAGTACCACGAGCTGCTCGACGACGCGGACGCCCGGATCTGGGCGGCGGCCGGCTCGTTGCCGCTGTTCCAGCGGCCCCAACTGGTCGCCGTGCACGACGACCTGGCCGGCGTCGGCGCCTTCGGCCTGGCCACCCCACGCTTCCAGGACATCGGCTTCCGCCGCTAGGCCGTGTCCGCCCCCGGCCCCACCCCCGCCCCACCCCGGCGTCGCCGCGCGCAGCGCACCCGCGTAGCGCACCCGCGCGGCGTCCCCGCCCCACCCCGTACCATGGCAGCGAGGCCGGTGCCACGGTCTGCCTGGCGCGGGTCTGGGGGCCCAGCGGAAGAACCCGGGTGGGGCGCATGTCTGCCGCGCCGGCCCAGCCACGAACCCGGGAGAACTGCCCAGCCATGCCTACGCGCCACGACATCCGCAATGTCGCCATCGTCGCCCATGTCGACCACGGCAAGACCACCCTGGTCGACGCCATGCTCCGACAGGCGGGGGCCTTCGCGGCCCACCAGCAGGTGGACGAGCGGGTGATGGACACCGGGGACCTGGAGCGGGAGAAGGGCATCACCATCCTCGCCAAGAACACCGCCGTCCGTTACCACCCCAAGGGCGGTGGCGACCCGGTGGTGATCAACATCATCGACACCCCCGGCCACGCCGACTTCGGCGGCGAGGTGGAGCGCGGGCTGTCCATGGTGGACGGCGTGGTGCTGCTGGTCGACGCCTCAGAGGGGCCGCTCCCGCAGACCCGGTTCGTGCTGCGCAAGGCGCTCCAGGCGCGGCTCCCGGTCGTGCTCTGCGTCAACAAGACCGACCGTTCGGACGCCCGGATCTCCGAGGTGCTCAACGAGACCTACGACCTCTTCCTCGACCTGGACGCTGACGAGGAGCAGATCGAGTTCCCGATCGTCTACGCCTGCGCCAGGGACGGCGTCGCCTCGTTGACCCAGCCGGCCGACGGCACCGTGCCCGCCGACAGCGACAGCCTGGAGCCGTTCTTCACGACGCTGCTCCAGACCGTGCCGGCCCCGGTCTTCGAGGAGGACGCGCCGCTCCAGGCGCATGTCACCAACCTCGACGCGGACAACTTCCTCGGCCGGATCGCGCTCTGCCGCGTCAAGCAGGGCACCCTGCGCAAGGGGCAGACGGTCGCCTGGCTGAAGCGGGACGGCAGTTCGGCGCAGGTGCGGATCACCGAGCTGCTGATGACCGAGGCGCTCACCCGCAAGCCGGCCGAGGTCGCGGCCCCGGGCGACATCTGCGCGGTGGCCGGCATCCCCGACATCATGATCGGCGAGACGCTGGCCGACCCGGAGCGCCCGGAGGCGCTGCCGTTGATCACGGTGGACGAGCCGGCGATCTCCATGACCATCGGCACCAACACCTCGCCCCTGGTGGGCCGGGGCGGCAAGGGCCACAAGGTCACCGCCCGGCTGGTCAAGGACCGGCTGGACCGGGAGCTGGTCGGCAACGTCTCGCTGCGGGTGCTGCCGACCGAGCGCCCGGACGCCTGGGAGGTGCAGGGACGGGGCGAGTTGGCGCTGGCCATCCTGGTGGAGACGATGCGCCGGGAGGGCTTCGAACTCACCGTCGGCAAGCCGGAGGTGGTGACCCGGGAGATCGACGGGAAGGTGCACGAGCCCGTCGAGCGGATGACCATCGACGCCCCGGAGGAGCACCTGGGCGCCATCACCCAGCTGATGGCCTCCCGGAAGGGCCGCATGGAGACCATGACCAACCACGGCTCCGGCTGGGTGCGGATGGAGTTCCTGGTGCCCTCGCGCGGGCTGATCGGCTTCCGGACGGAGTTCCTCACCGAGACCCGGGGCACCGGCATCGCGCACAGCATCTTCGAGCGGCACGAGCCGTGGGCCGGCGAGCTGCGGACCCGCAAGAGCGGCTCGTTGGTGGCCGACCGGGCCGGAGTGGCCACCCCCTACGCGATGTTGAATCTCCAGGAACGTGGCGTGATCTTCGTCGGCCCTGGCACAGAGGTGTACGAGGGCATGATCGTCGGGGAGAATTCCCGCTCGGACGACATGGACGTCAACATCACCAAGGAGAAGAAGCTCACCAATATGCGGGCCGCCTCCGCCGACACCACGGAGAACCTCGTCCCGCCGCGTCAGCTGTCGCTTGAGCAGTCCCTGGAGTTCTGCCGGGAGGACGAGTGCGTCGAGGTGACGCCGACGGAGGTCCGCATCCGCAAGGTCGTGCTCGACCAGCGGGAGCGGGCCAGGGCCACGGCGCGCGCCAAGCGGCAGTGAGGCGCGGCGTTTGTCGCGAACGCCGACTTCGCTCCGCACATGTCAAGCACGTTTTCGGGTGGCTATGCGGTGTCTCGTCCGTTATCCGGAGCGAGAGGCGCGATGTGCGTCACATCAGTCCGGATAACGGAGAGGTCACCTCTGCCGTTTGTCCGGTTTTGGGTGGTTGCTCCGCCTCATCTTCATCAAAATGAAATGGCGGAGCGGTGGTTAGCGCGGGTTTTATGCCCAATAGTTGTGGGCATTGCGATCCGGACGCGTGTGACGCGGGTAGACCCCTGTCCGCGCTCCGGGGTTCTCTCTTGCAGTGACAGTGGACTCCCAAGGAGGCAAAGCCCATGCGTGGTGCGCGTAGCGCCAAATGGGTCGCCAGTGCGATAGTCGTGGCCTTCGCCGCGACCGCCTGTGGTGGCAGTGACGGCGATGACTCGGGCGGCGACGGCGCCTCCGGCGGGGACTCGGCAGGCATAGTCCGGGTTGACGGCGGCGAGCCGCAGAACCCGTTGATCCCCTCGGACACCACGGAGCAGTTCGGCTCCCTGGTGATGGACAACGTGTTCTCCAAGCTCCTCGACTTCGACGACGAGGGCGAGATCTTCATGGTCGCCGCCGAGTCGGTCGAGCCCAACGAGGACTCCACCGTCTGGACCGTCAAGCTGAAGGAGGGCTGGACCTTCCACGACGGCACCGACGTCACCGCCGAGCACTATGTGCGCGCCTGGAACTGGGCCGCCCACATCGACAACAACCAGTCGACCAGCTTCTGGTTCGCCGACATCGCCGGCTACGAGGACGTGCACCCGGAGGAGGGCGAGGAGCCCACCGCCGACGAGATGTCCGGCCTGACCGTCGTGGACGACACGACCTTCGAGGTCCAGCTCTCGCACCCGGTCTCGTACTTCAACTACAAGCTCGGGTACACGCCGTTCACCCCGCTGCCCGACAGCTTCTACGAGGACCCCGAGGCCTTCGGCGAGGCCCCGATCGGCCAGGGCCCGTACGCGTTCGAGGAGTGGAACCACAACGAGCTGATCAAGCTCAGGACCTACGAGGACTACGCGGGCGAGAACAAGCCGGTCAACGGCGGCATCGACATCGTCGCCTACACCACCCTCGACGCGGCCTACCAGGACCTGCTCTCGGACAACCTGGACATCATCCGCCAGGTCGACCCGAAGGACCTGCCGGTCTACGAGACCGACCTCGGCGACCGCGCCATCAACCAGCCGTACAACGGCACCCAGTCCATCGTGCCGGTGCACTACGGCGACTGGGAGGGCGTTGACCCGAAGGTGATCCAGGGTCTGTCGCTGGCGATCGACCGCGAGACCATCATCAACACGGTCCTCAACGGCGCGAAGACCCCCGCCGACAGCTTCGTCCCGCCGGGCGTGCTGGGCTACCAGGAGGGCGCCTCGAACGGGCTCACCGACTTCGACCCGGAGCGCGCGCGCCAGCTGGTCGAGGAGGGCGGCGGCGTTCCCAACAACGAGGTCGTCATCCAGTTCAACGCCGACGGTGGCCACCAGGAGTGGGTCGACGCGGTCTGCAACAGCCTGATCGAGAACCTGGACGTCGAGTGCCGGGCCGACATCAAGCCGGACTTCGACACCGACCTGGAGGCGCGTGACGCCAACGAGGTCGAGGCCTTCTACCGTGGTGGCTGGCTCGCCGACTACCCGCTGAACGCCAACTTCATGAGCGAGCTGTACCACTCGCGGGCCTCGACCAACTACGGCCGCTTCAACGACCCCGAGGTGGACGAGCTGTTCGAGCAGGGCGACCAGGCGGCCACCCTTGAGGAGACCGTCGCCGCCTACCAGGAGGCCGAGCAGGTCCTCTGGGAGACGATGCCGGCCATCCCGCTCTGGTTCCAGAACGTCAACGGCGGCTACTCCAACAACGTGGAGAACGTCCGCTTCGACGCGGCGGGCCAGCCCGTCCTGACCGAAGTCACGGTCAAGTAAGAGCCGCACGGCACAAGCAGCGCAAGGGGGCCGGCGGGCCACTCCACTCCGGAGCGGCCCGTCGGTCCCGCCGACTTGGATGGAGGACCCATGGGGCGCTATGTCGTGCGGCGACTGCTCCAGATGATTCCGGTGTTCATCGGGGCCACGTTCATCATCTTCATGATGATGTACGCGCTGCCCGGTGACCCGATCCGGGCTCTGTGGGGTGAACGCGCCCCGGACGAGGCCCAGATGGCCGCGATGAAGGAGGATCTCGGGCTGGACCAGCCCATCCTCAAGCAGTACTGGGACTACCTGACCGGGCTGCTCCAGGGCGACTTCGGCACCCAGATCGCCAGCAGGCGCGAGGTCATCGACGTGATCGCGGACGCGCTGCCCGCGACCGTCAGACTCACGGTGCTGGCGTTCCTGATCACCGCCTGCCTGGGCGTCGCCATGGGCCTCCTCGCCGGGCTGCGCGCCGGCGGCAAGACCGACCGGGTGGTGCTCTTCGTCACCCTGCTGCTCACCTCGGTGCCGGTCTTCGTGATCGGCTACCTCTACCAGACCTACTTCGGCGTCCGCTGGGGCTGGGTCAAGCCCAATGTGCAGGACTCCGAGGCGTGGGACCAACTGCTTCTTCCCGCCCTGGTGTTGGCCTCGCTGTCGCTCGCCTATGTGGCGCGGCTGACGCGGACCTCCATCGCGGAGAACAAGCGCGCCGACTACATGCGGACCGCGCGCGCCAAGGGTCTCTCCCCGACCCGGGCGGTGCGGGTGCACCTGCTGCGCAACTCGCTGATCCCGGTGGTGACCTTCCTCGGCGTGGACCTCGGCAACCTCTTCGCCGGCGCCATCGTCACCGAGGGCATCTTCAACATCCACGGCATCGGCCGGGCCGTCTACACGGCGCTGACCTCGCGCGAGGGGGCGACGGTGGTCGGAATCGTCTCCTTCATCATCCTGATCTATCTCGTGGTCACGCTCCTCGTCGACCTGTTGTACGCGGTTCTCGACCCAAGGATTCGCTATGCCTGAGACCGAAGCGACCAACCTCAGCAAGGCGGTTCAGGCGACCGGGGCCCCGGCGACCGACGTCGCGGTCACCGAGGACGGGCAGCCGGCGCCGATGGCCGAGTCCGGGCCGGTCCCCGGCAGGCCGCGCAGCCTCTGGTCGGACGCCTGGCACGACCTGGTGCGCAAGCCGTCGTTCCTCATATCGGCGGTCGTGATCCTGGTGCTGCTGGTGATGGCGGCCTGGCCGAGCCTGTTCACCAGCGTCGGCCCGCGCACCGCCGACCTGAGCAACCACTACCTCCAGAAGCCGCAGCTCACGCACTTCTTCCAGCCCGAGTGGCTGGGCTACAACCAGCAGGGCCAGAGCATCTACGCCCGGATGATCTACGGCACCCGGGCCTCGATCGTCATCGGCGTCTCGGTGACGGTCCTGGTGCTGGTCTTCGGCGGCCTGATCGGAATGCTCGCCGGCTACTTCGGCGGCTGGCTGGACGCGGTGCTCTCCCGGATCACCGACACCTTCATGGGCATCCCCTTCCTGCTGGGCGCCATGGTGGTGCTGGTCTCCTTCGAGACCAGGACCGTGTGGACGGTGACCCTGGCGCTGGCCTTCCTCGGCTGGACCACCATCGCGAGGGTCATGCGGGGTTCGGTGATCGCGATCAAGCAGTCGGACTATGTGATGGCGGCGCGTTCGCTGGGCGCGGGAACGTGGCGCATCCTGCTGCGCCATGTGCTGCCCAACGCGGCGGCGCCGGTGATCGTGGTGGCGATGATCGCGCTCGGCGGCTACATCACGGCCGAGGCGGTGCTGTCCTTCCTGGGCATCGGGCTCTCGGACCCGGCGATCTCCTGGGGCGGCGACATCAACCGGGCGCAGAAGCAGATCCGGGTGGCACCGCACCTGCTGCTCTACCCGTCGATCCTGCTGAGCATCACCATCCTGTCCTTCCTGATGCTGGGTGACGCCGTGCGGGACGCACTCGACCCCAAGCTGCGCTGAGTTGGAGATACGCGCGTGTCGATAGAGATGACCAAGGCGGAGGTCCCCGGCGTTCCGCTGCTCGAAGTCCGGGACCTGCACGTGGAGTTCCACACCAGGGACGGCGCGGCCAAGGCGGTCAACGGCGTCAGCTACACCGTGGACGCGGGGGAGACCCTGGCGGTGCTGGGCGAGTCCGGCTCCGGCAAGTCGGTGACCGCGCAGACCATCATGGGCATTCTGGACATGCCCCCGGGCCGGATCACCGGCGGCGAGATCCTGTTCCGTGGCGAGGACATGCTCAAGATGTCCGAGGAGCAGCGGCAGCGCATCCGGGGCGACAAGATCGCGATGATCTTCCAGGACGCGCTCTCGGCGCTGAACCCGGTGCTGAGCGTCGGCTTCCAGCTGGGCGAGATGTTCCGGGTGCACCGGGGCGCCAGCCGCAGGGAGGCCAAGGCCAGGGCGATCGAGCTGATGGACCGGGTCCGCATCCCGGCCGCCAAGGAGCGGGTCAACGACTATCCGCACCAGTTCTCGGGCGGGATGCGGCAGCGGATCATGATCGCGATGGCGCTCGCCCTGGAGCCCGACGTGATCATCGCGGACGAGCCGACGACCGCGCTGGACGTGACCGTTCAGGCCCAGGTGATGGACCTGCTCGCCGAGTTGCAGCGGGACTTCCAGATGGGACTGATCCTGATCACCCACGACCTGGGTGTGGTCGCGGACGTCGCCGACAAGATCGCGGTGATGTACGCGGGCCGGATCGTGGAGAACGCCCCGGTGCACGAGCTGTACAAGCGGCCCGCGCACCCGTACACCAAGGGCCTGTTGGAGTCGATCCCGCGCCTTGACCACAAGGGCAAGGACCTCTACGCGATCCAGGGGATGCCGCCGAGCCTGACCGCCATCCCGAAGGGCTGCGCGTTCAACCCCCGCTGCCCGATGGCGCAGGACGTGTGCCGCACCGACATCCCGCCGCTGGCGGAGGTGCTGGAGAACGACGGCGGCCCGATCGGCGGCCGGAGCAGCGCCTGCCACTTCTGGAAGGAGACGATCCATGGCTGACCGGGAGCCCATTCTGGAGGTGTCCCACCTGGTCAAGCACTTCCCGCTGACCCAGGGCATCCTCTTCAAGCGGCAGATCGGCGCGGTCAAGGCCGTGGACGACGTCTCGTTCGAGCTGTACCAGGGCGAGACCCTGGGCATCGTGGGCGAGTCGGGCTGCGGCAAGTCCACGGTGGCCAAGCTGCTGATGAACCTGGAGCAGCCCACCTCCGGCTCCATCAGGTACAAGGGCGAGGACATCTCGCGGTTGTCGGGGCGGGCGCTGAAGGCGGTGCGGCGGAACATCCAGATGGTGTTCCAGGACCCGTACACCTCGCTCAACCCGAGGATGACGGTCGGCGACATCATCGGGGAGCCGTTCGAGATCCACCCGGAGGTGGCGCCCAAGGGCGACCGGCGGAAGAAGGTCCGGGAGCTGTTGGACGTGGTCGGGCTCAACCCCGAGTACATCAACCGCTATCCGCACCAGTTCTCCGGCGGCCAACGCCAACGCATCGGCATCGCGCGGGGCTTGGCGCTCAACCCGGAGATCATCATCTGTGACGAGCCGGTCTCCGCGCTGGACGTCTCCGTGCAGGCCCAGGTCATCAACCTGATGGAGCGGTTGCAGAACGAGTTCGACCTCTCCTATGTGTTCATCGCCCACGACCTGTCGATCGTGCGTCATATCTCCGACCGGGTCGGCGTGATGTACCTGGGCAAGCTGGCCGAGATCGGCACCGACAGCCAGATCTACGACCACCCGACCCACCCCTACACCCAGGCGCTGCTGTCGGCCGTGCCGCAGCCCGACCCCGAGGTGCGGGACAGCCGGGAGCGGATCATCCTCTCCGGCGACGTGCCCTCGCCGGCGAACCCGCCGTCGGGCTGCCGCTTCCGCACCCGCTGCTGGAAGGCGGAGGACCGGTGCGCCGAGGAGGTGCCGCTGCTGGCGGTGCCCGAGCGGTTCGCCAAGGCCGACACCGGGGTGGCCCACCCCTCGGCCTGCCACTTCGCCGAGGAGCGGGACGTCGTTCACGTGTGACGCGCGGGGTTCGCGTGTGACGCGCGGGCCCGGCGAGACGTCGCGGACCCGCCCTACGTCGGGTCCGTCTCGTGGGGGCGGCCCAGCACGATGGTGCGCCAGGTGAAGCCGTCGGCCGAGATCCGGTAGTGGCCCGGCTGGCTCAGGTCGGTCAGCAGATAGCCGGCCGGGGTCAGCTCGGGCAGCTCCGGTGGCGCGCCCGGGCGCGCCACCTCGAAGGTCTCGCCCCGGTCGGCGCTGGTGTAGATCGCGTCGAAGGAGTAGACGGTGAGGCTGCCGTCGGCGGCCGCGATGGGCGTGCCCACCAGCGAGTGCGGCCCGGGCCCCGCGGACGGTGACCAGACGCGCTCCCAGCGCGCGCCCTCGTCGGCGCTGCGGTAGACCGCCAGCAGCGTGGTGGCCAGCGCCGAACCGCCGGGCTCCAGCGCGGCGTTGCCGCTGGCCAGCACGTACCAGTCCTCGGGGCCCGCCGCGAGGGCCAGCGAGTTGACCGCGTCCCGGTCGGCGGGCGCGGCCTGGTCCAGCAGCCGCAGCCGCCGCCACTCCCGCCCGGCGTCCTGGGTGACCGCCACGTCGGGCCTGCCGGTCTCGGGGTCGAGGCCGGCCACCCACCAGCCGCCTTCGGGCAGTCGGCCGGGGCGGCCCAGCTCGGTCAGCTCCGGCTGCGCGGCCAGCCGGCGCGGGCCCGCGTCCTGCGGGGAGACCACCTCAAGTCCCCGCTCGTCGGCCTCCCGGCCGGCCGGCCTGGGCACGGCGCCCTCGGGGATGGCCTCCGCCGCCTCCCCCTCAGGTCCCGCGCTCTCGGGGCTGCCGGTCCAGCGCCGGCCGCCGTCGGTGGAGACCCAGTCCTCCTCGCCCGTGGAGACCCGCACCCCGCTCTCGCCCACGGCCTCCACGGTGAAGAGACTGTTGGCGGCGGTGGTGGTGGGCAGCGGGGTGTCGCGGGTCTGCCAGCGGTCGCCCTCCAGCACGGCCACCCGGTAGGAGCAGTTGCCCTGCTGGCGGGCGACGCCGTGCCGACACTCGACGAGCAGCGCGGCCGCGTGCTCGGGGCCGGCGAAGCTCAACTGGACGACCTGGCCGGAAAGTTGCGGTTCGGAGGGGATCGGCGGTGGCTCCGCCGACGGCGCGGGCGCCGGGGTGGTCTCCGTCCGGCGCGAGGCGGCCGGGTCGTCGGCGGCCTGTTCGGTCGAGGTGCAGCTCAGCAGTGTCAGGGCGGTGAGGAGGAGGACCTGCGGGAGGGGGGACCTGCGAGGCATAACGGAACCATAACGCAGCGGGTCGGTGCGGCATATGGGGGTTTTCGGGCAACACTCCGGGGCGACAAGCGTCCGATTTCCAGTAAATAGGGATACAAGGGTCGGGTAGCTCGTTTCGCCGCCAGTGGTCCCCTCCTCTGGCGCCAGCCCCGCTCGTTCCGCTCCCGCTTTTCAGGAGGCGCCCATGCCCGCCGGCACCCGTCTGTGCTCGACCCTGGTCGGGATCACCGCCATGGCGCTGCTCGCCTCGGGCTGCGGCGGGGGCGACTCGGGAGGCGACGGCGGTGGCACCGGGATGATCCGGGCCTCCTGGGGCGACCCTCAGCACCCGCTGGAGCCGGCCAACACCAACGAGGTGCAGGGCGGCAAGGTGCTCGACATGATCTTCCGGGGCCTGAAGCGGTACAACCCGGAGACCGGCCAGGCCGAGGACATGATGGCCGAGTCGATCGAGACCGACGACCAGCGGAACTTCACGGTGAAGATCAAGGAGGGCTGGACCTTCCAGGACGGCACCGAGGTCACCGCCGACTCCTACGTCGACGCCTGGAACTACGGCGCCCACCTGGACAACGCCCAGATCGCCAGCTACTTCTTCCAGTTCATCGAGGGCTACGACGAGGTCCACCCGGAGGAGGAGAACGCGGAGGCCACCGCCGACACCCTCAGCGGTCTTGAGGTCACCGACACGTACACCTTCACCGTCCGGCTGACCGAGCCGTTCGCGCTCTGGCCCGAGACCCTCGGCTACGCCGCCTACGCCCCGCTGCCCCAGGCGTTCTTCGACGACCACGACGCCTGGCTGGAGAAGCCCATCGGCAACGGCCCCTACCAGATCGACACCTACCGCCGCAGCCAGTCCATGCGGCTGGTGCGCTACGAGGACTACTCCGGGCC
The DNA here is from genome assembly GCF_003696235.1 of Streptomyces triticirhizae. GTDB lineage: Bacteria > Actinomycetota > Actinomycetes > Streptomycetales > Streptomycetaceae > Streptomyces > Streptomyces triticirhizae. The sequence goes on from NZ_RFFJ01000085.1 coordinate 11,088, forward strand.
CGACGAGGCCAAGAACGACGGCGTCGATCTGCGCGTCTACACCGACAACAACACCGCCTACACCGACCTCCAGGCCGGCAACCTCGACCTGATCGACGACGTGCCGGCCTCCCAGCTGAAGAACGCCGAGGCCGACCTCGGCGACCGCTATCTCAACGAGCCGGCCGGCATCATCCAGACCGTCACCTTCCCGCTCTATGACGACGCCTGGTCGGGCGAGGACGGGGTCAAACTCCGTCAGGGTCTGTCGATGGCGATCAACCGGGAGGAGATCACCGACCGGATCTTCTCCGGCACCCGCACCCCGGCCAGCGACTTCACCTCACCGGTGCTGGGCGAGGCCGGCGGCTTCCAGGAGGGTCTCTGCGGCGAGGTCTGCGCCTACGACCCGACGCGCGCACGGGAGTTGATCGAGGAGGCCGGCGGCCTGCCCGGCGGCCGGGTCACCCTCTCGTCCAACGTGGACACCGGCTCCCACCGGCAGTGGCTCGACGCCGTCTGCAACAGCGTCAACAACGCGCTGGAGGACGAGAACGCCTGCACCGTCAACCCGGTGCCGACCTTCGCCGACTTCCGCAACCAGATCACCAACCGGGAGATGTCCGGCATGTTCCGGACCGGCTGGCAGATGGACTACCCGCTGATCCAGAACTTCCTCCAGCCGCTCTACTACACCGACGCCTCCTCCAACGACGGCGAGTACAGCAGCGAGGAGTTCGACGACCTGGTCGACCGGGCCAACTCCGCCGACAACGAGGAGGACTCCGTGCGCCTCTTCAAGGAGGCCGAGCAGGTGCTCGTCGACGACATGCCCGCGATCCCGCTCTGGTACCAGAACGGCACCGCCGGCTTCTCCGAGCGGTTGAACGACGTGAAGCTCAACCCGTTCTCCGTCCCGGTCTTCACCGACATCACGGTTTCCTGACCCCGGCTGACCTCCGCCCGCGCCGCTCCCCCCGGAGGACCCATGGGACGCTACGTCATCCGGCGCCTGCTCCAGATGATCCCGGTCTTCGTCGGCGCCACCTTCCTGATCTTCCTGATGGTCTACGCCCTGGGCGACCCGGTCACCGCGCTCTTCGGCGACCGGGGGCCCGACCCGGCGACGGCGGCGGCGCTGCGCGCCGAGTTCAACCTCGACAAGCCGGTGTGGCAGCAGTACCTGCTCTACATGGGCAAGATCTTCACCGGCGACTTCGGAACCGCGTTCAACGGGGAGCCGGTGACCGACCTGATGGGGCGGGCCTTCCCGATCAGCGCCCGGCTGATGCTGGTGGCGATCGTCTTCGAGATCCTGCTGGGCATCACCCTCGGCGTCATCACCGGGCTGCGGCGCGGACGTTCGCTGGACACCTCGGTGCTGGTCCTGACCCTGGTGGTGATCGCCATCCCGACGTTCGTCCTGGGCACCACCCTCCAGTACTTCCTGGGCGTCGAGTTCGGCTGGATCGACCCGGCCGTCAGCCCCGAGGGGCGCTTCCGCGAGCTGATCGTGCCCGGGCTGATCCTCTCGCTGGTCTCGCTCGCCTACGTCACCCGGCTGACGCGGACCTCCGTGGCCGAGAACGTCCGCGCCGACTACGTCCGCACCGCCGTCGCCAAGGGCCTGCCCCGGCGGCGGGTGACCGTGCGGCACCTGCTGCGCAACTCGCTGATCCCGGTGGTCACCTACCTCGGCGCCGACATCGGCAACCTGATGGCCGGCGCCATCGTGACCGAGCGGATCTTCAACATCCAGGGCGTGGGCTACCAGCTCTTCCAGGGCATCCTGCGGCAGAACTCGCCCACGGTGGTCGGCTTCGTGGTGGTGCTCGTGCTGATCTTCCTCCTCGCCAACCTGCTGGTTGACCTGCTGTACGCCGTGCTCGACCCGAGGATTCGCTATGCCTGACCGCAACTCGGAGCCCCTGGGGGCGCAGGAGGACGCGAGCGCCAAGGCCCTCACCGTGGGCACGGCCACCGAGGCGGAGGGCGCGCCACGCAGCCTGTGGACGGACGCCTGGCACGATCTGCGCCGCAACCCGATCTTCGTGCTGTCGGCTCTGCTCATCCTCTTTCTGGTGCTGATCTCGCTGTGGCCGTCGCTGATCGCCTCGCGGAGCCCGGTCCACTGCGAGCTGGGCCGTTCCCTCGAAGGGCCGAGCGCCGGGCACTGGTTCGGCTTCGACACCCAGGGCTGCGACGTCTACACCCGCACCGTCTACGGGGCCCGCGCCTCGATCGCGGTCGGGGTCTGCGCGACCCTGGGCGTGGCGCTGCTGGGCGCGCTGGTCGGCAGCCTCGCCGGGTTCTTCGGCGGATTCTGGGACACCCTGCTCTCCCGGGTCACCGACGTCTTCTTCGGCATCCCGATGGTGCTGGGCGCCATCGTCTTCCTGAGCATGATCACGCTGCGCGGCATCTGGCCCGTGGTGCTGGTGATCGCGGCGCTCGGCTGGCCGCCGATCGCCAGGATCGCGCGCGGCGCGGTGATCACCGCCAAGCAGAACGACTACGTCCAGGCCGCCCGGGCGCTGGGCGCGAGCAACACCCGGCTGCTGCTGCGGCACATCATGCCCAACGCGATCGCCCCGGTGATCGTGATGGCCACCATCGTGCTGGGCACCTTCATCGCGCTGGAGGCGACGCTCAGCTATCTGGGCGTGGGGCTGCGGCCGCCCACCGTCTCCTGGGGCGTGGACATCTCGGCGGCCTCGGACGGGATGCAGTTCCGCAACGCGCCGCACATCCTGCTCTATCCGGCCGCCGCGCTGAGCATCACCGTGCTGGCCTTCATCATGCTGGGCGACGCGGTCCGCGATGCCCTCGATCCCAGGTTGCGCTGAGGGGCGAAGGGAAGGAGACGCGATGCTGCTCGAAGTGCGCGATCTGCGCGTGGAGTTCCAGACGCGGGACGGGCTGGTCCAGGCGGTCAACGGGGTCAGCTACACGGTGGAGGCGGGCGAGACGCTGGCGGTGCTGGGGGAGTCGGGCTCGGGCAAGTCGGTGACCGCGCAGGCCGTGATGGGCATCATCGACTCCCCGCCCGGGCGGATCGCCGGCGGCGAGGTCCGCTTCCAGGGGCGCGACCTGCTGACCATGCGGGCCGAGGAGCGCCGCCGGGTGCGGGGCGACAGGATCGCGATGATCTTCCAGGACGCGCTCTCGGCGCTGAACCCGGTGCTGACCGTCGGCTTCCAGCTGGGCGAGATGTTCCGGGTGCACCGGGGCGCCAGCCGGGCGGAGGCCAGGGCCAGGGCGATCGAGCTGATGGAGCGGGTGCGCATCCCGGCGGCGAAGGAGCGGGTCAACGACTATCCGCACCAGTTCTCGGGCGGGATGCGGCAGCGGATCATGATCGCGATGGCACTCGCCCTGGAGCCGGAGCTGATCATCGCGGACGAGCCGACGACCGCGCTGGACGTGACCGTTCAGGCCCAGGTGATGGATCTGCTCGACGAGTTGCAGCGCGAGTATCGGATGGGACTGATCCTGATCACCCATGACCTGGGCGTGGTCGCCGGGGTCGCGGACCAGATCGCGGTGATGTACGCGGGCCGGATCGTCGAGACGGCCCCGGTGCACGAGCTGTACAGGCGGCCCGCGCACCCGTACACCAAGGGCCTGTTGGAGTCGATCCCGCGCCTTGACCACAAGGGCGGCGAGCTGCGCGCGATCCGGGGCCTGCCGCCCAACCTGGCGCGGATTCCGGCCGGTTGCCCCTACCACCCGCGCTGCCCGCTGGCCCGTGACGTCTGCCGCGAGAACCCCAGGCCGCCGCTGTACGAGGTCGGTCCCGGGCGGGCCAGCGCCTGTCACTTCTGGAAGGAGACGATGGGTGAGTGACCAGCGGGGCGAGCCGATCCTCGAAGTGACCGACCTGGTCAAGCACTTCCCGCTGACCCAGGGCATCCTCTTCAAGCGGCAGATCGGCGCGGTCAAGGCCGTGGACGGGGTCTCGCTGCGGCTCTACCCGGGGGAGACCCTGGGCATCGTGGGGGAGTCGGGCTGCGGCAAGTCCACGGTGGCCAAGCTGCTGATGAACCTGGAACGGCCCACCTCGGGCGCCATCAGGTACAAGGGCGAGGACATCTCGCGGCTGTCGGGGCGGGCGCTGAAGGCGGTGCGGCGGAACATCCAGATGGTGTTCCAGGACCCGTACACCTCGCTCAACCCGAGGATGACGGTCGGCGACATCATCGGGGAGCCGTATCTGATCCACCCGGAGGTGGCGCCCAAGGGCGACCGGCGGAAGAAGGTCCGGGAGCTGTTGGACGTGGTCGGGCTCAACCCCGAGTACATCAACCGCTACCCGCACCAGTTCTCCGGCGGCCAACGCCAACGCATCGGCATCGCCAGAGGTCTGGCCCTCAACCCCGAGATCATCGTGGCCGACGAGCCGGTCTCCGCGCTGGACGTCTCCGTGCAGGCCCAGGTCATCAACCTGATGGAACGACTCCAGGCGGAGTTCGGGCTGTCGTACATGTTTATCGCGCACGATCTTTCGATTGTCCGCCATATTTCCGACCGGGTCGGGGTGATGTACCTGGGGCGGATTGTGGAGATCGGGAGCGATCAGGAGATCTACCAGTATCCGACCCACCCCTACACCCAGGCGCTGCTGTCGGCCGTTCCGGTGCCGGACCCGGTGGCCAGTGGGCGTAGGGAACGCATCATTCTGGCCGGAGATGTGCCATCCCCGGCCAATCCGCCCTCCGGATGCCATTTTCGGACGCGCTGTTGGAAGGCGCAGTCGCTGTGCGCCGAGGTCGATCCCCCGCTTACCGTGCCGGGGCACCTGAAGGACGCGGGGCCGCCGGTCGCGCACCCCTCCGCCTGCCACTTCGCGGGCGAGAAACCCGAGGTCACGGCCGAGTAGCGGGGCCTAACCCCCGTCCTTCGCGGCCGGGTCGGGGTACCGGGGCGGTGCGGTCCCATGGCCGCTCCGCCCCGGTTCTACGGCACCCGCACGGCCGTACCGCCTCAGTCTGGAGGGCCCGGATATCCGTGTAGGGTCGAGGGCGTTGCTGCCTTGTTAACAGGGCTCATCCCCCGTGCTTCCCCCCTTGTCGGTACATTTCTGATTGCCCCTGATCGGGTCAAGCGCGAAGCGGTGTCAGTTCACCAAATCTTCGCTCACTAATCGCCTTTCAATGGTGTGTACCTCTGTTAAGCCTTGACGGGAAACTCCCCGCCTTGCGAAAGTCGCGATCTACACGCATCGAACGCGACAGCGCCACCGGGGGGCCATCCGATGTCCAGCGATACCCAGGTCGCCGCCGAACTGGTGGGCCGCTCCCCCGGGCAGCTGATGTGGCGCCGTTTCCGTCGCGACCGGGTGGGCGTGGTCTCCGCGTTCGTCGTGTTGTTCTTCTTCGCCGTGGGACTGCTCGCGCCGGTCATCTCCTGGCTGTACGGAAAGGACCCGTACACCAGCTACGGCCTGAACGAGCCCGGTCTGCTCAACGAGTTCGGCTACCCGGTCAAGCCCAACGGCGGGATCGACGGCGAGTTCTGGTTCGGCCTCGAACCGTTCATGGGGCGCGACGTGCTCACCCAGCTCGTCTACGGCATCCGCACCTCGCTGCTGATCGCGCTGGCCGTGACCGTGCTGGCCACCCTGACCGCGATCCTGTTGGGCATCACCGCCGGCTACCTCGGCGGCCGGGCGGACTTCCTGATCAGCCGGTTCATCGACCTGCTGATGGCCTTCCCCAACCAGCTGTTCCTCGTGGCGTTCCTGCCGATCGTGGCCACCCTCTTCGTCGATCCACGGCAGGAGACCCCGACCACGGTCCGGGTGGTCTCCGTGATCGTGGTGCTCTGGATGCTCGGCTGGATGACCCTGGGCCGCATCCTGCGCGGCGCGACCCTGGCCCTGCGCGAGCGGGAGTTCGTGGAGGCGGCCAAGGTGAGCGGCGCCTCGCCCTGGCGGATCATCCGCAGGGAGCTGCTGCCCAACGTGGTCTCGCCGATCCTGGTGCAGGCCACGTACATGTTGCCCAACTTCGTGACCACGGCCGCCGCGCTGTCCTTCCTGGGCGTCGGCCTGGTGGAACCGACCCCCGACTGGGGCCGGATGTTCGCGATCGGCGCCGACGTCTACCGCGCCGACCTCACCTACATGTTCTTCCCCGGCGTGTCGTTGGTGATCTTCGTGGTCGCCTTCAACCTGCTCGGGGACTCGGTGCGCGACGCGTTCGACCCGAAGACCAACCGCTGACACTACGAACGGGCAGGTGCGTAAACAACCATGAGCAAGAGAACCACGCGAAGGGCGCGCCTGGCGGGCGCGGCCGTCGCGCTCACCGGCGCACTGCTGCTGAGCGCGTGTAGCAGCGGCGGCGGCGGAGGCGGCGGCGAGGGGAACGGCTCCGGCGGGGGAGGGGTCGAGGCGGAGACGCTTGAGGCCATATCCTTCGCCGACGCCGAGGCGTCCACCGGACCGGCCGAGGAGGTCCCCGGCGCCACCCCGGGCGGCACCGTCCACGTGCTCCAGGAGATCTCGCCCGCCCACCTCGACCCCGGCCAGGTCTATGTCTCGGCCGAGTCGAACATCGCCAAGCTGATGCACCGTGGCCTGACGGCCGTGCGCATGGACAACGAGGGCAACTACTCCATCGTCGGCGACCTGGCCACCGACTCCGGCACCGTCTCCGACGACGGCCGCTCCTGGACGTACACCCTCAAGGACAACATCTACTTCAGCGACGGCACCCCGATCACCTCGGCGGACGTCCGGCACACCATCGAGCGCACCTTCGCGCCGTTCATCACCAACGGCCCGACGTTCGTCCAGCAGTGGCTGGCCAACACCAGCGGCGCCGACTACCGCGAGCTGCTGCCCGAGGGCCCCTTCGAGGGCGACCACCTGCCGGACTCGATCCTGGAGACCCCGGACGACAAGACCGTCGTCTTCCACTTCGAGGAGCCGCAGACCGACCTGCCCTACGCGCTGGCGATGGTCGGCTACGCGATGGTCTCCGAGGAGGGCGACACCCGGGAGGCCTACGACCAGGAGCCCCTGGCGACCGGCCCCTACGTGATCGAGAGCTTCCGCCCGGACCGCTCGATGACGCTGGTTCGCAACGAGCACTGGGACCCGGCCACCGACCCGGCGCGCAACGCCTACCCGGACCGGTTCGAGATCACCTTCGGGCACACCACCGACGACTCCACCCAGCGGCTGATGGCCGACAACGGGGACGACCGCTACGCCATCACGTTCAACAACGGCGTGGACCCGGGCAACGCGCCCGAGGTCGCCTCCAACCCGGAGTACCAGGAGCGCCTCGTCCAGGGCTACCAGCCCTATGTCGCCACCCTGGCGATCAACGCCGACCGGGTCACCGACCTCAGGGTGCGCCAGGCCATCGCCTACGCGCTCCCGCTCAACGGCGTGCTCAACGCCTACGGCGGCGCGTTCGCCGGCGAGTACGCCGGCGGCCTCATCAGCCCGCTGCTGCCCGGGTACGAGGAGGGCTACGACCCCTACGGCAAGCTGGCCAACCCGCAGGGCGACCCGGAGCGGGCGCGGGAGCTGCTGGAGGAGGCCGACGCGGTCGGCTACGAGCTGAACTACGTGCACCACACCGGCACCGAGGACGCCAGGGCCGCCGTGACCGTCGAGGACGCGCTGGAGGAGGCCGGCTTCGTCGTCAACCGCAGCGACGTGCCGCAGACCACCTACTACGACACCATCGGCGTGGTCGACAACGGCTACGACCTCTACCGCAGCAACTGGGGTCACGACTGGCTCTCCAGCGCCACGGTGATCCCGCCGCAGTTCGACGGGCGGCAGATCCAGGACGGGGCCAACAACTACAGCCACGTCAACGACGAGCGGATCAACTCGGAGATCGACCGCATCCGGCAGATCACCGACCCGGCCGAGGCGGCCACCGAGTGGTTCGAGCTGAACAAGTACATCGTCGAGGACGTGCTCACCCAGGTCCCGCTCTACTACTACAAGATGAACATCCTGCACGGCTCGTTGATCGGCGGCGCCGAGTTCAACGACGACATCGGCAGCGTGGACATGCACCGGATCTACGTCATCCAGGACGAGGGCTGACGGTCGCTTCGGACGACGGGCGCCCGCCGACAGCGGTGGGCGCCCGTCGTCGAAGGCCCGGCCGTCCGCTCCCAAGAAGGCTGCTATCCGATGCTCCGATTCCTGCTGCGGCGATCGCTCGGCGCCATCGCCATCCTGCTGATCATCAGCGCCGTCACGTTCTTCCTGTTCTACGCGATTCCGCGCAACCCGGCCCTGCTGGCCTGCGGCAAGACCTGCACGCCCGACCAACTGGCCATCGTGGAGCGGAACCTGGGCATCGACAAGCCGGTGCCCGTGCAGTACTGGGAGTACATGGTCGGCATCTTCGCCGGCCGCGACTACCCCGTCGGCCACTGCCCGGCGCCGTGCCTGGGGTACTCGTTCACCGACAACCGCCCGGTGCTGGAGACCATCCTGGACCGGGTGCCCACCACCTTCTCGCTGGCCGTCGGCGGCGCCGTGGTCTTCCTGGTGGTCGGGCTGAGCATGGGGATGCTGGCCGCCTGGCGGCGCGGCACGCTGCTGGACAAGTCGCTCAGCTCGGCTTCGCTGGTGCTGGGCTCGATGCAGATCTACTTCCTGGGCCCGCTCGCGCTGGCGCTGCTGGTGTACAACAACCAGATCCTCAGCCAACCCGAGTACGTCCCCCTCACCGAGGACCCGTTGGGCTGGTTCAACGGGCTGCTGCTGCCCTGGCTGGTGCTCTCCACCATCTTCACCGCCAACTACACCAGGATGGCCAGGTCCACCCTGATCGAGCAGCTGCGCGAGGACCATGTGCGCACCGCGAGAGCCAAGGGGATGTCGCGGCCCACGGTCTTCTTCCGGTACGCCTGGCGCGGCTCGTTGATCCCGATCGTCACCATCTTCGGCATCGACCTGGGCTCGCTCTTCGGCGGCGCGATGATCACCGAGTTCACCTTCAACCTGCCCGGCCTGGGCCGGCTCGCCGTCGACTCGGTCACCAAGTCCAACCTGCCCATGCTCATGGGCGTGATGCTCTTCGCCGCGCTGGTCATCGTGCTGTTCAACATCCTCGTTGACGCCTGTTACGCGCTGATCGACCCGCGTGTGCGGCTGGCTTAGGAGCGCTGACAGAAGTTGACCACCACCAGCCCCTTCCTGTCCGTCGCCGATCTACGGGTGCACTTCGCCACCGAGGACGGCGTGGTCAAGGCCGTGGACGGCCTCTCCTTCGCGGTGGAGCGCGGGCGCACCCTGGGCATCGTCGGGGAGTCGGGCTCGGGCAAGTCCGTCGCCACCCAGACCATCCTGGGCCTGCACAGCCGGGAGACGGCCACCGTCTCGGGCCACATCACCCTGGAGGGACAGGAGTTGACCGGCGCCCCGGAGCGGACCCTGGAGCGGCTGCGCGGCAACACCGCCGCCATGATCTTCCAGGACCCGCTGACGGCGCTCTCCCCCTACTACACCGTCGGCCGCCAGATAGCCGAGCCCTACCGCAAGCACCGGGGCGCCTCCCGGCGCGAGGCCAGGGAGCGCGCCATCGAGATGCTCGGCAAGGTCGGCATCCCCCAACCCGCCCAGCGGGTGGACGACTACCCGCACCAGTTCTCCGGCGGGATGCGGCAGCGGGTGATGATCGCCATGGCCCTGGTCTGCGACCCGGACCTGCTGATCGCGGACGAGCCGACGACCGCGCTGGACGTCACCGTGCAGGCCCAGATCCTCGACCTGCTGATGGAACTCCAGGACGAGTTCGGCTCCGCCATCATCATGATCACCCACGACCTCGGCGTGATCGCCAGCGTCGCCGACGACGTGCTGGTGATGTACGCGGGCCGCGCCGTGGAGCGCGGCACCGTGCACGAGGTGCTGGGCGCGCCCCAACACCCCTACACCTGGGGTCTGTTGACCTCGATGCCCCGGCTGACCGCCGACGTGGAGAAGGAGCTGGTGCCCATCGCCGGCTCCCCGCCCAGCCTGCTCTCCCCGCCCCCCGGCTGCCCGTTCGAGCCGCGCTGCGCGTTCGTCGATGAGGTGGGCCGGGGGCGGTGCGTCGGCCAACGCCCCGCGCTGCCCGAGGGACGCGGCGCCGCCTGCCACCTCACCGACGACCAGCGGCGGACGTTCTACGCCGAGCGGATCAGGCCCCGGCTGGCCTGATTCGGGGCACCGACCGGGCCCGGCAGCAACCCCGCGAGCAACGCAGCACCGTGAGGCAAAGGAACCCGATGAGCACCGCCAACACAGAGAACGAGGGGCCGACCCGACCCGAGGGCGCGACCGGACCCGAGGGCCCGGCCCCGCAGGCCCTGATGACCGTCGAGGGCCTGACCAAGCACTTCCCGATCAAGGGCGGCTTCCCGATCAAGCGGACCGTCGGCGCGGTGAAGGCGGTGGACGGGCTCGACCTCACCATCAGGGAGGGCGAGAGCTTCGGCCTGGTCGGCGAGTCCGGCTGCGGCAAGTCCACCACCGGGCGGCTGCTGGCCCGGCTGTTGGAGCCGACCTCCGGGCGCATCACCTACCGCGACCGGGACATCACCCACGCCAGCCGCCGCGAGCTGGCGCCCGTGCGGTCCGAGATCCAGATGATCTTCCAGGACCCCTACTCCTCGCTCAACCCCCGGCAGACCGTGGGCACCATCGTCGGCGCCCCCCTGGAGATCAACGGCATCGACCCGCCCGGCGGGCGCGAGGCCAGGGTCCGCGAGCTGCTGGACACCGTCGGCCTCAACCCGGAGCACTACAACCGCTTCCCGCACGAGTTCTCCGGCGGCCAGCGGCAACGCATCGGCGTCGCCCGCGCGCTGGCCCTCGAACCGCGCCTGATCATCGCCGACGAGCCTGTCTCGGCGCTCGACGTCTCCATCCAGGCCCAGGTCATCAACCTGCTCCGCCGGGTGCAGCGGGAGCGCGGCATCGCCTTCCTCTTCATCGCCCACGACCTCGCCGTGGTGCGCCACTTCTCCCAGCGGATCGCGGTCATGTACCTGGGCCGGATCGTCGAGGTCGGCGACCGCGCCGCCATCTACGAGCGCCCCCGCCACCCCTACACCCACGCGCTGCTCTCCGCCGTCCCCGAGGCCGAGCTGGAGCTGGCCGCCAGCCGGCCCCCGGCCGGGGAGGGCGAGGGCGCCCTCGCCTCGTCGTCCGCCACGTCGTCCGCCGAGGCGTCCCCGAAGGAACGACCCCCGCGCCGCGAGCGCATCCGCCTTGAGGGGGACGTTCCCTCGCCGAGCAACCCGCCCTCCGGCTGTCGGTTCCGCACCCGCTGCTGGAAGGCCCAGGACCGCTGCGCCACCGAGGAGCCCCCGCTGGTCCGCGTCGAGGGCAACGCCGAGGGCCATCTGACCGCCTGTCATTTTCCGGAGGCAGGTACCGTTCTGGTCGAGTGAGCGGGGGGCGTGCGCCCCTGATCTGCTCCTGTGCACCGCGCCGTGCGGGGGCCACGGAACGTTATGATCCGTGACGCATGGCGGGAAGGCGCGTCCAACGTGGGGTGGGTCGTCTCACCGTGCCCTGAAACAGGCGCGAGTCCATGGAGGGTGATCCAGGTGGGCCTCACCATCTCAGCTTCACTGCTGCTGCTGGTCATTGTCATCCTGCTGGTCAGGAGGGCCGGGCTGAAGGTGTTGCACGCCATCGTCTGCGTGCTGCTCGGCTTCTATCTGGCCGGCTCCAACATGGCCCCCACGATCGACAACTTCAGCAGCAGCCTCGGCGAAATGATCAACTCTCTGAGCTTCTGACCGGGCTTCGGAGCCTGCCGGGGCCGGGGGATCAGTAGGCTGCCCCCATGAGTTCCGGCCCGTCCGGCGTGCTGCTGGTGCACGCGCATCCCGACGACGAATCGATCAACAACGGCGTGACCATGGCCGCCCGCGCCGCCGCCGGCACCAGGGTCACGCTGGTCACCTGCACGCTGGGCGAGGAGGGCGAGATCATCCCCGACTCGCTCGGCCACCTCGCCGCCCACCGCGACGACACCCTGGGGCCCTACCGCGCCGAGGAGTTGGCCACCGCGATGGCCGCGCTCGGCGTCACCGACCACCGGCTGCTCGGCGGCCCCGGACGCTACCGCGACTCCGGAATGATGGGCCTGCCCAGCAACGACCACCCCGACGCCTTCTGGCGGGCCGACCTCGACGAGGCCGCCGGGCTGCTCGCGGAGATCGTCGTCGAGACCCGCCCCCGCGTGGTGATCACCTACGACCCGGACGGCGGCTACGGCCACCCCGACCACATCAAGGCGCACCGGGTCGCGATGCGCGCCGTCGAACTGGCCGCCGAACGGCACCGGGTGGACCGGGTGCTGTGGAACTGCCTGCCGCTGAGCGAGGTGGAACGCCACCTCACCCGGCTCCGGCAGGACGGCCCGGGCCGCTTCCCCGACGTGGTCACGATCGGTGACCTGCCCGGGGTGGTGCCGGACGCGGAGGTCGCGCTCGCGGTGACCGGCTCCGACGAGGCATATGCCGCCAAGCAGGCCGCACTCGCCGCCCATGTCACCCAGATCGAGGTGGCCGGCGAGACCTTCGCGCTCTCCAACGGGCTGGCCCAACCCCTGTGGCGCACCGAGTACTTCCGGCTCGGTCTCGGCGAGCCGCTGCCGCCCGGCTCGACCGACGACCTGTTCGCCGGGCTCGAAGGGCCGGGCCCTGGGGAGGCGCGATGAGGATCGCCGGCCAGCTCGGCCTCGGGCTGCTGGGCTTCGTGGCCGGGGTCGCCGGCTCCCTGGTCCAGGGCGGCTGGTTCCCGCTGGGCGTGCTGCTGGCGCTCGCCGGCTGCGCCGGCCTCTTCTGGGGCGGCGCGCTGCTGACCCGCACCCGGGTCGGCGCCGCGTCCCCGGCCGGCGGCTGGCTGCTGTCCGTGCTGGCGCTCACCGTGACCAGGCCGGAGGGCGACTTCGTCTACGCGGCGGGCGCCGGGAGTTATGTCTACCTCCTGGGCGGGATGACGGTGGCCGTGGTGTGCGCCACGTTGGCGCCCACCGAACGCCCGCTGTTCGCCGTGGACCAGCGGCCCGCACGGTAACGTCCCTGCTGAGAGCGGGTGTCGGGGTGGGGCACTGATGTGCTGATCCTGTGCTGGGGGCGTGGCGGCTCGCGGACCCCAGTATCGTGGGGCCAGCCGCCGCCCCCGGACAGCGTTCCGGGCCGGCCGGTGAAGCCCAACCGGGAGATCCTGCCTTGAGTCGTGAAACTGACAATTCGCCCAACCCCCGGGGGTGGGGTGACCCCCAGCGCAACGAGGGGGAAGCAGCGGCCCGTCCGGGTCCTCCGCCGGCGGAGGAGAAGAAGACCGAGACCACGATGACGACCCGCGCGCGGATCAACATCCCTGGGTCCCGGCCCATTCCACCGATCGTGGTCAGGGAGACCGTGGACGAGGAGGCCGCGCGCTCCGCCGCCCCGCCGCCGCTGCCCACCCGGAACAAGCCGGCGCCCGGCCCCCGCCCCGACGGGCGGGGCGCCTCGGGCCGCCAGGCCGACGGCCCGACGGGCGGC
>NZ_RFFJ01000086.1 GCF_003696235.1 Streptomyces triticirhizae
GCGGCCGACCGGGCGCGGGCCGACGCGGCGGCGGCGGCCGAGCGGACCGCGAGCGAGGCGGCCGAGGCGCTGGCGGCGGCGCAGGAGGAGGCGGCCCGGCTGCGGGCCAAGGGCGACAGCTTCCTGGCCGAGGCCAGGGACGCCGCGCACCAGGAGCGTTCGCAGGCGCACGAGCAGAGCGAGGAGTTGCTCGCCACCGCGCGCACCCGCCTCGACGAGGCGGAGCGGCGGGCCGAGACGCTGGTCTCGGCGGCCGAGCACAAGGCGCAGCAGGTGCGGGACTCGGTGGCCGGGCTGCGCGAGGAGGCCGAGGCCGAGATCGCGACCCACCGGGCCGAGGCCGAGCAGGCGGCGGCCCGGGTGCTGCGGGAGTCGGCCGAGGAGAAGGAGGCCGCCGCCGCGCTCGCCGAACGGACCGTCACGGAGGCGATCGCCGAGGCCGAGGCGGCCCGCAGGGCGGCCGAGGAGGAGGCCGCGCGGGTGCGGGCCGACGCCGAGGCGGTGCGGGACGGCGCGCTGGCCGACGCGGCCAGGCGCCGCACCGGGGCCGCCGAGCAGGCGGACCGGCTGGTGGCCAGGGCGACCGAGGAGTCCCAGCGGCTGACGGCCGAGGCGGAGAAGCGGGCCGACGGCATGGTGGCCGCCGCCCGCAAGGAGTCGGACCGGGTGCTCGCCGAGGCGAAGGCGTCCGGCGCCGAGCTGGTGGAGCGTTCCCGCGAGGACGCCAACACCCTGCTGGAGGAGGCGCGTCGGGACGCGGCGGCGATCCGGGAGCGCGCCGAGGAGCTGCGCCGCCGGGTCGAGGCCGAGGTGGAGGAGCTGCACGACCGGGCCAGGCGCGAGTCCGCCGAGCAGGCGAGGGCCGCCGGCGAACGCGTCGACAAGCTGATGCGCGCGGCCGAGGAGCAGCGCGAGGAGGCCAGGGAGGCCGCCGCCAAGATCATGGCCGAGGCCAACGCCGAGGCGGGCAAGGTCAGGATCGCCGCCGTGCGGAAGGCGGAGGCGCTGCTGAAGGAGACGGAGCTACAGCGGACGGCCACCCTGGCCGAGGCGCGGGAGGCCCGCGTCCAGGCCGAGCGGGAGGCGACCCGCATGGTGGAGGAGGGCAAGCGTGAGCTGGAACAGCTGGCCCGCAGGCGTGAGGACATCAACGCCGAGATCTCCCGCGTGCAGGACATGTTGGAGGCGTTGGAGTCCTTCGAGGCGCCCAAACCGGCCGGGACCGCCAAGTCCGCCAAGGGGCAGCCCGGTTCGGTCACGGCCGGCGCCGGCGCCGGCCCGGGCCGCCCCGCCGGGAAACGCCCGGGCGGCTGAGCCGCGCGATCGCGCGTGCGGCTCGGCCACACGATTGGGCGGAAGCGGCGAACATTCTCCACGGGGTGCCGGGATTCGCTCGTAGACACGCCGGCGCGCCCCCTAGGATGAAGCCTCCGAGGGCACGGACCCCGTACCGAATCGACCGTTGATTCACCTTACTTGGGAGCCACACCTCGAAGCGCAGAACGCCAAGCCCCGATCCCCTACTCACTCACCCGTCTGAATCGACAGGAACCCCATGAGCGACACTTCCTCTTCCCCATTCGGCTTCGAGCTGGTTCGGCGTGGCTACGACCGCGGGCAGGTGGAGGACCGCATCTCCAAGCTCGTCGCGGATCGCGACGGCGCGTTGGCGCGCATCACCTCCCTGGAGAAGCGGATCGAGGAGCTGCACCTCGAAACGCAGAACGCCCAGGCGCAGATCACCGACTCCGAGCCGTCCTACGCCGGTCTCGGCGCGCGCGTCGAGAAGATCCTGCGGCTCGCGGAAGAAGAGGCCAAGGACCTGCGCGAGGAGGCCCGCAGGTCGGCCGAGCAGCACCGCGAGTTGGCGGAGGGCGCGGCCCAGCAGGTGCGCAACGACGCCGAGGCGTACGCGGCGGAGCGCCGGGCGAAGGCCGAGGAGGACGGCGCGCGGATCATCGAGAAGGCCAAGGGCGAGGCCGCGGCCACCCGCGCCGAGGCCGACAAGGACGCCCAGTCCAAGCGCGAGGAGGCGGACGCCCTCTTCGAGGACACCCGCGCCAAGGCGGCTCAGGCGGCGGCCGACTTCGAGACCAACCTGGCCAAGCGCCGCGAGCAGTCCGAGCGTGACCTGGCGTCCCGTCAGGCCAAGGCCGAGAAGCGGCTTGCGGAGATCGAGCACCGCGCCGAGCAGCTGCGCCTGGAGGCGGAGAAGCTCCGCACCGACGCCGAGCGGCGCGCGCGCCAGACGGTGGAGACCGCGCAGCGGCAGGCCGAGGACATCGTGGCCGACGCCAATGCCAAGGCCGACCGCATCCGCAGCGAGTCCGAGCGTGAGCTGGCCGCCCTGACCAACCGCAGGGACAGCATCAACGCCCAGCTGACCAACGTCCGCGAGATGCTGGCCACGCTGACCGGCGCCCAGGTGGCGGCCGCTTCGCTGGGCGACACGGACGACGGCGACGAGGGGCTGAGCCAGGGCGTTCCCGCCCAGCAGTCCCGCTGAGCCGCCGACCCGCTCCGCGCTCACCCCAACGGGCCAGGGCCCGCCGCCTCCACCGGGCGGCGGGCCCCGGCCCGTTCTAGCGTCGGAGCTGTGATCGAGCTGGCGGGACTGACCAAGCGGTACGGCCTGAAGACCGCCGTGCGGGAGCTGACCTGTGTGATCAGGCCCGGTCAGGTCACGGGCTTTCTCGGGCCCAACGGCGCGGGGAAGTCCACCACGATGCGGATGATCCTGGGCCTGGACCACCCGACGGCCGGGCGGGCGCTGGTGGAGGGCCGCCCCTACGCGCGGCTGACCGACCCGTTGACGGTGGTCGGCGCGCTGTTGGAGGCGCGGGCCGTGCACCCGGGGCGGACCGCGTTCCACCATCTGCTGTGTCTGGCGCAGAGCAACGGCATTCCCCGGCGGCGGGTCGGGCAGGTGCTGGATCTGGTGGGCCTCGGCGAGGTGGGGGCCAAGCGGCCGAAGGGTTTCTCGCTGGGGATGGGGCAACGCCTGGGCATCGCCAGCGCGCTGCTGGGCGATCCGCGCATTCTGATCTTCGACGAACCGGTGAACGGCCTTGATCCGGAAGGCATTCACTGGGTGCGCAATCTCCTCAGGAGACTGGCGGCGGAGGGACGAACTGTCTTTGTTTCCAGCCATTTGATGAGCGAAATGGCCCTGACCGCCGACCATTTGATCGTGATCGGTCAGGGGCAGCTGTTGGCCGACACGTCCATGGCGGGCTTTATCGAGGAGAACGCCCGCTCCTACACGCGGGTCAGCTCACCCGACCGGGAACGGCTGTTGGACGCGCTGAACTCCGCCGGGCTCGCCGCCACCCCGGCGAGCGGGCCGGGCGCGGACGGGGCGTTGGACCTGGAGGGCGACCAGACGGTGGCGGTCGGCGAACTGGCCGCCGAACGCCGCCTGGTGCTGCACGAACTCTGCCACCACCGGGCCTCGTTGGAGGAGGCGTTCATGCGGTTGACCCGCCAGGCCGTCGAGTACCAGGCGCGCGACGGCGCCGAGGACCGCCGGGGTGCCGGGAGCCGCCAGGGCTGGGAGGGCTGAGCCGTGTCCCACGCGCGTCGGGTGCTGTTGTCGGAGTGGACGAAGATCCGCACCGTGCGGGCCACGGTCTGGACGCTGGCCAGCGCGCTGGTGGTGACGGTCGCGCTGGGCATGTTGATCAGCGCGCTGCTCAACAACGGCTTCGACGACCTCTCCCGGGAGGAGCGGCTGACCTTCGACCCGACCTTCATCAGCTTCGCCGGGACCTCGCTCGGGCAGCTGGCGATGATCGCCTTCGGCATCCTGGTGGTCTCCAACGAGTACGGCACCGGGATGATCCGCGCCTCGCTGGCGGCGGTGCCGGTGCGCGGCGAACTGCTGGCGGCCAAGCTGGCGGTGGCGACGGCGCTGGCCCTGGCGGTCGGCATGGTGACCAGCTTCGCCGCGTTCCTGCTGGGCCAGCTGATGTTGGGCGACCACCGCACGGACCTCGGCCAACCCGGCGTGCTGCGGGCCGTGTTGGGAACCGGCCTCTACATGGGGCTGATCGCGCTCTTCGCGATGGGCCTGACCTGGGTGCTGCGCAGCGCGCTGCTGTCGTTCGGGGTGCAGATCCCGTTCTTCTTCATGATCTCCAACATCCTGGCCAACGTGCCCGCGACCGAGAAGGTCGGCGACTACCTCCCCGACCAGGCCGGCTCCCGCGTGATGGCCGTGATCGACGACGGCGGGTGGCCCTACGGGCCGTGGGTCGGGCTGCTGATCATGCTGGCCTGGGTGGCGGCGGCGGTGGCGGCGGGGTGGTTCGTGCTGCGGAGGCGCGATGCGTGACGGGGTTTTCCGCCCCACCCGCCCGCCCCTTTGCCTGCGGCGCTTCCGGGGGGTGTCGCGGAGGCGACTGCCGTCCTTCTTGTTCCCACCCACCCGCCCCTTCTTGCCTGCGGCCCTTCCGGGGGGTGGTCGCTTAGGTGCGGGCCGTCCCGGCCTGGGCTTGTTGTTCCCACCCGCCCGCCCCCTTTGCCTGCGGCCCTGCCGAACGGAGCGCGCGGCTGCGGTCGTTGATCGCGGTGCCCCGGACGGGCTGGGGGCGCCGAGGTCAACGCGGCGGCAACTGGCCGCCGTTGCCGTGCCGCACGTCACCGCCGCGCGGAGGGGCGAGGCCGCAGGCAAGAAGGGGCGGGTGGGTGGGAAAAAGAGCCCCGCCCGCGACGGCGGTCGCCTCCGTGACCACCTCCCGGAAGCGCCGCAGGCAAGGGGGCGGGCGGGTGGGCGAAGATCAACTCCCCGAAGAGAACACCGTGATGCCCAGCATCCGGCCGCCCGTCTCCGACCTGGGCCGGTGGCTGCTGCCCGGCGCGAAGACGACATAGGAGCCGGGGCCGTGGCGGTCTCCGCCGTCGATGATCTCGCCGCTGAGCACGAAGTAGCGTTCCTCCGTGGCGTGGTGGTCGACCTCGGGCCACTCGGTGCCGGGGCCGAAGTCGATCAGCCAGCCGGCGGCGTGCGGGGTGCGCGGCAGGGGGCGGCGCAGGATGCCGGGGGCGATCTCGACGGGGGTGACGTCCTCGACCGAGACCGTGTTCTTGAGTTGTCCGTCCATGCTCTCGCTCATGAGATCCACCCTGCTCCCGGCGCCCGCCCTCCCGGCAGTGTCGTGATTGACGTCGTTGGATACATTCCTGCCATGTCCGAAGCAGCGTCCCCGCCCGCCGGCCCGCTCCACCGGGTGGTGGCGGTGCTCAACGAGCCGCACTCGCCGTTCGAACTCGCCTGCGCCGTCGAGGTGTTCGGCACGGCGCGGGAGGGGCTGCCGCAGCACTACGCGTTCGAGGTCTGCGCCGAGCGGCCGGGGCCGGTACGGACCACGGCCGGGCACGCGGTGCTCGTCGAGCGGGACCTGGGCGCGCTGCGTTCGGCGGACACCGTGCTGGTTCCCGGGTGGCTTCCGGCGGGCGCGGTGGTGTCGGACGCGGTGCTGGGCGCGTTGCGCGCGGCGCACGCGCGGGGCGCGCGGGTGGTGTCCATCTGCACCGGCGCGTTCGTGCTGGCGCAGGCCGGCCTGCTCGACGGGCGCGGCGCCACCACGCACTGGCGGCGGACCGCCCAACTGGCCGCCGAGTACCCGAGGGTGCGGGTGGACGCCGATGTGCTCTACGTCGACCACGGCGACGTCGCGACCAGCGCCGGCAGCGGCGCCGGCATCGACCTGTGCCTGCATCTGCTGCGCGCCGACCACGGTTCGGCCCACGCGGCGGCCGTCGCCCGGAGCATGGTGCTGCCGCCGCACCGGGAGGGCAGCCAGCTCCAGTACGCGGTCCGGCCGGCGTATTCGGAGGGGCGCGCGGCGCCCGAATCGTTGGCGCCGTTGCTGGAGTGGGCGCTCGACAACCTGCACGCGCCCCTGTCGCTGGAGCGGCTCGGCGCGCGCGCCGGCGTCTCGGGGCGCACGCTGGCGCGCCGGTTCGAGGAGCAGTTGGGCACCAGCCCGGGCCAGTGGCTGTTGCGGCAACGGCTGGACGCGGCGCGGGCGTTGCTGGAGCGAACCGACCTTCCGGTGGAGGCCGTCGCGGTGCGGGTCGGCCTCTCCTCGGCCGTCAACCTGCGGCGGCGCTTCCGTTCCGCGTTCGGCGTGACGCCCGGTGCCTACCGGCGCACGTTCGGCGAGCGCGGGGAGCCCGGGGGCGACGCGGCCGGCGGCGGCTGGTGCGGGGTTGGGACAGAGGCTTTGCCTGACCGTGAGCCTTTGCCACTAGGGTCTCCCGGAGCGGGGGCGGTTCGGGGCCGCGTGCCCCTAGCCCCTCCAGGGCAAGCCCGGGGACGAGGCCCCGAGACGGCCCCGAGACGGCGCCGAGAAGCAGGGTGAAACAGAGTGATCGAGGCAACCGGCCTGACCAAGAGCTTCGGCTCGAAGACGGCCGTCTACAACCTGACCTTCCGGGTGCAGCCCGGCAAGGTCACCGGCTTTCTCGGCCCGAACGGCGCCGGGAAGTCCACGACGATGCGCATGATTCTGGGCCTGGACACCCCCAGCAACGGGACGGTGACCATCGGCGGCTACCAGTATCGGCAACTCCCCAACGCGCCACGGCAGGTGGGCGCGCTGCTGGACGCCAACGCCAAGCACGGCGGGCGCAGCGCGCGGTCCCATCTGCTGTGCCTGGCACAGCTCTCGGGGATTCCGGCCCGCCGGGTCGACGAGGTGCTGGACGTGGTCGGCCTGACGCAGGTGGCCGGGAAGCGCTCCAAGGGCTTCTCGCTGGGCATGGGGCAGCGGCTCGGCATCGCGGCGGCCCTGTTGGGCGACCCACAGGTGTTGCTCTTCGACGAGCCGGTGAACGGTCTGGACCCGGAGGGCATTCGCTGGGTGCGCGAGTTGATGCGCAGGCTGGCCGGTGAGGGTCGGACGGTGTTTGTCTCCAGTCACCTGATGAGCGAGATGGCCCAGACCGCCGACCATCTGATCGTGATCGGCCGGGGTCAGCTGATGGCCGACCTGCCGGTGCGGGCGTTCATCGAGCAGAACTCCACCGGCTTCGCGCGGGTGCGCACGCCCGACGGGGAGGAGGAGCAGCGCGAGACGCTGGTCCGGGCGCTCACCGAGGACGGCGGGCAGGTGCTGGCCGAGCCGGAGGGCACGTTGAAGGTCACGGGCCTGGAGCTGCCCAGGATCAGCGAGTTGGCGCACCGGGTCGACGTGCGGCTGTGGGAGCTGTCGCCGCACCACGCCTCCCTGGAGGAGGCGTACATGCGGATGACCCAGGGCGCGGTGGACTTCCGTTCCACGGCCGACCAGCGCGCCGGGCTCCAGGGCCCGCCGCAGCCGCCGTACGGCGGGTACCAGGAGCCGGTCGTCGGGATCGGCCCGCCCCAGCCGGGCGGCTACCCTCCGCCGCAGCCCGGCTGGGGCGCGCCCCCGCCCGGCGCCCCGGTGCCGGCCGGTCCGCCGGTCGTGCCCCACCAGGCCACACCCCCCGCCCCGTACCGCCCCGAGGACGCCCGATGAGCACTCCCCCGCCGCCCCAGCAGGCCCCCCAGCACGCGCCGGCGACGCCGCCGCCGCACGTTCCGCCGCCGCACCAGCAGGGGCAGCCGCCCGTTCAGCCGGGTCAGGCCCCCGGCCAGCAGCCGCCGCAGGTGCCGGGGCCAGGGCAGCAGCAGTCGGGGCCCGGCTACAGCTCGCCGATCCCGGTGGTGACCACCCATCTCGGGCACGCCATCGCCTCGGAGTGGACCAAGATCCGGACCGTTCGCTCCACGGTGTGGACGCTGGCGCTGACGGTGCTGCTGACCGTCGGCATCGGGCTGGCCTTCGCGGCCGCGCTGAGCGCCGAGGACTATGTGGGGATGCCGCTGCTGGCCGGCGGCTTCTTCGGCCTGATGTTCGGGCAGCTGTGCGTGATCACGCTGGGCGTGCTGGTGATCACCTCCGAGTACGGGACGGGCATGATCCGGACCACGCTCACCGCCTGCCCGCAGCGGTCCCGGGTGTTGATCGCGAAGGCGCTGGTCTTCTTCGTTCTCGCCTTCTCCGTCACGTTGTTGGCCACCGGCCTGACCGCGTTGATTCACTCCTCGATGCTGAGTGATCAGGTGGTGCCCTCCTACGACTACGACGATCCCTATATGGAGGGGTCGATCGAGAACGGCGAGGTCGTCGCTACCGGCGGGCACTGGCTGGGCGCGACCGTCGGGGCCTCGCTCTATGTCGCGCTGCTGGGGCTGTTGGCGCTGTCCGTCGGGACCCTGCTGCGGCACTCGGCTGGCGCGATCACCACCATGCTGGGCGTGGTGCTGGTGCCGCTGCTGGTCGCGCTGTTCATGGTGGGCGAGAGCCTGCGGGACTTCCGGGACAAGCTGATCGAGTACTCGCCGCTCAACGGGCTGGCCTCGCTGTTCCGCATCCCGATGATCGGGGAGACGGCCACCGGCTGGCCGATGTTGGGGCTGCTGGCCGGGGTGACGGCGGCCGCGATGATCGCCGCCCTGGCGCGGCTGACCACGTCGGACGTCTGAACCGGCCGAACGGGGCGAGACCGCGCCTCAGTAGCGCGGCGCGTTACGGGACCGCAGGGGCCGCGCGCCCCTGCGGTCCCGCGCGTTCCAGCAGGCGCGGTGCCAGTGCCGGCGGTCCTCGACCGCGCCCAGCCTGGGCCAGCTCACCACGTGCGGAACGCCGGGCGGGATCTCCTGGTCGCAGCCCGGGCAACGGTAGTGCTTGGCGGCCGAGGCGCCGGTGATCCCGCGCACCACCCACTCCTCGCCACGCCACTCGTCAGTGCGTTCCAGGCCGTACTCGCGGGGCCCTTCGCCGCCCGACGGCGGTTGTTGACGACCGCGCGGGCGGTTGCGACGCGGGGACACGGAACACCTCGACCTGGCTCGGCGGTTCGGCTGACGGCGTGGCCGGCTCGGGCGGCGCGCGCCGAGGGGCCGACCGCCGGGGCCGACCGGCGGCGGCGGAGCGGGAACGCCGGTGCGGGGGTGCGGCGGGACGGATCGGTGGAGCGCAGGAGAGCCGGCTACGCAACCGAGTTTACGCGGGCCCCCGACCAGGCCCATTGATGATCATCGGAAAAACCTGCCGCCGTCCCGTGCCCTTGGCACGTGTCATGCGTTAAGGCCCATGGGGAGAACGGCAACGAGGCAGGTCACGGCGAGCCCGTGCCGGGCCGCGAGGAGGGCGGACGCCATGTCGACGATACGGATAGGGACATTTGTGCTGGCCGGCCAGTACCCGGGGCAGAGCCAGCGGGAGGCCCTCGACCGGGCGGTCCGCTCCGCCGAGGTCGCCGACGAGGTCGGGCTCGACACGGTCTGGCTGGCCGAACACCACTTCGTTCCCTACGGGTTGTGCCCCTCGGCGACCACGCTCGCCGCGCTGCTGCTCGGCCGCACCCGCCGCATCCGGGTCGGCACCGCGATCAGCGTGCTGTCCACGCAGCACCCGGTGGCGCTCGGCGAGCAGGCGACGTTGCTCCACCTGACCTCGGGCGGGCGGTTCACGCTGGGCGTGGGGCGCGGCGGCCCCTGGGTGGACCTGGAGGTCTTCGGCACCGGGCGGGAGGCGTTGGAGCGCGACTTCCCCGAGTCACTCGACCTGCTGCTGCGGTGGCTGACCCAGCCGGCGGTGGACGCCAACGGGGCGCGGTACCGGTTCCGTTCGGTGCCGGTGGTGCCCAGCTCAGCCGAGGAGGCCGATCCGCCGCCGGTCGTGGTGGCCTGCACCTCGCCGGCGACGGTGCGGCTGGCGGCCCGACGGGGGCTGCCCATGCTGCTGGGGATGCACATCGGCGACGCCGAGAAGGCCGAGATGGTGGCGCTCTGGCGCCGGTCGGCGGCCCAGGCCGAGCTGCCGCCCGAGGCGGTGGCGGCGGCCGACCATGTGGCGGCGGGCGTGGGGCAGGTCGGCGACAGCCACTCGGAGGCCGTCGAGACGATCCGCCGCGCGCTGCCGGGCTGGCTGCGGCAGGGGCTGGCCGCGCACCAGACCCTGGACGGCGCGCCCCGCGCCATGCGGGACCCGCTGGCCTACACCGAGCTGCTGTGTGAGCTGCACCCGGTGGGCGATCCCCAACTCTGCGCCGACCGGCTGGCGTTGACCAGCGAACGCACCGGGATCACCCGCTTCGCGCTGCTGGTCGAGGGCTCGGGCGAGCTGGCGGCCACCGAACGGAACGTGCGCCGCCTCGCCGACGACGTGCTGCCGCTCCTCCCCGGTCAGGCGGGGAAGGCGGCAGCGAACGGTACGTCCGTGGGCAGCGGCACTCAGCAGTCGCGCAGCTCCGGCGACTGGTTGAGTATCTGACCACGGATCGAGGTGAACCGGGCGAGCCGCTCGTCGCTCGCCCCGTCGAGCGGGAAGACGGCGACCCGGTGGCAGTTCTGGAACGCGAGCCGGACGCCGAAGTGCCGCTCCAGGGCACCCCTGATGGCGTCGCTGGCCAACGCGCGCAGCAGTTGGCCGCGCGCGTGCTCGTCCGGTGGTGGTGTCGTGTTGTCGGCGAACGCGCCGCCGTCCACCTGGAGTCGGGTCACCAGACTGCTGATCATGTCCCAGGCGAAGGGCAGGGACGTCCGGACGCAGTCGACGAACTCCTTCTCGTCCACCTCGCCCCGCTCGGCCTGTTCCAGTAACGCCGGTGAGACGTCGAGCGACATGAGTTTCTCCTCTCGCGACCCCCGAGTCGGGGTCTGGCGCGGACTGGCCCGAGGGTTTTCACCACCCCAACCCCGCACCGGCGTGCGTGCGTTCGAGTGGACGACCCCCCGCTCACGTTAGGCCGCGCGGCGGGTGGGTGTCAGTGGATTGGGCACATAACTGGCCACTGTCGAATCCGGCGAATCTCCCCCATAGCAGACGCCTCTGACCTCACCCGGTTACCACTCCGCCACCCCTCGCTCACCCTCCTCATCCAGCCAGCGGTAGCACAACTCCGGTCGGCCGACCCCTCCGTAACGGGGGGCGCGCGCGGCGCGGGCGGTGGTGACCAGATGTTCCAGATAGCGCCGGGCGGTGATCCGCGAGACCCCCACGCACCCGGCGGTCACCGAGGCGGTCAGCCCCTCGGGCGCGGCGCGCAGCGCCTCGATCACCGCCTCCAACGTGGGCTGGCTCAGCCCCTTGGGCAGCGCGGCCGCCACCGGCGAACGCAGCGTCGCCAGCGCGCGGTCCACCTCCTCCTGCCCGCCCGCCTCGCCCTCGGCCTGCCGGAAGGCGGCGTAACGCACCAGCCGATCACGGAGAGTCGCGAAGGTGAACGGTTTGAGCACATAGTGAACGACGCCCAGCGAGACGCCCTCCCGCACCACCGTCAGGTCGCGCGCCGAGGTCACCGCGATCACGTCCACGCCGTGCCCGGCGCCGCGCAACGCCCGCAGCAGCCGCAGCCCGTGGCCGTCGGGGAGGTAGAGGTCGAGCAGCAGCAGATCCACCTCGGTGCCGGCCACCAGCCGCGCCGCCTCGGCGCCGGAGCGCGCGGTGCCGCAGACCGTGAAGCCGGGAACCCGTTCCACATAGCCCCGGTGGGCCTCGGCGGCCAGCGGCTCGTCCTCCACCACCAACACCCGCACCGGCGGCGGGCCCTGCCCCGCACCCGGTCCCCCGCCCGTTCCCGTTCTCGGTCCCCCGCCCGCTCCCGGCCCTGCCCCCGTTCCCGGCCCGGTCATGCCACGCCCACCCGCAGCGGCAGCCGCACGGTGAACCGGGCGCCGCCGCCGGCCGCGCGGTCCACCTCGACCGCGCCCCGGTTGCGGCGCACCGCCTGCCGCACCAGCGCCAGGCCGACGCCGCGCGCGCCGGCCTCCGGGCCCTGGGCCGGCTTGGTGGTCCAGCCCCAGTCGAAGGCGGCCTCGGCGCTCTCGCCGCGCAGCCCGCCGCCGGAGTCGCTCACCTCCAGCAGCAGTTCGTGCGCGTCGGCGCGCGCCCGCACCCACACCCGCGCGCCGGCGCGCGGATCGCCCACCCGCTCCCCCGCCGCGCTCCTCGCCGCCGCCCCCGCCGCTCCCGCCGCTCCCGCCGCTCCCGCAGCCGACTGCACCGCCGCGCCCATGGCCGCCTCCATCGCGTTGTCGATCAGATTGCCCAGGATCGTCACCAGGTCCCGGGGCGGCAGCGCGCTGGGCAGCACGCCGTCGTCGATCCTGCTGTCCTCGGTCAACAGCAGCTCCACGCCGCGTTCGTTGGCCTGGGCCGCCTTCCCCAACAGCAGGGCGGCGAGGACCGGTTCGGCCACCGCGTCGACCACCCGGTCGGTGAGGGCCTGGGCCAGCTCCAACTCGGCGGTGGCGAACTCCACGGCCTCGTCGGCCCGGCCCAGCTCGATCAGCGCCACCACGGCGTGCAACCGGTTGGCCGCCTCGTGCGCCTGGGCACGCAGCGCATCGGTGAACGCCAGCGCCGAGTCCAACTCGCCGGCCAGCTCCTGGAGTTCCGTGTGGTCGCGGAGCGTCACCACCGTGCCGCGCCGGCTGCCGCCGGAGACCGGCGCCGCGTTGACCACCAGCACCCGCTCCTCGGTCACCAACACCTCGTCCACCACGGGCCGTTCGCCGCTCAGCGCCGCCACCAGGCCGGGCGAGAGGTCCAGCTCCGACAGCGCCCGGCCGACCGGCTCGTCCGGCAGCCCGATCAGCTCAAGACCGGCGTCGTTCACCAGCGCGATCCGGCCATCCCCGTCCAGCAGCAACAGCCCCTCCCGCACCGCCCGAAGCGTCGCCTGGTGGTAGTCGTACATCCGGCTCAATTCGGCCGCGTTCATGCCGTGGGTGTGCCGACGCAGCCGGACGTTGACCGCCCAGGTGCCCACGGCGCCCAGCGCCAGCGCCCCGCCGGCCACCAACAGCAGGCCACTGACCTGGTCCGCGACCCGGCGCCCTATGGTCTCGACGCCCAGCCCCGCACTCACCAGCGCCACGATCTCCCCGTCCGACCAGACGGGGGTGACCACCCGCATCGAGGGGCCCAGGGTGCCGGTGTAGGACTCGGTGAAGGTCTCGCCTCGCAGCGCGGGCTCCGTGTGGCCGATAAAGGTCTCCCCGATCAGCTCCGGGTTGGGGTGGGTCAGCCGCTCCCCGTCGGGGCGCATGATCGTGACAAAGGTGATCCCGGTGTCCTGGCGCACCCGTTCCGCATAGGGCTGGAGCCGGGCGCTCGGGTCCTCGGAACGGAGCGCGGCCAACACGGACGGCGCGTCCGCGATGGCGCGCGCCACCACGGTGACCTCGGTGCGCGCCGCCTCCTCGGCCTGTTCCCTGGTGTTGAGATAGGTGAAGACCGCGCAGCCGGCCACCACCAGCGTCACCAGCAGCACCTGCATGGCGAAGAGCTGGCCGGCCAGCGAACGCGGGCGGGGGAGAGCCATAGCGCACAGTGTGCTCAGCCGGGGCGTTCACCGGAACCCACGGGCGCGGGCCGGCGCCGACCGTCGCCGCGAACTCAATGAACGCAACCGTGACGGGCGTCACGTCCCCCTGGATAGTCGCAGTGCCTCAGGCCGACTCCACAACGACGAGGAGACCCCACCGTGGCTGCCAAGTCCTCCCCCGCGCCCGCCCCTCCGGGGCCGAGAAAACGGCGCGACCGCACGCACTACCTGTACATCTTCGTGATCCTGGCCGTGGTCGCCGGCGTCACCCTGGGCCTGGTGGCCCCCGGCGTCGCGGTGGAGCTGAAGCCGCTGGGCACCGGCTTCGTGAACCTGATCAAGATGATCATCTCGCCCGTGATCTTCTGCACCATCGTGCTGGGCATCGGCTCGGTCCGCAAGGCCGCCAAGGTGGGCGCCGTGGGCGGCCTCGCGCTCGGCTACTTCATGGTGATGTCGGCGTTCGCGCTGGTCATCGGCCTGGTGGTCGGCAACATCCTGGAGCCGGGCGCCGGGCTCGACATCACCCAGGACGCCCGGGAGGCGGGCGCCGCCCAGGCCGAGGGGGCCAGCGAGTCCACCGTGGACTTCCTGCTGGGCATCATCCCGACGTCGTTCGCCTCCGCGTTCACCGAGGGCGAGGTCCTCCAGACGCTGCTGATCGCGCTGTTCACCGGGTTCGCGATCCAGACGATGGGCCGCGCCGGGGAACCGCTGCTGCGCGGGGTGCAGCACCTCCAGAGGCTGGTCTTCCGGGTGCTGGCGATGATCATGTGGGCGGCGCCGGTCGGCGCGTTCGGCGCGATGGCCGCCGTCATCGGCGAGACCGGCGCGGACGCGCTGCGCTCGCTGGTGGTCATCATGGTCGGCTTCTACCTGACCTGCGTGATCTTCGTCGTCCTCGTCCTGGGCGTGCTGCTGTGGGCGGTGGCCCGCGTCAACATCTTCACCCTGCTCCGCTACCTGGGCCGGGAGTTCCTGCTGATCCTCTCGACCTCCTCCTCGGAGTCCGCGCTGCCCCGGCTGATCGCCAAGATGGAACACCTGGGCATCAGCAAGCCCGTCGTGGGCATCACGGTGCCCACCGGGTACTCGTTCAACCTGGACGGCACCGCGATCTATCTGACGATGGCCTCGCTGTTCATCGCGGAGGTGATGGGCGACCCGCTGTCGCTGGGCGAGCAGATCAGCCTGCTGCTGTTCATGGTGATCGCCTCCAAGGGCGCGGCCGGCGTCACCGGCGCCGGCCTGGCCACCCTGGCCGGCGGCCTCCAGTCGCACCGGCCCGAACTGGTCGACGGGGTCGGGCTGATCGTCGGCATCGACCGCTTCATGAGCGAGGCCAGGGCGCTGACCAACTTCGCGGGCAACGCGGTGGCCACGGTGCTGGTCGGCACCTGGACCGGGGAGCTGGACCGGCAACGCGCCGGCGAGGTGCTGGCCGGGCGGCTGCCGTTCGACGAGTCGACGATGGTCGACGACGGGGATGCCTCCGGCGGCGATGCGGACAGCGGCGATGCGGACGGCGCCGGTGGCGCGGGGGGCTCCGAGGGTGCGGCCGGCGGCCGGTTGGGCAAGCAGTCCGACGGACCGGTCGAACGGGCCGAACCCGCCGACTCCGTCGGGGAGTCCACGGCCCGCTGACGGCCGGGGAGGGCGGCGAGGCCGGCCCGGGACAGGCTCTAGGCTGCCCCCATGCGTCTTGTCATCGCCCGCTGCTCGGTCGACTACGCCGGCCGGCTCACCGCGCACCTGCCCATGGCTCCCCGACTCGTCCTGGTCAAGGCCGACAACTCGGTCTCCGTCCACGCCGACGACCGCGCCTACAAGCCGCTGAACTGGATGTCGCCGCCGTGCACCCTCAAGGAGGAGGAGACGGAGGACGGCGGCCGGGTCTGGACGGTGGTCAACAAGACGGGCGAGAAGCTGATCATCACCATGGAGGAGGTTCTCCACGACTCCTCCCACGAACTCGGCGTCGACCCCGGCCTGATCAAGGACGGGGTCGAGGCCCACCTCCAGGAGCTGCTCGCCGACCGGATGGAGACCCTCGGCGAGGGCTGGACGTTGATCCGCCGCGAGTACCCCACGGCGATCGGCCCGGTGGACATCCTGGGCCGCGACGCCGACGGCGGCACGGTGGCGGTGGAGATCAAGCGGCGCGGCGAGATCGACGGCGTGGAGCAGCTCACGCGCTATCTCGAACTGCTCAACCGCGACCCCCATCTCGCGCCGGTGCAGGGCCTGTTCGCGGCCCAGGAGATCAAGCCGCAGGCCAGGACCCTGGCCACGGACCGGGGCATCCGCTGCGTCACCCTCGACTACGACGCCCTGCGCGGCATCGAGGACGACAAGCTGCGCCTCTTCTGACGGGGCTCGCCTGCGGCGGGCCTCGGGAACGACGGCGCGGTCCCGGGCCTCGCCCGTGGCGAGGCCCGGGACGGCGCGGGTCCGTCAGCGCGAGGCGTGCAGCGGGTCGCCGTTCCAGGTCGCGGACGCCAGCCGCAGCCGGGAGGCCGTTACCCCAGATCGGAGAGGAGGCCGTCCAGGGCCCGCTTGAGGGCCGCGGCGTTGGCCGGATCGAACCACGTGGTGCGAATCCGCCTCGTTGTTCCCTCCGGGCGTCTCGTGGTCGGCGGCAAGCTGATGCGGAGGGCGGGTCTCGTCGTTCAGTGAGCGGCCGACGTTCCGAAAGAGGCCGCGCACATATCGGTCGGCGGCGTCGGGGGCGATGCCGTGGCCGGTGGCCCACGAGGTGAGCGTGGGGAGGTAGGCGTAGTGGGCGGTGAGGGTCCCGGTCAGTGCGGAGAAGACGTTGAAGGCGTCCTCGTCCGCGACGGGGAGCGCCCCGCCCAGCCGTTCGAAGAGAGCGTCCACCGCCGGGTGCGAGGGGCAGGTCACGGTGACGGAGCGGCGCTCGCGCACGGCGGGCAGTGGGATGGCGCGGACGATCAGGGCACCGGTGGCGACGCGGGCTCCCCGGGGAGAGAGGAAGACCTCCGGCGACGCACCGCCCCCGCCGCGCAGGCCCTCGACGATGGCCTTGCCGATCTCGCCCACTCCTATGATGCCGACGCGCCGCACTGTGTCGGCCTCCATGGTGCGCGGTGGTCGTGGCTCGCGTTGGTGCGGATCTGTGCGTTCGCGATGGTCGCGTGCGGAGTCGAACGGAGCCGTCGTCACGTCGGTCGCCTTCTTCTCCACAGCGATATGACCGCGAGAACGCCCGCCAGACAGGGAGTCATCCCGGCCCAGCCCAGCTCCGGCGGCAGTCCGGTCGCGCCGGAGGTGTCCCTGGTCAGCAACCCGGCCAGTCCGGCGCTGGCGCCGAGCACGAACATCGCGGTCGCGACGGGGCGGGCCCACCGCTTGCCCGCCCTGACGGCCCAGGCCGCCGTGAGCCAGGCGAGAACGCCGAGCGCTCCGATGACGGACGACACGACCAGGTAGGTGTCGACGGCCGAGTCGACCCGCGCCTGGGAGTAGTCGGGATAGCCAGCGCGGATGTGATCGGCCAGCAGATGGATGGTGCCACGGTCGACATACGGGGCGATCGTCCCGAGGACAGTGAGCGCAATGCCCACGTACATCGCTGCGAGCGCCCCTCGCGCACGGGGTGGCCGCGTCACGGGAGACCGCTGGGCCGTCGGGTCCGAGGGCGAGGTCATCGTTCCTCCGTCACTTCGCCAGGGCCGCGCGGAGGAAGGCGAGGATCTCCGCCTGAGCGGCTTCGGCCTGTGGTTCGACGCCGGGCAGGGTGAGGAACGCGTGCCGCGCTCCCGGGTATTCGGAAAGCCGCACGGGGGTCCCTGCCTCGCGCAGCCGCTCGGCGTAGCGGCGGCCGTGGTCGGCGACCGCGTCCCGGGTGGGCACCACCACGAGCGCCGGGGCGAGCCCGCTCAGGTCGTCCGCGTACAGCGGCGAGACCGCGCGGGCGTCGGCTCCCGGCGGGACGGCGAGCTGCTGGAAGAGCCGCAGTTGCGGCAGGGCCCGGGTCGGTCCAGCCGCACGTGATCGCCGAGAAGTCCGGCTCCGGTGGCCGTGTCGCGGCAGTGGTCTCACTCATGTGTCCTTCTCCCCTCCCGGCCGCACGCCGGGTGCGTCGTTGTGACCGGACAGCCCGTTGCCCTCATTATGCACGCGGCGCGTGCATCAACAAGTGCACAGGTAGGCTGAGTCCGGACGAGAGGGGCGAGATGACGGGCCGAAGGCGATGGTCGACCGAGGAGATCCTGGACACGGCGGTGGGACTGCTGCGCACGAGCGACGCCGAGTCGTTCAGCGTGCGCAAACTCGCCGTAGCGCTCGGGACCGACTCCTCCAGCCTCTACCGGCACTTCCGCAACAAGACCGAACTGCTGCGCGCGGTCGCCGACCGGATCCTGCTGGCCGCCATGGACGGCTACCGCCCCGAGGGTGACTGGAAGCAGCGCATCACCACCCTGGCCCTGCGCCTCCGTGAGGCATTCGGCGAGCAACCCCAACTCGCCACGGTGTGGGGGCGCTACGGTTCCGGCGGCACCGGTTCCCGACTGGTCATGGAGGAGCTGTTGCAGGCCCTGCGCGCGTCCGGCCTGCCCGACGAGGAGGTCCCGGTGCGATACCACCGCATCGCGATCCTCCTCGCCGCGCTGATCACCTCCGAGGCCGGTATCAGCACCATCCCCCCCAAGGAATACGAACAGGGCATGGAGCAGTTCCGCGTCGCGGTACTCGGCGCCGACCCCGAACGCTTCCCCGTCCTGGCCCACTTCGCCCGCGACATTCGCCCCCTCGGGGCAGACCGCCGCCCCGCATTCGAAGAGACCCTCGCCGTCCACCTGGCCCATATCGAGGCCCAGACCCCCTGACGCGTCGGCTCACGAGCGCCATGCGGTCGGGTCGCGCCGCTGCCGCAGGCCCGGTGCCGGAGACCGGGTGTAGGGGGAGCGGCCGAGGAAGTCGATGTGGCCGCGCCGAAGGGAGGACAGCCGGGCGGTCGCCCAGCCGCGCCGAGCCGACGTTCTCGGTGTACCGCCGGTCGATCTCCACGTCCGTGCGGTGCCCGACACGCCCCGGCGTCGACGGCTCCAGCCGGTCCTTGCGGCAGCGGGCCACCACCGCCTCCGCCAGCCTGTCCCGGTTCAGCTCCACCCCGCACAGCTCCACCGCCAACCGCTCGGCAAGCTGGATCTGATCCTCCTCGGCGCACTCACGGAACCCGAACGCACCCCGGATCTCGACCCGGTGCCGCTCAAGCAACGGCGCGAACCCCAACCGGTTCGCCCCCGACGTGTTCCGCAGCCGCTCCTGGTCCTCCTCCACGGGCAGGCTCCCCAGACCTCGTCACCACCCGGCCACCCCACCGCCGAGCAGTCCCCACCGCCCCGAAGCCCGCCGGCGGGCGAACCCCCTTGACGACCCCCCAGCCCCTCCCTACGTTCAACTAACGCCAGGATGAATCGTTTTAACCGGCGGACCGTGCCACCCCATCCTCTACCTCGGAGGGGCATGTGATCAGCAGACGCCAGATCCTCGCGACCACCACCGCCGCCGCCGCGACGGCGGCGGCCCCGTTGCCGGGGCTCACCCCGGCGGCGGCCGCCCGTCCCCGAGAGCCCAGCGGCGAGCGCCCCGCCGGGCAGCCGCTCCACGTCGCCTCCACCACCACCGAGTACGCCGACCGCCCCCTCGGCCTCGACGTCGAACAGCCCCGGCTGAGCTGGACGTTGGAGTCGGCCGTGCGCGGCCAACGGCAGACCGCCTACCAGATCCGCGTCGCCAGTTCCCCCGCGCTGCTCGACAGCCCGGACATCTGGGACAGCGGCAAGCGCCCGTCCGACCAGTCCGTGCTGGTCCCCTACGACGGCCCCCCACCCCAGCCGCGCCGCCGTCACCACTGGTGGGTTCGGGTCTGGGACGCCGACGACGTCGCCTCCGAGTGGAGCGAGCCGACCTGGTGGGAGACCGGGCCCGGCGGGGCCGGGGAGTGGGGCGCCGCCTGGGTCGGCGCGCCGGCCGAGTTGGGGGCCGCGCCGGGGCTGGCGGACGCGCACTGGGTGTGGTTCCCCGGCGACCCCGACGAGGCGCCGGCGGCCACCCGTTGGCTGCGGCTCGCCTTCGACCTCGGCGACGAGCCCGTCGTCGCCGCCGAGTGGGTGGTGGCCGCCGACGACGGCTTCACCGCCTGGGTCAACGGCGTGCCCGTCGGCACCCGCCCGATCGTCGCCGACCAGGACTCCTGGCGCGACCCGGCCCGGATCGACGTGACCGCCGAACTCCGCGCCGGCCGCAACGCGTTGGCCGTCGAGGCCGGCAACGCGACCACGGGGCCGGCGGGGCTGCTCGCCGTCCTGGAGGTGACCACCGGGGCCGGCACCAGCCGCCGCCTGGTCACCGGCGAGGCCGACTGGCTGAGCACCGACGCGGAACCGGCGGACGAGGCGTGGCGCGCGCCGGAGTTCGAGCCGGACGGCTGGCAGCCCGCGCGGGTGCGCGCGCCCTGGGGCGGCGCCCCCTGGGGCGAGGTGCACGCCCAGCGCTCGCCCGTGCTGCTGCGCCGTTCGTTCACGCTCCCCTCAGCGCCGGTGGCCGGCGCGCGGCTCTACGCGACGGCGCTCGGCCTGTACGAGGCACGGCTCAACGGGCAACGCGTCGGCGACGCCCACCTCACCCCCGGCTGGACGGACTACCGCCACCGCGTCGCCTACCAGGCGTACGACGTCACGGAGCAGGTGCGCGCGGGCGAGAACGCGCTGGGTTTCACGCTGGCGCCCGGCTGGTACGCGGGGCACATCGCCTGGTTCGGGCAGCGGCGGTACGGCGAACTGCCCTCGCTGCTCACGGTCCTTGAGGTCACGTACCAGGACGGCCGCGTCGAACGGGTCGCCAGCGACGGCTCCTGGCGCGCCGCCACCGGGCCGTGGCTGGTCGCGGACCTGATCCACGGCGAGGAGTACGACGCGCGGCGGGAGGCCCACGGCTGGGACGCGCCCGGCTTCGACGACGGAGCCTGGCGTCCGGTCGTTCCCACGGAGGTCGCGACGCCCGAGGTCGTCCGGATGGTGGACGAGCCGACCCGGGTGGTGAGCGAGCTGCCGGCGGTGAGCGTCGCCGAGGTGCGGCCCGGCGTTCACCTCTTCGACCTGGGCCAGAACATGGTCGGTTGGGTCAGGCTTCGGGTGACGGGCGAGGCCGGCACCCGGGTCACGCTGCGCCATGGCGAGGTGCTCGACCGGGAGGGCCGGCTCTACACGGAGAACCTGCGCACGGCCCGCGCCCAGGACGTCTTCACGCTCGCGGGCGGCGGGGAGGAGGTCTTCGAACCCCGGTTCACCTTCCACGGGTTCCGCTATGTCGAGATCACCGGCCTTCCCGGCACCCCGGGCACCGAGGCCGTGACCGGTCGGGTGGCGCACACGGCGGCGCCGTTCACCATGGAGTTCTCGACCAACCTGGAGATGGTCAACCAGCTGCACCGCAACATCACCTGGGGACAGCGCGGCAACTTCCTCTCCGTGCCGACGGACACCCCGGCGCGCGACGAGCGGCTCGGCTGGACCGGCGACATCAACGTCTTCGCGCCGACCGCCTGTTATGTGATGGAGTCCGCGCGGTTCCTCACCAAGTGGCTGACGGACCTGCGCGACGGGCAGCCCGCCGAGGGCCCCGACCGGGGCGGCTTCCCCGACGTGGCGCCGGCCATGGACGAACTCGGCCTGGGCGTGGCCGGTTGGGGCGACGCGGGGGTGACCGTTCCGACGAGCCTGCACCGCGCCTACGGCGACGAGCGGGTGCTGGCGGAGAACTGGCCGGCGATGACCGCCTGGATCGACTACCTCGTCGAGCACAGCGAGGGGCTGGTTCGGCCGGCCGAGGGGTACGGGGACTGGCTCAACGTCGAGGACGAGACGCCCAGGGACGTCATCGGCACGGCGTACTTCGCCCACGCCGCCGCCCTGGTCGCCGGCGCCGCGCGGGTGTTGGGCCACGATCCCGCGCCGTACGAGGAGTTGTTCGCGCGGGTGCGGGACGCGTTCAACGCCGCCTTCGTGGGGGCGGACGGGCGGATCGCCGGCGACACCCAGACCGGCTGTGTGCTGGCGCTGTCCATGGACCTGCTGCCCAGCCCGGCGCTGCGGGCCTCGGTCCTGGGGCGGCTGGTGGAACTGGTCGAGGCGCGGGGCGACCACCTGTCCACGGGTTTCCTCGGCACCCCGAGGCTGCTGCCGACGCTCACCGAGGCGGGGCGCGTCGACGTCGCGTACCGGCTGCTGGAGCAGGACACCTTCCCCTCGTGGGGGTACCAGATCGCGAACGGCGCGACCACCATGTGGGAGCGCTGGGACTCGATCACCCCGGACGGCGGGTTCCAGACGGCGGACATGAACTCGTTCAACCACTACGCCTACGGCGCGGTCGGCGAGTGGCTCTACGGCACCGTCGCGGGCATCGCGCCGGGCGCGCCCGGCTTCCGGGTGGTCACCGTCAGGCCGCGCCCCGGCGGCGGGGTCACCACGGCCTCGGGGCGGTTCCGCTCGCCGTACGGGACGGTCGCGACCCGCTGGGCGCTGGGCGGGGACGGGACGTTCACGCTGGACGTCGAGGTGCCGGTCAACGCCACGGCCGAGGTGTGGGTGCCGGCCGAGCGCGGCGAGCAGGTCGAGCGGGACGGCGCGACGTTCGAGCGGATGGCGGACGGCTGCGCCGTCTTCACCACGGGCTCGGGTCGGTACCGCTTCGCCGTGGCGGCGGGCTGAACCCGGTCGCCGTTCCGCCGGGCCGCCGTTCCAGCGGCGGCCCGGCGGGCGGTGGGTCGGTCGTGCGCGGCCCTGGCCCGGGGCCTCAGCCTGCGGTGGCCGAGGCGCCGGCGGTGGGGGAGGCGGACCGCGTCGGCGTGGCGGGTTCGGTGGCCTCCTCGGTGGAGGTCGGGGAGGCGCCCGTGCCCTCGTCGTCGCCGTCGGTGGGCGGGTCCGTCGGGTCGGTCGGCGGGTCGGTGGGGTCCGTGGGCGGGTCCGTCGGCTCGGTCGGCGGGTCCGTCGGCTCGGTGGGCGGGTCGGTGGGCTCGGTCGGCGGGTCGGTGTCCCCGCCGCCGCTGTCACCGCCGGAGCCGCCCGAACTCCCGCCCGAGCCCTCGGACTCCGACGGCGTGGTGGGCTGGGGGGTGGTCGGGTCGGGCGTGGTCGGCGGGGCGGTGGTCTCGGTCGGCTCGGGCTCGGAGGTCTCCTCCGTGGGCGAGGGTGTCTCGCTGGGCTCCTCGGTCTCCTCGGTGGCCGACTCCTCGGGCGTGGTCTCGTGCGTGACCGGGGCGTCCTCCTCCGAGGCGGCGGGGTCGTCGCGGGTGACGTTCTCCGTGTCGTCCCCGGAGTCGCCCGAGGTCAGGCCGAGCGCGACCACCGTGCCGAGCACGGCGGCCAGCAACGCGCCGGCGCCGGTGGCCACCGCGTTGCGGCGGTTCCCCCGGGAGAGCATCTGGCGCAGCGTGGCGCCGGACTCCTCGGGCGAACGACCCCGGATGACCAGGGTCAGCTCGGTGGAGCCGGGCGGCTCGGGGGCGTTGGCGGCGGGCGGCGCGTTCACCTCGGGCGGCGGCTGCTGGATGAGGTCGGCGGGCACGCCGGCGGGCGGGGTGTGCGCGGGTATGGCGGACGGCGGCCTGGTCAGGTCGTCCACCAGGGTCAGCGCGCGGCGGCCGGCGACGGCGCCGCCCGCGTCGGACAGCACGCCGCGCAGCGCCGTGGACGCCTCCAACTCGGCGCGGGCCCGGGCCAGTTGGCCCTCACAGATGGCGAGGACGCCCAACTCGTGGTGGAAGTACGCCTCCTGGGCGACGGCGCCGGCCTCCCTGGCCGCCTCCTGCCCGGTGCGCAGCGCCCGTTCCCAGGCGCCCCAGCGCAGCCCCGCGGCCAGCAGGGGCGCGGTGCGGCGGACCAGCTCGGTGGCCTCGGCGGCCAACCCGGCCTGCTGGGCGGCGCGTTGCGCGGCGAGCAGCACGTCGGCCTGGGCCACGGCCTCCTCGGCCGCGACCCGCGCCTCGGTGAGCCACCAGGTGAAGTGGCGGGTGAGCGAGGCGATCCGGGCCGCGCCGTCGGCGGCCAGCCCGGAGCCCTCCAGCGCGGCCAGTGCGCCGGGCGCCAGCCGCCGCCGGGGGCCGACCCGGGTGAGCAGGCCGCAGTCGACCAACTCCGTGTAGGCGACGGTGGCCTCGCCGTCGCCGGTGAGCGCGGGCAGGGCCGCCGGGTCGGGCAGCTCGCCGCCGAGCGCCAGGGCGATCACCAGCAGCTCCCTGGCGCCCTCGGATATCGCGGCGGCCAGGGCGCCGACCAGGCCGTCGACCGAGGGCAGCGGGCCACGCCCGCCGAGCGCGCGGTACCGCAGCACCGCGCCGGCCTGCACGAGGTGCAGCGGCAGGCCGCCGCCGGCGCGGCCCAGTTCGTCGGCCCACTCGACCTCGGCCGGCGTCAACTCCCGGGCGACGGCCAGCGCCAGCAGCCGGCGGCCGGCCTCCGGGCCGATACCGGCGAGCGGAACGTCGACCACGCCGGAGCTGGCTCCGGGCGCCGGCGCCTCGGGGCGCTGGGCCAGCAGGAAGGCGCACTCGGGCGTCGCGGTCAGCAGCTCGTCCAGCGCGGCCCCGCCGAACTCCACGTCGTCCAGCACCACCACGGCGCCGATCTCCCGCAGCGCGGCGGACAACTCGGTCGGCCCCGGGCGGTAGTTGCTGACGTGGTGAACGGCCGCGTACAGCTCGTGGAGCAGGTCCCTGGGGGTGCGCCGATGGCCGTTGAGCCGGACCACCCCGTCGGGGGCCAGCGTGGCGCAGTCCTCGGCGACGGCGTCCAGCAGCGCGCTGCGACCCACCCCCGAGGGGCCGGTCAGCCGGACGGAACGGCCGCCGGCGAGCAGCGCGCGCAGGTGGGCGCGCTGCTCCTCGCGGTCGAGCAGCGGGGGGCCCGGCTCGGCGTCGGCGGCTCCCGCGGGCACGGGGGCTCCGGCGGCGGCCGGCGCGCGACGCG
>NZ_RFFJ01000087.1 GCF_003696235.1 Streptomyces triticirhizae
GCCGCGCATCCGAAAGCCGTTCCACCAACAGCAGGCCAACACCCTCGGCCCACCCCGTCCCGTCCGCATCGGCCGAGAACGCCTTGCACCGACCGTCCGGCGACAACCCCCGCTGCCGGCTGAACTCGACAAAGGTCCCCGGCGTCGCCATCACCGTGGCGCCCCCCGCGAGGGCCAGGTCGCACTCGCCGCCGCGCAGGGCCCGCACCGCCAGGTGCAGCGCGACCAGCGAGGAGGAGCAGGCCGTGTCGACCGTCACCGCCGGCCCCTCCAGGCCGAAGGTGTAGGCGAGGCGGCCCGAGATGACGCTGCCCAGGTTGCCGGTCAGGGCGATGCCCTCGACCTCCTGGGGCAGCTGCCGCACCGACGGTGCGTAGTCGTGGTACATCACTCCGGCGTAGACGCCGGTCTGGCTGCCGCGCAGGGCGTGCGGGTCGATCCCGGCGTGCTCGAAGGTCTCCCAGGCCGTCTCCAGCAACAACCGCTGCTGCGGGTCCATCGCCAGGGCCTCGCGCGGCGAGATCCCGAAGAAGTCCGCGTCGAACTCCCCGGCGTCGTGCAGGAACCCACCCATCCGCGTCGAGGACTTCCCCACCGCCTCCGGGTCCGGATCGTAGAGCGACTCCACATCCCAACCACGGTTCTCCGGAAACGACGAGATCCCCTCCCGCCCCTCCGACACCAAACCCCACAACTCCTCAGGGGACCCCACCCCGCCGGGATACCGGCACCCGATCCCCACGATCGCGATCGGCTCGTGCTGCCTGGCGTCGGCCTCGCGGAGCCGCTGCCTGGCCTGGGCCAGGTCGTTGGTGACGCGCTTGAGGTAGTCGCGGAGCTTGTCTTCGTTGGGCATACGAGGCCATCCAGTAGACGCACTGATACGTACTCCCACGATCCGTCGGGGCGCTAAGCAAGCTCTGTGAACGACCTAAAATCCAGGGCGACTTGACACTTGGACAATCAATACTGATTATGTCAGCGTGTTGGATGCGACGACGAAGCAGAGACAGGTACTGAGCGCGGCGCTGCGCACGTTCGGGCGGTACGGCTACCGGCGCACCTCCATGGAGCTGATCGCGCAGGCCGCTCAGGTTTCACGGCCCGCGCTCTACCAGCACTTCCGCAACAAGCAGGACGTCTTTCGGGCCATGACCGCACAGATGGTCGACGGACTGATCGACGCGGCCGAGTTGGCCCGGCGCTCCGAGGGCACCGTGGCGGACCGGCTGGAAGGCGTCCTGTCAGTCAAGATCGAGTTTGTCGCCGGAACGGTCGACGCCGAGTTCCGCAGCGAGATCCTCGCCGACGCGGAGAAGATCGCCGGCGACCTCGTGCAGTCGTTCAAGGACCGCCTGCACGCCGTGGTGAGCGCCCTGCTCACCGAGTCCTCCGTCGAACTCGACCTGGTGGGAGCGGAGTTCCGGGCCGATGACGTGGCCCACCTCCTGCTCGACGCCGTGGTCGGGATCGTTCAGGAGGACGCCGCTCCCGATGTGCTCGACAAGCGCCTGCGCGACCTGGTGCACCTCACCATCCGTGGCCTGACGAGCCGCTGAGTCCGGTCGGGTCCCCCACACAGCTGGGCCCGGCCGCGCCGGGTGGTCCCCCGCGACCGCCCCACGCCTCCCGCCGGCGGTCACCCGCCGACGGGCGCCTCACCCATGCCCCCATGCCTCCTGCCCTAGCCGAGGGAGTCCCTCGTGGACCGCGAAACCGTCTTCCGACGCCGATGGTTGATCCTGGCGATTCTGAGCCTCAGCCTGATCGTCATCGGCCTCGACATTCTCATCATCACCATTGCGCTGCCCGATATCCAGACCGATCTGTCCTCCTCGGTCAGCGAGTTGCAGTGGATGGTGAACGCCTACACGCTGGGCTTCGGCGGTCTGCTGCTGTTGGCCGGCGGCCTGGCCGACCGGTTCGGCAGGAAGCTGCTGCTCCTGCTCGGCCTGACCCTGTTCCTGCTGTTCTCCGTCGGCGCGACCTTCGCCGCCAACCCGGCCCAGCTGATCGCCTTCCGGGCCGGCATGGGCATCAGCAGCGCGCTGATCATGCCGACGACCCTGGCGATCATCAAGAACGTGTTCCCGCCCGAGGAGCAGAGCCGCGCCATCGGCATCTGGACGGCGGCGGCCGGCATCGGCGTGCCGCTGGGCCCGGTGGTCGGCGGCGTGCTGCTGGAGAACTTCTGGTGGGGCTCGCTCTTCCTGATCAACGTCCCGGTCGCCGGACTGGCGCTGATCGCCGGCGCGTTGATCATCCCCGAGTCGAAGGACGAGCAGCACCGGGGCCTCGACATCGCGGGCGCGCTGCTGTCCGTCGCCGGCCTGGTGACCCTTGTCTACGGCCTGATCCAGGGCCCGGAGTGGGGCTGGGGAGAGGCCGGCACCTGGAGCCTGATCATCGGCGGCGTGGCGCTGCTGGTCGGCTTCGCCGTGTGGGAGAGCCGGTCGCCCAACCCGATGCTGGACGGCGCGCTCTTCCGCAACCCGCGCTTCAGCGGCTCGGCCGTGGCGATCACCTGCGTGGCGTTCTCCCTCTTCGGCTCGCTGTTCCTGGTGACGCAGTACCTCCAGTTCGCGCTCGAACTGCCGCCACTTGACGCCGGGTTGCGAATGCTGGCGATCTGCGTGCTGATCATCTCCTCCGGCCTGGCGCCGCAGCTGGTGCAGCGGCTCGGCCTGAAGTTCGCGATCGGCGGCGGCCTGGCGTTCATCACGGCGGCCGCGCTGGTACTGTCCACCGTCGACATCCAGACCGAGGACCGGGTGCTGGTCGCCCTGGCGCTGCTGGGCTTCGGCCTGGGCATGGCGATGCCGCCGGCCGCCGACTCGATCCTGGCGGCCTCGCCCTCGAACCAGTCCGGCGCGGGCTCCGCCGTCACCGACACCGCCATGCAGGTCGGCGGCGCGCTGGGCATCGCGGTGATGGGCAGCGTGCTCACCACCTCCTACCGCAACGACCTGCCGGCGCTGGAGAACCTGCCGCCCGAGGCGCGGGAGGCGGCCGAGGACTCGCTGGGCGGGGCCGCCGCCGTCGCCGACCAACTGGGCGCGGCCGGCACCGAGTTGATGCGGGCGGCCGACGGGGCCTTCGAGGTGGCGCTGAGCAACGCCTCTCTGGTGGGCGCGGCCGTCGCCGTGGTGGGCGCCGTCGTGGCGTCGATCGTGCTGCCCAACCGGCCGCTGGCGCACGGCGCCGACGGCGCGCCGGAGGGCCCGGCGGACGCCGGGGCCGAGACCCGGCCGGACGAGGGCAGCGAACTGCCGGCCAACGCGGGCGCGTCCGGCCGCGACTGACCGCGCCCAGCCCCGCAACACCCCCCTGTCCCCGCTCGCCGAGGCGAGCGGGGACAGGGCCACTGATGCGGGCCGAGAGCCCCCATCCGTGGCTTCATTCCTCTCCCGAAGGGCGGCAACGTGGACCCCGTCGGCACGCTGACAGCTTCGACCACGGTCGGATTCTTCGGAGTCTCCGACGCGGACATGAATCGCTACGGCGCCGCCCTGGCGGGCGACGCGTACCGGGTGACGCGGGTGACGCGGCCCGGGGCGTTCATCGGCCGGCAGCCGTCGCGGGTGCTGGTCGCCTCGCTGCGGACGGCCATCCGCACCGCCTCGGTGGCGGATGTGCTGCCGCTGCCGCGCCCCTCGCAGCTGGTGGTGTTCCTCGACGTGGAGCGGCTGAGCGACCGCGAGACGACGGTGCTGTCGATCCTGGACGGGGCGTCCGTGATGGGTCCTTCGACCTCGGTCGAGGACTTCGGCGACATCGTGCAGCTGGCCCGGCGCGGCATCAGCTGCGTGCCGGCCGCGCTGCGGCGGGTGCTGCACGTGCGGACGCCGCGCCGGCTCACCCACGACGAGATGGCGCTGCTGATGCGGCTGGTGCGGGGCGGCGGGCGGGAGGCGGAGCGGGCGCCGGCCAGGGCGCGGCTGTATGAGCGGCTCGGCGTCGAGTGTCCCGAGGGCGTGCTGTGTTGGGCGGAGCGGCACGGCCTCCGCTGACGCGGCCGGAACGGGCGCGGGGCGCGCGGCGCCCCGGGGGCGCCGGTGGCGCGGGCCACGACGCCCGGCCTGCGTGCGCCTGTCCCTGACCCGCTTCGCGATGTACCTCTTCGACTTCGGCGCCCCCGTCGGCTTCCGCCTGGCACTCCGCCGCCCGGATCGTGTCGCGGGCCTGATCGTGCGGCCCGTTCACACGCGTCGTACCGCGACGTCCGGGCCGGCTGGTGCTGGGCCACCCGCCCGGGGCCGGGCGGCGGGGCCGGGTCGCGCGCCCCGCACGCCCCCGCCGGCCTGGCAGGCCACGAAGACCCTGGCGTCCCGGCCGTCAGGCGAACCCTCGGCGGACCTCGTCGAGGCGGGTGAGGCCGTCGAGCACCTGGTCGTGGGCCACGCCGAAGTCGATGAGGCAGGCGACCTCGTCAACGCCGATCTCCTCAAGGCGGGCGGCGGTCTTCAGACAGTCGTCGACGGTGCCGAACATGCCGCCGGTGTCGAAGTACCGGTCGAACGAGCGGGAGATGAGGAAGTCCAGGTCCTCCGGGCGCATCCGCTCCAGGTCGGCCGGGCTCATCACGGTGCCCATCGTGCGCGCCAACAGGGCGACGGAGCTGCGGAGATAGGCGCTGAACGGGCGGCGCACCAGTTCGCGGACCTCCTCGCGGTCGGCGCCGACGAAGGTGTGGAGCATCAGCGCGACATGGCCGCCGCCGGCGACGGCGCCGGCGTCCGGCGCGCCGGACGCGGTGAACGCCTCGCGGTAGGCGGCGATCTTCTGGCCGAGGTCGTCCAGGTCCTGGCCGAGGAGGTGGGTGAGGATGCCGGCGCCGAGCCGGCCGGCCTCCCGGAAGGTGTCGACGCTGCCGGCGCTGGTGAGCCAGACCGGCAACTCGGCCTGGACGGGCGCCGGGTGGATGGTCAGCCCGACGTCCTTGCCGGTGCCGTCGGGGAACGCCACCGCCTCGCCGCGCCACAGGCGGCGGACGGTCTCGGTGGTCTCGGAGAGGATCTCCTTGCGGCGGGCGTAGTTCTCCGGGCGGAGCGCGAAGTCCACGGCGTGCCAGCCGGAGGCGAACGAGACGCCGGCCCGGCCGCCGGAGAGGTTGTCGACGACCGACCACTCCTCGGCGATCCGCAGCGGGTTGTGCAGCGGCGCGACCACGCTGCCGGCGCGGATGGCGACGTTCTCGGTGACGGTGGCTAGCGCGGCGCCAGTGACGGCCGGGTTGGGGTACTGGCCGCCGAAGGCGTGGAAGTGCCGCTCCGGGGTCCACACGGCGGAGAAGCCGTTGCGGTCGGCGAAGGTGGCGGTGTCCAGCAGCAGCCGGTAGCGGTCGCCCTCGACCGGACGGTCGTCGGCGAAGTAGAAGAGACCGAAGTCCACGGTGTTCTCGTCTCCTGGTCGGTGGGCGTCAGCGGTCGGTCGGGGCGGCGGCGCCGAACCAGCGGGTCAGCGTGGCGTGGAGCGAGGCGCGCGCGTCGTGCTCGGGCGCGACCCACGCGACATGGCCGTCCGGGCGCAACAGCAGGGCGCGGGCCGGGAGTTCGGGCGTGGGCGCGGCGGTCACCACGTCGACGCGGTCGCGCCAGCCGGCGATCTTCCAGTCGGTGGAGGAGTCGCCGGAGAGGTCGAGCAGCACGCCGTGGCCGGAGTGGTTCAGCCGCGCGGTGTCGGTGGCGCCCTCGGCGGTCTTCAGCGGCACCGGGGGCAGCGCGCGGCCCAGCAGCGCGTGCCGGGCGGGCTCCTCGGGCCGCGCTGGCCCGGCGTAGTCCACGTCCAGGCCCATGACCATCTCGATCAGGGCCGCGTTGCTCTGGTCGAACGAGGCGAGCCAGGAGACGACCTCGCGCAGCGGCGCCACCCGGTCGGGGTCCTCGGAGAGGGACACCTGGGCGCGGATGTTGACGCAGGCGCGGCGGCCGACGGGCCTGCGTTCCGCGTCGTAGGTGTCGAGCAGGTCGGGGGCGGCCCAGCCGTGGACGGTCGCGGCCAGCTTCCAGCCGAGGTTGACGGCGTCGTGCAGGCCGCTGGTGATGGCCTGGCCGTTGAGGGGGAACATGGCGTGCGCGGAGTCGCCGGCGAGGAAGACGTTCCCGGAGCGGTAGGCGTCGGCGAGGCCGCTGAGGTTGCGGTAGCGGGACATCCAGCGCAGGGTCAGCGGGCCCGGGTCGGTGCCGCTGAGGCGCTTCACGGTGGCGCGCGCCTCCTCGGGCGTGACGGCGGAGGCGGGGTCGTCGGGGGCCCGGTCGAACTCGGCGGTCATCAGGCGGAGCGTGTCGGGCCCGATGGGCAGGCACATGAACATGCCGCCGGCCGGCGAGTGGTAGTAGC
Organism: Streptomyces triticirhizae; assembly: GCF_003696235.1. GTDB lineage: Bacteria > Actinomycetota > Actinomycetes > Streptomycetales > Streptomycetaceae > Streptomyces > Streptomyces triticirhizae. Next base: position 6,340 of record NZ_RFFJ01000087.1, read on the forward strand.
CGAGGTGTTCCTTCGGCATGTCGCCGGCGACGCCGGCGAAGTCGCCGACCAGCCCGTAGAACGGGGACTCCACCACGGGGAACGGGATGCCGGCCAGCTCGCGGACGGCGCTGTCGGTGCCGTCGCAGCCGACGAGGTAGCGGCAGGTGAGTTCGGCGGTGCCGTCCTGGGTGCGGGCGGTGACGCGGACGGCGTCGTCGCCCTGGTCGAGTCCGACGACGCGGTGGTCGCGGCGGATGGTGACGCCCAGTTCGACGGCGCGCCGCTCCAGGGTGGCGGACAGGTCCCGCTGGGTGACGACGAGGGAGTTGGTGTAGCGCTCCCCCAGCCGCTCGACGTCCAGCGGGAACAGCGCGAAGTGGGTGCGCGGCAGCGGCAGGGTGGTGGCGTCCCGCTTGAGGGGCTCCAACAGGCCGCGCCGGTCGAGCTGTTCGACGGCTCCGACGTTGATGGCGACGGCGGGGGCGTCGTCGCGGGGCGTGGCGCTGCTCTCCAGGACAACGGTCGGCACGCCGGCGAGGCCCAGCTCACAGGCCAGCATCAGGCCGGTGGGGCCGGCGCCGGCGATCACGACGGTGGTGTCCACTGTGACTCCTTCGCACGATGGTTCGTTGGGGCGGGTGCGGCAGGGATCGAACACGCCCCGAACGATCCCTGCCGGCACCTCACTCACTCACCCGCGCCGGGCGAACGCCCTCTCGTGCGAGGCCGGTCGACTAGTGCGAGATCTCCATCAGGCGCACGGCGACCGGGCGGGAGCTGGCCTTGAGGATCTCGTAGCCGCTGACGACGTCGTGGCGGCCGACGACCTTCAGGCCGGCGGACTCGATCTCCTTCTCCAGGACGGAGGGGGCGACCAGGTGGGTCAGGGCGGTGTGGATGGAGGTCTTGACGACCTGCCCGTCCACGACCGCCTGGCGCACCATGTTGGTGGAGCGCAGCCCGCCGGCCGGGTCGACGTAGTCGAAGAACGTGACCAGCGCCGGGTGTTCGCCCTGCGCGGCGAAGACGAGGGTGGTTTCGAAGGCGTCGGTGTCCTCACCCACGCCGTCGAACTCGATCAGCGTCAGCAGGAACCGGCCGTCCTCCGCGAGGTGGTCGCGCACGGAGGCGAAGAGGCTGGCGCGCTTCTCGGCGTCGACGTTCCACACGGCGGAGGCGCCGAGCAGGATCAGGCCGAACTTCCGGTTCAGCTTGAAGTCCGTCATGTCGCCGTGGACGGTGGTGAGTTGGTCGGCGTGGTCCCTGGCGTCGTCCTCGGTCATGCGCGCCTTGAGGAGTTCCAGCATGGAGGTGGAGAAGTCGAGGCCGACGGTCTCGTACCCCTCCCGCAGGAACGGCACCGTGATGCGGCCGGTGCCGCAGGCCAGCTCCAGCAGGGGCCCGGGGCGGCCCTTGGCTATGCGGAGCATCTCCTCGATCTCGGCGGACTCGTAGCGGGTGAGGCCGTGGTACAGCGCGGCCCCCTCGGCACCGTACATGTCGCTGATGTCGGCGCCGGGGCCGAAGAGTTCGGCCACCTGGGCGGCCGTTCCGAGAAGCTGTGCTCTGCTGTCGGTCATTCTGCTGCCCCTCTTGTGGGTCTGTGCCCGGCGTGATGAGTGAATATGGCCCGCGTTTGACGAGCCGTGTCCGTGACACTATCCGTGCCTGCCAACGAGCCACTTAGCGAAATCTAAAGCCCCGTCACGGGAATAAGCGGCTCAGGTAATTCGGCCGGGAATTCCCGCCGGCCGGACGGGATGTGTCGGAGTTTCTCCGAGGATTCGGGCGGCGGTCAGCTGCCCGGAAGTCGCACCGACTGGCGGTGGCGGAAGACGTCTCCCGGGTCCCAGTCGGCCTTGACCTGCTGGAGGCGGGAGTAGTTCTGCTGGAAGTACAGCTCGTGCCAGGGCGTCGGCGAGGTGTTCAGTGCGTCGTCCGACAGGTCGGCGTCGGGGTAGTTGATGTAGCACCCCTCGTGCAGGTCGTCCGGGGCCGGCACGCCGCCGGTGGCGGCGTAGACGTCGGCGTAGAAGGCGCGCAGCCAGCCGATGTTGGCCTCGTCCTCGGCCGGGTCGTGCCAGAACGACTGGTAGAGCAGCTTGAGGACGGAGGCGCGCTGCGAGGTGGCGGTGGCGTCGGCGGCGACCTCGTTGACGCGGGCGCCGTAGGAGTAGACGCACAGCATGGCGTTGGGGTTGGTGAACTCGGCGTCCGTCAGGTGCCGGTAGGTGGCGGCGACCTGCTCGGCGGGGAGACGGCGCTTGAGGTAGGCCGACTTGTGCTCGGCGCGCAGCGTCGGGTCGGAGACGATGCCGCTGGTGGCGACGAACGTGGTGGCCCGCAGCCAGGGCAGTTCGGCGGGCGGCGGCATCGAGTCGGCGGGCGCGACGCCGTCGAGGACGGCGGCCAGGTAGTCGTCCAGGACGGCCCTGGCGTCGGGGGCCGCCGCGTCGAGCTGGGTGGCGACGCCGATGGCGCCGGCTGAGACGTGGTTGAGCAGCAGGAAGCTGAACAGGTCGCCCTCGGTGGTGCCGGCGGTCTGGTGCTCCTCGAAGTAGGCGCCGAAGTTGTCGAGGAGCCGGGCGAAGCTGTCCTCGGTGACGGCGCTCCAGGGCAGCCCCGCGTTGGACAGCAGCACGGTGGCCGGCGGGCGGGGCAGCAGCCGGGTCGGGTCGGTGCCGGTGGCGCCCGGGGTGCGGAACCAGAAGCGGGTGACGATGCCGAAGTTGCCGCCGCCGGCGCCGGTGTGGGCCCACCACAGCTCGTGGTTGTCGTCGTCCGCCTCGCGGGTGGCGATGTGGGCGGCGACGGTCCCGTCGGCGTCGACGGTGACGACCTCCACGGCGTGCAGATGGTCGGCGGTCAGCCCGTCGCGGCGGGCCAGCAGCCCGTAGCCGCCGCCCGGCACCAGGCCGCCGACGCCGACCCCGGCGGTGGTGCCGCCGGGGATGGTGACGCCCCACGTCTTGTAGAGGGTCTCGTACACGTCGAGCATGGTGGCGCCCGGCTCGACGGCGAACGCCCGCATCTCGGCGTCGTAGGAGATCCGGTTCATCGCGGACAGGTCAATGACGGCCTGCGCGTCGGCGTGGTAGACGAAGTCCTCGTAGCAGTGCCCGCCGCTGCGCACGGAGATCCGCCGGCCGGCCTGGACGGCCTCGTCCACGGCCCGGACGACCTGTTCGGTGGTGGTGACGAGGTGGACGCCCTCGGGGGTGGCCGACCAGCGCTGGTTCATGCCGGTGACGAGGTCGGCGTAGCGCGGGTCGTCCGGGGTGACGGTGACGGCGGGGGTCGCGGTGGGACGGGGGCCGCCGCGACCCGAAGGCCCGGCCGCCCCGGCCTGGTTGAGGACGACCGCGCCGCCGCCGAGGGCGACGGCGGCCGCCCCCGCGCCGGTCAGGAACCGGCGCCTGTTGGTGCCCGCGTGCTCAGGCATCGGTCACCGCCCGGCTGAGCGCCTCGGCGGTGGGCAGGCCCCAGAACGGGCGGGCGGTCTCCATGCTCCAGTAGTCGCGGAACAGCACGATCTCGCCGTCGCGGACCCGCAACACCTGGATGTAGGGACAGGTGCGGATCTCGCCGTCGGGGCCGGCCTGCCCGTGGGCGTCGAACTCGACGACGATGACCTCGGGGTCGGTGGTGTCGTGGATGGTGTACTGCCCGTGGTCCAGCAGCCGCATCCCCGTCTCCCTGGTCCGTTCCACCGCGCCGCCCAGGACCTCGCGGATCGCGGCGCGGCCCTCCAGTCGGCGGGGGGTTCCGGCGGGTGCGAAGGGGAACTCCATGACGCCGTCCTCGGCGAAGAGGTCGGCCTGGCCCGCCATGTCGAACCGCAGGACGCGCTGTTCCTTCAGCGCGAAGACTTCTCGGGGGCTCATGGGCGTGCCCGCCCGGGGCTGCGAAGTGCTCATCGGGGTCTTTCTCCTCTTATTCGGTGCCCGCGCCTGGGGCGCTGTCCTGCGCGCCGGCCGCTCGCAGCCGGGCGGCAAGCCTGCGGGGGGTGGGGTCGGCGAACAGCTCGGCCAGGGGCAGCGAGACCCCGGTCAGCGGTTCGAGCCGCTGGACGAGGATCGCGCCCATCAGCGAATGGCCGCCGTGCGCGAAGAAGTTGGTGTCGGGGGTGATGTCGCCGCGTTCCAGGAGTTCGGCCCACAGGCCGATCAGCTGGGCCACCAGCGGATCGCCGCCGGCCGGGTCGGCCGGGTCGGTGGCGTTCGGCGCGGCGGCCGCCGCGCGGCGCTCCTCGGCGAGCCGGAGCAGCGCCGGGTAGTCCACCTTGTCGTTGAGGGTGGTCGGCAGCGCGTCGGCGATGACGAACTCCTGGGGCACGACGGCGCGCGGGAGTTCCCCCCTGGCGTGCTCCCACACGCTGTCGGTCAGTTCGGGACCGCCGACGCCCTCGATGAACGCGACCAGCGCGGCGTCGGGGCCGCCCGCGTCGACCAGCACCACGGCGGCGGTCTTGACCTCGGGGTGGCGGGAGAGGACGGACTCGATCTCGCCCAGCTCGATCCGGTTGCCGCGCAGCTTGACCTGCCGGTCGCCACGGCCGAGCAGTTCGAGTGCGCCGTCCCGGCGCCAGAACGCGACGTCCCCGGTGCGGTAGAACCGGCCGTGCACGGGGTGGGTGGGGAAGCGTTCGGCGGTCAGCTCGGGCCGGTCGTGGTAGCCGAAGGCGACGCCGTCGCCCGCGACGCACAGCTCGCCGCGCACGCCGAGCGGCAGTTCGCGGCCCGCCTCGTCGCGGACCAGGACGACGGTGTTGCTGATGGGCCGCCCGACGGGGACCCGGCCGCCCTCGACCTTCGTGAGGACGGCTGAGGTGGACCAGATGGTGGTCTCGGTCGGGCCGTAGACGTGGTGCAGCCGGCAGCCGGTGGCGATGAGGCGCTCGGCCAGCGGCGCCGGCAGCGGCTCGCCGCCGCACAGCACCCGGCGGCCGGCGAGCGCCGGACCCGCGGCGTCGAGCACGGCCCGCCAGGTCGTCGGGGTGGCCTCGACGATGCCGACGTCGTGACGTTCCAGCAGCTCGCGCAGCACGGCGCCGTCCAGCCGGGCGGCGTCGGGGGCGACGACGACCCGGCCGCCGGCCCACAGCGGCACGTACAGCTCCAGGCCCGAGATGTCGAACGAGAAGGTGGTCAGCCACAGCCCGGCGTCGTCGGGGGTGGCGTCCAGCTCGCGCGCGAAGTGCGCGGTGAGGTTGGCCAGCGCGGCGTGGCCGACGAGGGTGCCCTTGGGGCGGCCGGTCGAGCCTGAGGTGTACATCAGGTAGGCGGGCGCGTCGGCCGTGGTCGGCGGCGCGTCGAGCGGCTCGTCCCGGTCCTCGCGCGGGGCGCGCAGCGGCACCAGGACGCGGCCCTCGCCGGCCAGCTCGGCGCGCTCCGGCGGGGCGAGCACCACGGGGGCGGCGGAGTCGGCGAGTTGGTAGGCGATGCGCTGGGCGGGGTGGTCCGGGTCGATCGGCATGTAGACGCCGCCGGCGAGCCAGGTGCCGAGGACGGCGGCGACGAGTTCGACGCCGCGCGGGGCGACGACGGCGACGACCTCGCCGGGGGCGAGGCCGGCGGCGCGCAGCGCGTCCCGCACGTCCTGGGCGGCCAGCCACAGCGCGCGGTAGCCGGCGGCGCGGTCGCCGTCGACGACGGCGGTCGCCCCGGGGGTGGCCAGGGCGCGGGCGTGGATCGCGGCGGGCACGGTGGCCGGGTCGGTGGCGGCGCGGGTGGCGTTGGCCGCGTCGATGACGGCGCGGTCGGTCGGGCCGAGCAGCGGGATCTCGGCGACGGGGGTGGCCGCGTGGTCGAGGAGGCCGGCGAGCAGCGCCTCGTAGCGCTCCAGGAGGGCGGCGACCTCGGTGGCGTCGAAGTTCTCGGTGCGGTAGGCGGCGCGCAGCCGGATGCCCTCGTCGGAGGGCATCACGAAGAACTCCAGGTCGAACTTGCTGCACCCGTTCTCGACGGCGAGGAGTGTGGCGGGCGTGCCGGCCAGCGTGAAGCGCGGGTCGCCCACCGTGGGAACGTAGTTGAAGACGTGCCGGAACAGCGGGTTGCGCCAGGTGGTGGCGGCGCTGGGCGCGACATCGCCGAGGTCGTCGACGGGGACGCCGCTGTGCGCGAGGCCGTCGAGGAAGGTGTCGCGGGTGGCGCGGACCAGCTCGGCCAGGGTCAGCGTCGGGTCGACGCGCAGGCGCAGCGGCACGACGTTGATGTGGTAGCCGACGGCGCGTTCGGCGGCCGGGGGGCGCACGTTGACCGGGGAGCCGACGACGAGGTCGGGGCCGGCGCCGTGGCCGTCGAGGAGGAGCGCGAAGGCGCTGAGCAGGATCACGGCCTCGGGGGCGCGGAGGTCCTTCTGGGCCTGCCGGACGGCGGCGCGGATCTCGGGGGACAGGTCGCGGGTGAGCTGCTCGCCGTCGAGGTCGGGCGTGGGGCCGTCGGGGCGGCCGTAGGAGAGTTCCAACGACTGGCGGTCGAAGCCGGCCAGCTGCCGGTGCCAGTACGCCAGGTGTGCCTCGCTCGGCTCGGGCTCGGTGAACTCGGCCGCCGGCTCGGTCAGTTCGGCGTCGAGGTCGCGGCCGGCGAGGGCCGCCTCGTAGAGGGTGACGAGTTCGTCGCGGAGGATCGTCGCCGACGCGGTGTCGAACACCAGGTGGTGGACGACGAGGCAGAACGTGTCGCCGTCGGCGCCGCGCAGCACCCCGGCGCGCAGCGGCGGGGTGCCGTCGAGCGGGAGCGGCTGGGCGACGAACGCCTCCAGGTCGCGGATGGCGTCTCCGGTGGCGGCGGGGATGTCCCCGACGGGCAGCCGGAACTGGCCGGGGGGCAGCACGGAGCGGCGCAGCTCCGTGTCGGTGGCGCGGTAGACGGTCCGCAGCGCGCGGTGGCGGCCGGTGAGCCGGATCAGGGCCCGCTCCAGCGCGTCGGCGCGCAGCGGCCCCTCGACCCGGAAGGCGAGCGACAGATGGTTGGCCGAGGTGCCGGGGACCATGGTCTCCAGCAGCCAGAGGGCCTCTTCCTTGCGGGTCGCTGGGTGCGTCTCGGTGGGGCTGGTCATCGCGAGGTCCTCACTCACCGTGCGCCGGTGGGGGTTCCGTCCAGGGCGTCGGCGACATGGCGCACCACGTCGTCGTCGCGCAGCAGGTCGCCGTGGTCCAGGGCGAAGCGGATGTCGCGGGCCACGATGGTGTCGCGTTCCTCGGCGCCGAGGACGTTCAGGCCGTTGAGCGGCGAGTGCGAGCTGACGGCGGTGGCGCGGCGCCAGACCGGCACCGGGTCGACCTCGGCGGCCACCACCAGGTAGTGCACGAACCCCCGGAAGGTGGCGACGAGTTCGCCGCGCCGGGCGGGGTCCAGGCCGACCCGGGTGAACCCGACCTCGCCGACGTCGGCGAAGAGCGAGCTGAGTTCGGCGGCCAGCGCGGGCAGGTCGTCGTGCTGCTCGCGGGCCTTGCGGCCCCGCTCCTGCGCGGCCTGGATCTCGTCGGTGCTCAGCACGGAGGAGAGGCCGGCGACGAGTTCGTGGTAGTGCCGGTGGATCAGCGCGCCGTCGGGACGTTCCGGGTCGAAGAGGATCACCGCGGGCGGCTCGTCCTGCCAGCTCGCGATGTGCTCGGCGAGGGGCGCGGCGAAGACGCCGCCCACGCAGTAGCCGAGGACGGCGGTGACGCGCAGGCCGCTCTCCCGCACGTCGGCCAGCCAGGCGTCGACGTAGTCGGTGGCGTGCAGCCCGGTCTCCGTCCCGGCGGGCGGTGGCGCCGTCTCCCACACCTGGCGGTGGGGTCGCAGCTTCGCCACGAGGTCGGCGAACCCCGGAATGGTGCGGCCGGTGGCGGGGAAGTCCGACGCGAGGATCAGCTCGTTCGACCCCACGTCGTTGAGCACATTGCACCGGGCAGGTCGGAACACCATCTACTCCTCGTTCGTGTCACTGGGGTGGGACGCCGCGCCTACGGCGTGTCCGGAAGGGCGCCGGCCAGGGCGCTCTCGCGCGCGGCGGCGTCGAGGGCGTCGGGGGCGAGCGCGCGGAAGGTCCTGCGGTGGAAGATCAACGGGCGGGCGCCGGGGTCGTGTTCGGCGGTGCGGATGGTCAGCAGGGCGATGAGGTGGTCCCCTGCGGGGAGTTCGCTGTGCAGGGCGCAGTCGAGACGGGCGACCGCTCCCTTGACGAACACGGCGCCGCTGGGCGCCGCCTCCCAGGGCACGCCGTCGAACCGGTCCCCCGTCCTGGCGGCCAGCCGCTGCCCGGCGACGGCCTGGTCCTCCCCCAGCACGCTGATCCCGAGGGCCCCGCCGGTGCGCAGGCGCGGCCATGTCGCGGAGCTGTTGATGATGCACATGGACACCAGCGGCGGTTCGAGGGAGACGGCGGTGAACGAGCCGACCGTCATGCCGACCGGCTCGTCCCCGACCATCGCGCACAGCGCGGTGACGCCGGTCGGAAAGCTGGCGTACGTCTCCTTGAGCACGGTCGGGGTCACGTCGTTGGCGTCGCGTGTGGACACGCGCACTCCCCTCTCGGAAGGTGACGGCAGATCCGGCTGAGCGGCCGGATCGCCGCTGCCCGTCACGAGTCTTCAGGAAGGGGTGGCCGGGGCCCCACCCCTGCCCGCCCTAGAGAGGTGGGGGCGCCCCCCTGAACCGCTCCGTGACCGCCCGGTGCCCCTGAGGTGTCTCGTCAGAGGGCGCGGTCCTGGAGGGCGGTGGGCAGTTCGCTGCGGCTCCTGATGTTCAACTTCCGGTAGATCCGGGTGAGGTGCTGCTCCACCGTGCTCATGGTGACGTACAGCTTCTCGGCGATCTCCCGGTTGCTGTGGCCGACGACGACGAGGGCGACGACCCGTCGTTCGGCCTCGCTCAGCAGCGGCTCGCCTCCGGCGAGGCTGTGTGGTCCCTCCCATGCCTCGCCCTTCTCCCGGCCGGCGTTCAGGGCGAGGGCCCGCGCGACGAGCGGGCCCGCCTGGCACTCCTCGGCGACCCGCAGCGCCATGCTGGCGGTGACGCGGGAACGGGAGTGCTCGCCGATCTCGCGCTGGTTCTCGCCGAGTTCGATGAGGGCGTGGGCCTGGCCGTAGCGGTCGCCGCAGCCCTGGAAGATGTCGATGGCCTCGCGCAGTGGGGTGGCGCGGCGGTTGGCGTCGGACAGCTCGGCCTGGGCGACCAGGAGCATCGCGCGACTGCGGGACTGGCGGCCCGCCGGTCTCTGCTGGTGTTCGGCCAACAGCCGCCGGGCGTCCTCCCGTTGCCCCATCCGGGCGCCGGCGGTGGCCGCGCCGACGCGCCAGTCGACGAAGCCGGGCAGGTCCACCTCCCACTCGCGCATCAGCTGGCCGCAGGCCAGGAAGTCGTCGAGGGCGGCGGGCAGCAGCCCGGTGGCCAGCAGGTGGCACCCCCTGGCGTAGAGGTAGCGCAGCCCGAACACGGTCTGGAACGCGGCCTCCGGCACCGGGTGCTTGAGCTGCTCGGCCGCCTCGTCGGTGCGGCCCATCGCGGTGAGCGCCAGGACCAGCCCGGCCAGCGGGGCGCCGACGGCCGTTCCCCAACTGCGCATGGAGATGCGCTCCATCGCCATCCTGGCCTCGCGTTCGGCGGCCACCAGATCGCCCTGGCGGAACGAGATCTCCGAGCGGATGTTGGCGAACTCGGCCTGCCAGGTGGGGGCGCCCCGGTCCACGGACTCCCGCAGCAGCTGGTCGCACCAGGGAGCGGCCTTGTCGACGCGGTCGGCGTAGACCAGGGCCAGCAGGGCGGGCACGATGCGGGCCAACGACGAGTCGCTGAGCGGGGAGTTCTGGAGCACGGCCTCGGCGCCGGCGACGGCCTCCTCGCTACAGCCGTCGGTGAAGACCACGGCCAGCGAGCCGGCGCCCTGGAGTTGGGGACCGACCGGGGTGCCGGCGATGGCCGGCGGGGACACCACCCGAGGGTTGGGGCGGATGCGGTCCAGCAGCGGCGGGTGGGAGTGGGTGCGCCAGATGGTGGTGAGCCGGCGGTTGGCGGAGTGGGACGTCGCCTCTCTGCCGCACTCGATGTCGCCGCCGAGCCGTTCCAGGATGCTGACGGCCTCGGCGACCCGCCCGTTCCACAGCAGGAACCGGACCATCCAGTCGACATGGCGGTCGCCGACGGAGAGCGTGTCGAGTCCCGCGACGAGCGAGCCCACGTGCCGGGCCGCGATGGCGGGGTCGAGTCGCCACTCGACCTGGGCCAGTTGGGCGGTGATCCGGAACGTCTCCGCCTCGGTGCGGCAGGCCCGCAGCGCGGCCTCGTACGCCTGGACCGCGAGGTCCACCTCGTCGTTGAGCTGGGCCTCCTCGGCCGCCTCGCACAGCACCTCCACCGTCCAGGGCTCGTGGAGCTGACCGGCCCGCACGAGTTGCCTGGCGACGGCGACGCTGGGGGCGCCGTCGTCGCGCAGCAGTCGGGCGGCGCGCCAGTGGAGGTCGGCGCGGCGCGCGGGGTCGATGTCGTTGACGACGGCGGAGCGGGCCTCCGGGTGCCGGAAGCCGCCGTCGAACAGCAGCCCGGCGGCGGCCAGGGCGAGCAGCCCGTCACGGACGGCCGGCGGGTCGAGGCGCAGCAGGCGGCCCATCCACTCCGGGGCGTGGGACTCCCCGATGACCGCCAGCCCCTCGGCGACCGCCCGGATGTGCGGCTCGCCCCGGTGCAGGCAGGACAGGACGGCGCGGGCGTACTCCCCGTCGACGGGGGCCTCGTCGGGCGCCGGGGGGCGCCCGCCGCGCGCCGCGGCCGCCCACTCCTCCACCAGGGCCCCGGCCAGCAGCGGGTTGCCGCCGCTGATCTGGTGCAGACGTGGCGCGAGTTCGCCGGCGGCGTCGGCGTCGAGCCGCTCGGCGAGCAGGGCGGCCACGCCGGCCTGGGAGAGCGGGCCGAGCTTGACCAGATGGCTGTGCGGCTTGCCGATGAAGTCCGAGTGGAACGCGGGGTGGAAGCGCCGCAGGTTGGTCGACTCGCTGAGCATCAGCATCACCCGGGCGCCCCGGCAGCGTCGGGCCAGCGACAGCAGCAGCTGGAGCGAGGCGGGGTCGGCGTGGTGCAGGTCGTCGACGGCGACGAGCAGCGGCGAGGTCTCGGCGATGGCGAGCAGCGTCCGGCAGAGGGTGTGCATGACCCTGGCCCGTTCGCGCTGCGCTTCGCGTGATTCGCTATCGGAAAGCAGTGCATAGGAAGCCGCCTCGTCGAGCAGCCTGACCAATTCGTCCATAAGGTCCAGGGGCAGAGGTGCTCCATGGAACAGCTGGCTCACCACGCCCATCGGAAGAGAACGCTCGACTTCCGCTCCGGCGGCGTCCAGCACCACCCATCCGAGTTCCGCCGCACGCTCGGTCACAAGATGCAGGAAAGCGGACTTACCCGTCGCCACAGGACCACTCACCACGACAATCGCGCCCTTCCCCTGAGCGCAACTCTCCAGTAATCTCTCCGTGTAGCGCATTTCATCTTCGCGCTCGACCAACCCCATGCGCCACCCCCATGAATCTTGGCTGCGGTAGGTCACCCTTGACCTGCTGGATCGGGTCGCACGGCAGGCTGCCCTGGTTTGTGGCATTTCGGTGTGCAGTCGCCTCTGAGACGGACTACCCCTATCCCCGTTTTCGATCTCAACGCCCCGATACGCGCGGACGACCCCGGTCAGAAGCCCTCACGCGCGCTCGACAGCTTGACACCGTCAAGACCTCGCCGCAAGAAGCATACGGTGACGAACAGTTGACCGGTTGTGACCATCAGGTGATGACCGTCGACACATTACCTTCTCTTGGGGTACCGAGAGAGAGCACATGACAGTGCGTCACACACACGAGGCGTCGCCGGAGCAACACATTTAGGTCACACCGAGCGGATCTTTAGAGCCGCCCCGCACCCTTGACCGTGGAAGAGGACTCACCGACAGGGCTTCCAATTCGGGCAGCGGCGAAGGAATGACCTCGCGTGGCAGAGAACGCAGAAAAGCTTCGGGATTATCTCAGGCGGGCGACGGCCGATCTGAGGCTCACTCGACAGCGTCTGGCCGAGGCTGAGGCCAGGCATCACGAGCCGATCGCGATCATCGGAATGGCCTGCCGTTACCCCGGCGGCGCCGCCACTCCCGAGGATCTGTGGCGACTGGTCGCCGATGGCGTCGACGCCATCGGCGAGTTCCCCGAAGACCGTGGTTGGGACACCGAACGCCTCTATCACCCCGACCCCGACCACCCCGGCACCGCTTACACCCGGCACGGCGGTTTCCTCTACGACGCGCCCGATTTCGACGCGGAGTTCTTTGGACTGAGCCCACGCGAAGCCCAGTCGACCGATCCACAACAACGTTTGCTCCTCGAAACCGCCTGGGAGGCGGCCGAACGCGCCGGCCTCGACCCGACCGCGCTGCGGGCCAGCGCGACCGGCGTCTTCACCGGCGTGATGTACGACGACTACGCCTCCCGTCTGCACCCCGTGCCCGAGGAGTACGAGGGCTATGTCGTCAGCGGCAGCCTGGGCAGCGTGGCCTCGGGACGCGTCGCCTACACCATGGGCCTGGAGGGCCCGGCCGTGACCGTCGACACCGCGTGCTCCTCCTCGCTGGTCTCGGTGCACCTGGCCGCGTCCGCGCTGCGCCAGGGCGAGTGCGAACTGGCCCTGGCGGGCGGCGTCACCGTGATGGCGACGCCCAGCACCTTCGTGGAGTTCAGCCGACAGCGCGGCCTGGCCGCCGACGGCCGGTGCAAGCCGTTCTCCGCGGACGCCGACGGCACCGGCTGGAGCGAGGGCGTCGGCATGTTGCTGCTGGAGCGGCTCTCCGACGCCGAGCGCAACGGCCACCCGGTGCTCGCCGTGATCCGGGGCACCGCCACCAACCAGGACGGCGCCAGCAGCCGGCTCACCGCGCCCAACGGACCCGCCCAACAGCGCGTCATCCGGCAGGCGTTGGCCAACGCCCGGCTGAGGCCGGGCGACATCGACGCCGTCGAGGCGCACGGCACCGGCACCACCCTGGGCGACCCCATCGAGGCCCAGGCGCTGATCGCCGTCTACGGGCAGGACCGGCCCAGGGAACGGCCCCTGTGGGTCGGCTCGTTGAAGTCGAACATCGGCCACTCCCAGGCCGCCGCCGGCGTCGGCGGCATCATCAAGATGGTCATGGCCATGCGCCACGGCCAGCTCCCCAGATCGCTGCACTGCGACCGCCCCACCCCGCACGCCGACTGGGACGAGGGCGGGGTACGGGTGCTCCAGTCGGCGCGTCCCTGGGAGGCCGCCGACGGGCCCCGCCGCGCCGGCGTCTCCTCGTTCGGCATCAGCGGCACCAACGCCCATGTCATCCTCGAACAGGCCCCGCCGCAGGAGCCGGCGGACGAGCCGACGCCCGCCACGGCGCCCGCCACCGCCGTCCCGTGGCCCCTGAGCGGCCACACCAGGGCCGCGCTGCGCGGCCAGGCCGCCCGGCTCCGCGACCACCTGCGCCAGCACCCCGACCTCGCGCCGGCCGGCGTCGGCCGGTCCCTGGCCACCGGGCGGGCCACGTTCGACCACCGGGCCGTGGTGGTGGCCGAGGACCGGGAGACGTTCCTGCGGTCGCTGGGGGCGCTCGCCGAGGGCGGCACCGGCCCGCAGCTGGTCGAGGGCACCGCCGGGCGCGTCGGCAAGACCGTGCTGGTCTTCCCCGGACAGGGCTCGCAGTGGACCGGGATGGCCGCCGAACTCCTCGACGGCGCGCCGGTGTTCGCCACCCGCTTCGCCGAGTGCGCCGCCGCGCTCGCGCCCCACGTCGACTGGTCGCCGACCGCCGTGCTGCGCGACGAGGAGGGCGCCGCCTCGCTGGACCGGGTCGACGTGGTGCAGCCGCTGCTGTGGGCGGTGATGGTGTCGCTGGCCGCGCTGTGGGAGTCCTTCGGCGTCCGCCCGGACGCCGTCGTCGGCCACAGCCAGGGCGAGATCGCCGCCGCCTGCGTCGCGGGCGCCCTCACCCTGGAGGACGCGGCCCGCGTCGTCGCCCTGCGCAGCAGGGCCATCACCGCCATGGCCGGCACCGGCGGCATGGTCTCGCTCCAGCTGGGCGCCGACGAGGCCGCCTCGCTGTTGGCCGAGGACGGCGACCGGCTCGCCGTCGCCGCGATCAACGGGCCCGCCGCCACCGTGGTCTCCGGAGACCGGGACGCCCTGGACGCGCTGCTGGCCCGGTGCGAGGAGCGCGGCGTGCGGGCCCGCGACCTGCCCGTGGACTACGCCTCGCACTCGCCCCACGTGGCGGGGCTGCGCGAGACACTCCTCGCCGAACTGGCCGACGTCCGACCGCGCCGCGCCGGCACCGCGTTCTACTCCTGCGTCACCGGCGAGGCCATCGACACCGAGCGGCTCGACGCCGACTACTGGTACACCAACCTGCGGGAGACCGTCCGGCTTGAGGAGACCGTGCGGGCCCTGTTGGCCGACGGGCACCGGGTGTTCGTCGAGGCCAGCCCGCATCCGGTGCTGACCGGCGCGATCCAGGAGTCGGCCGAGGCGACCGGCGACGGCGTCCCCGTGGTGGCCGTCGGATCGCTGCGGCGCGACAAGGGGGGCCCGGCGCAGTTCCTCACCTCGGTCGCCGAGGCCCATGTCAGGGGCGTTCCCGTCGACTGGACGGCCGCGCTCGCCGGCGCCCGCCCCTCCGATGTGCCGCTGCCCACCTACGCCTTCCAGCGCACCCGCTACTGGCTGGACGCGGCGCCGCCAGCCGACGTGGTCTCGGCCGGCCTGGCGCTCGGCGGCCACCCGCTGCTCGGCGCGCTGGTGGAGTCAGCCGAGGACGGCTCGCTGCTGCTGACCGGGCGGCTGTCCACCGGCACGCACGCCTGGCTCGGGGACCACCGGGTGGCGGGCACCGCGCTGCTGCCCGGCACGGCGTTCGTCGAACTGGCCCTGCACGCCGGCCGGTTGGCCGGCTGCCCGCGCGTCGATGAGCTGACGCTGCACAGCGTGCTGCCGCTGCCCGACACCGAAGGGGTGCGGCTGCGGGTCGCGGTCGGCACCGCCGACGAGGCGGGGCGGCGCACGGTGACCGTCCACGCGCGGCCCGCCGACGCGGAGGGCGCCGACGAGGCGGACGGCGCCGGCGGCGTCGAACGGGGCGAGGCGGCGATCTGGACGCGGCACGCCACGGGGACGCTGGGCCCCGCGCCCGTCGACGGAACGGAGGCCCCGGCCGGGGGCGCGTGGCCGCCCCCGGGCGCGGTCCCGCTCGAACTGGACGACCTCTACCCGTCGTTGGCCGACCGGGGCTATGCCTACGGCCCCGCGTTCCAGGGCCTCGCCGGGGCCTGGCGGGACGGCGCCGAGGTGCTCGTCGAGGTGCGGCTGCCGGAGGGCCAGGCGGTCGCCGACTTCGGCGTCCACCCCGCCCTGCTGGACGCCGTGCTGCACCCGCTGGCCGCCGGGGTCTTCCCGGGCGAGGGGCCCGGCGGGGACCAACTGCTCCTGCCGTTCTCCTGGTCCGGCGTGGAACTGCGCGCCACCGGCGCGACGGTGCTGCGCGGCCGGCTGGCCGCGAGCGGGGACGGCGCCGTCTCGCTGGCGCTGTTCGACGTGGCGGGCGCGCCCGTGGTCACCGCCGAGTCGCTGGCCCTGCGCCCGGTGAGCACGGGCCAGCTGCCGGCCCGCCCGGCGGCCGGTCGCGCGCCGCTGCACGTCCTCGACTGGGTGCCGGTGCCCGTGCCGGACGACGTCGGGAACCCCGGGCCCGGCCGTCTGGCCGTCGTGGGGCCCGACCCGTTCGAGCTGGCCGAGGCGGCGCGGGACGCCGGCGCCGAGGTCGTCCACCTCCCGGACCTGGCCGCCCTGGACGCCGCGCTGGCGGCCGGGGAGACGCCGCCGGCACGGGTGGTGATGGCCTGTGCGGGACCCGCGGACGAGGGCGCGCCCGTGGCCGCCGCGCACCACGCGGCGCTCTCCGCGCTCGCGGCGGTGCGGGAGTGGCTGGCCGGGGAACGCTTCGCCGCGCTGCGGCTGGTGTTCGTCACCCGAGGCGCGGTCGCCGCCCGGCCGGGCCCCGAGATCGCCGACCTGGCGGCCTCCCCCGTGTGGGGCCTGGTCCGCTCCGCCACCTCGGAGAACCCGGGCCGCTTCGGGCTCGTCGACCTGGACGGAACGCCCGCCTCCGCCGCCCCGCTGGCGGGCGCGCTCGCCCTGGACGAGCCGCAGGTCGCGCTGCGCGACGGCGGGGTGCGGGTGCCCCGGATGACGCCGGTGGAGCGCGCGGCGGGCCGGCTGACGCCGCCGGCCGGGGCGGGCGCCTGGCGGCTCGACGTCACCAGCAGGGGAACGTTGGGCAACCTGGCGCTGCTCCCCGCGCCCGACGCCGAGGGCCCGCTGGGGCCCGAGGAGGTCAGGGTGCGGGTGGTGGCCGGCGGCCTGAACTTCCGCGACGTGATGGTCGGTCTCGGCATGTACCCCGGGGACGACGCCCGGATCGGCGGCGAGGCCGCCGGCGTCGTGCTGGAGGTCGGCTCCGGTGTGACCGGGCTGGCCGTGGGCGACCCGGTGATGGGCCTGTTCCCCGGCGGCGGGATCGGACCGGTCGCGGTCAGCGACCACCGTTGGCTGACCCGCGTCCCCGAGGGCCTGACGTTCCATCAGGCGGCCGTGCTGCCGGTGGTGTTCCTCACCGCCTACTACGGCCTGGTCGACCTGGCAGGGGTGGGCGAGGGCGAGTCGCTGCTGATCCACGCGGCGGCCGGCGGAGTCGGCATGGCCGCCGCGCAGTTGGGCCGGCACTGGGGCCTGGAGCTGTACGGCACCGCCTCGCCCGGCAAGTGGGACACGCTGCGCGCGATGGGCTTCGCCGACGACCACATCGCCTCGTCCCGTGACCTGGACTTCGAGGAGCGCTTCCGCGAGGCGAGCGGCGGCCGGGGCGTCGACGTCGTGCTCAACTCCCTGGCCAACGAGTTCGTGGACGCCTCCGCGCGGCTGCTGCCGCCGGGCGGCCGGCTGCTGGAGATGGGCAAGACCGACATCAGGGACGAGGCCGAGATGGCCGCCCGCTACCCGGGGACCCGCTACTGGGCCTACGACCTGATGCGCGTCTCCCGGGAGCGCGTCCAGGAGATGCTCACCGAGCTGGGCGGGCTGTTCGCCTCCGGCGCGCTCAAGCCGCTGCCGGTCACCGCCTGGCCGGCGCCCCGCTCGGCGGACGCGCTGCGCTTCCTCAGCCAGGCGCGGCACATCGGCAAGATGGCGATCTCGCTGCCCACCCCACTCGACCCGGACGGAACGGTGTTGATCACGGGCGGCACCGGCGTGCTGGGCGGGCTGACCGCCCGGCACCTCGTCACGGCGCACGGCGCGCGCCGGCTGCTGCTGACCAGCCGCGCCGGGGCGGCCGCGCCCGGAGTCGAGGAACTCGCCGCCGAGCTGCGCGCGTTGGGCGCCGAGGTGACCGTCGCCGCCTGCGACACCACCGACCGCGCCGCGCTGGCCGCGCTGCTCGCCGACGTCCCGAACGACCATCCGCTGACCGCCGTCTTCCACGCGGCGGGCGCGGTGGACGACGGGCTGGTGTCGGAGTTGACGGACGAGGGCCTGACGGCGGTGCTGCGGCCCAAGGTCGACGCGGCCTGGCACCTCCACGAGCTGACCAGGGACCTGGATCTGGCGGCGTTCGTCCTGTACTCCTCGCTCGCCGGCACGCTCGGCACCCCGGGGCAGGCCAACTACGCCGCGGCCAACGCGTTCCTGGACGCGCTGGCGCACCACCGGCAGACCCTCGGGCTGCCGGGTGCCTCGGTGGCCTGGGGGCTGTGGGAGACGACCAGCGCGCTGACCGCGCACGTCGGCGACGCCGACCGGGCGCGGATGGCGCGGCTCGGGGTGCTGCCGCTCGACTCCGAGGTGGGGCTGGCCCTGTTGGACTCGGCGCTGGCCGCGCGGGAGCCGCACACGGCGGCGTTCGCCCTGGACCGGGCCGCGTTGCGGTCGGCGACCGACGCGGGGCTGCCGCTGCCGGCGCCGCTGAGCGGGCTGGTCCGCGCGAGGCCGGCCGTCG
>NZ_RFFJ01000088.1 GCF_003696235.1 Streptomyces triticirhizae
GCCCCCGGCCACCCGCGCCGCCCCTCGCCACAAGGCGGCGCGCGGGCCGGGGCGGCGCGCGGGCCGCCGTTCAAGGGCGCGGCGGCCCTCGACGTTGCCCCTCATCATCGGTCGCGTGACGCTCCGTCAGCACGCGGGGCACACGAGCCACCCCGGCGGCGCCACCCGGCTGACGGATACTCAGCTCGCCTGCTCGGCCGCCAACCGCACGCCGTCCAGGGCCCGTTGGGCCTCGTCGTGGTGCACGCCCGGGTCGCCCGGCCAGCCCAGGGTGTGCAGGGCGAGATCGGCGATGCGGCGCGGCTGGTCCGGGAAGCCCTGCCCGTCGGCGCGGAGGTTGGGCAGCGTCTCGGTCAGCCGGAAGACGGTGTCGTCGGCCGGGTCGGGCCGGTAGTGGCCCGGGCCCTGCGGGGGCAGCGCGTCGAGCACCGCCTGGGAGAGCGCGCGGTACCGCAGCCGGAGGGCGTCCCGCTGCCGGTGGAAGCGTGCGAAGCGTTCGGTGCGCACCTCGGGCAGCAGATAGAGGATGCCGAGGTTCCAGGGGCTGGTCCACAGCTGGCCCGCGTCGGCCAGGCAGAGCGCGTAGAGCCGCACCGGCGCGGTCAGCGGCAGCGGGTCCAGCGCGTCGGCGATGGCCAGCGGTGCGGTGACCGTGCCGCTGAGCAGGGCCTCCAGGATGTCGTCCTTGGTGCGGAAGTGGTGGTAGAGGGAGGGTTGGCGCATCCCGACGGCCTCCGCGATCCGCCGCGTCGAGGTCGCCGCGTAGCCCCGGGTGGTGAACAACTCGCCCGCCGCGTCGAGGACTTCCTCCCTGGGCGTCAGGCCGGGCCGCCGTCTGGTCGCGAGCCGGGGTCGCCCCGGGACACTGGTGCCGCTCACTCCACCAGGATGCCAGGGGCGACCCGCCGGCCGTTCAGCGGGCCGGCGCCAGACCGGCATCGGCGGCCGCCGGCGCGGCCTCCTCCGTTGGCTGGGCCTCGGCCCTGGGCGCGGGCGCCGGCTCGAACGCGGCGACCGTCAGGTAGGCGAGCAGCGAGGCGCCCGCCGCGAGGAAGGTCGACCAGCCGTCGATGGAGGCGCTCAGCCAGTCGTTGGAGACATGGAGCAGCGTGTTCTCGGTGCCGTAGATGGTCGGGGTGAACACGAAGCACACCAACCGCACCGCGATGCCCACCACGATGGCCGCCCCGGCGGCCCTGGCCCCGCCGCGCCGCCAGAACGTTCCGAGAATGAACGGCGCGATCAGGCTGGCGAGCAGCAGGTCGAAGGTCAGGGTCAGCAGGATGCCCGTCTGCGGCACCCGGAGCGCGACCACGGTGGCGGCCAGCGCGATGGGCGGCATCACCAGCCGGGTGGCGCGCAGCACCCTCGGGGTCATCACCTCGGCGCCGTCGTCGACCCGCAGCACGTCGCGCACCACCACCGATGAGGTGGCCAGCAGGATGCCGCCGATGGTGGTGAGGCTGGCGGCCAGCAGGCCGGAGATCACCAACACCGCGAGCCAGGTGGGCGCGTGGTCGCCGAGCAGGACATAGAGGATGGGTCCGTCGGCCGCCCGGTCGCCCACCACGGAGACGGCGGCCAGCGCGACGAAGGAGAGCGGCAGGCAGAACACCACGATGCCGGCCGAGGCACTGAGCGCGGCGGTGCGGGCGTCGCGGGGGCCGCGCGCGGAGAAGATGCGCTGTGTCAGGTCGATGGCCACCAGGTTGCCCAGGCCGAGCGCGATCAGCGTGGCCCAGTTGATGGCCGCGCCGTGCTCGGTCGAGGTCAGCTGCTCCAGGTCGCCGGGGCCGAGGCCCTCGGGGACGCTGAATCCGTGGCTGGTCGCCATCCAGATCGTCAGCGCCGCGATGCCCACGGTGTTGAGGGCGAACTGGGCGAGCCCCGTGGACAGTCCGGCGAACATGCCGCCGAAGAGGGTGTAGAGCACGGCGAGGGGGATGGTGAGCCAGATGCCGGTGGCGTAGCTCAGGCCGCTGAAGTGCTCGAAGAGGAAGCCGATGGCGACCAGGTTGCCGGCCAGCAGGATCGCGAAGCTGCCGACGGTCAGCGCGGAGGCCGCCAGCCGGGTGCCGTGGCCGAAGCGCCGCTGGAAGAACTCGGGCAGGGTGACCGCGCCGCTGGCGCGGATGCGGCGGGCGAAGAAGAGGCCGAGCAGCAGCAGACACAGGGCCAGGCCCAACGGCAGCGCCGCGCCGGCCCAGAAGCCGAAGCCGGCCGCGAGATCGGCGTTGCCGAGCGTCGCGTTGGAGTCGACGGCCTGGGAGACGAGCAGGGTCGCCACCATCGCGGCGGGCAGACTCCGGCCCGCCACAAGGTAGTTGGTGGAGTCGCCGCGCACCCGGCGGGCGGAGAGCAGTCCGATCGCCGCGATGAGCGCCATGCAGACACCGACGCCGACAATGATCATGTGGACACTCCTGTCGGGGAGTTGGGGAGAGGGTTGGAACGGAGCGGCCCGGCGTCGGTGTCGGGTGCGCGGTGAGGGCCGTGCGGTGCGGGTGGGTTGGCGGAGCGGGGCGGGGTCTCAGCCGGTGCCGGCGGCGGACCGGGTGCGCGCTTCCTGGCCGAAGGAGGCCAGCGGGCGGGAGCCCTCGGGCAGCGTCAGCGAGCCGGTCTCCAGGCGTTCGCGCAGATAGCGGAAGCTCTGTGCGGTCTGGGCGAAGAGGTGCTCGCCGGAGAGCAGCGGGGGCTGAGCGGGCCGTTCCGGGGTGACGAAGGCGGGCAGCGGGGCGACCGGCGTGTCGTAGTCCACGGTGAAGAAGAGCGGGAACGAGTAGCGCTCGGCCGGGACCCGGCGCACCCGGTGTGTGGTGGCGGTGAACTCGCCGTTGGTCCAGAGTTCCAGCAGGTCACCGATGTTGAGGACGAGGGCGTCCTCGACGAACGGGACGGGCAGCCAGTCGCCGGCCCGGTTCATCACCTCAAGGCCGCCCGTGGTGGGCCGCAGCAGGGTGAAGCACTCGTAGTCGGTGTGCGCGCCGATGCCGGGACGGTCCTGTGCCGAGGCGTCGAACGGGTAGTGGATCAGGCGCAGTTGGGCGGGCGGCGCGGTGACATGCCGGTCGAAGCGGTCGGGGGCCTCGCCGAGCGTCTGCGCGAAGGCGCGCAGCACCAGCCGGGCCAGCCCGAAGACCGCCTCGTAGTAGGCGGTGACCGGCTCGCGGAAGTTCGCGAGGTCCGGCCAACGGTTGGGTCCCAGCAGCGGGTTGCCCGCCCGATGGCGCGGGTCGTCGGCGGGCAGCTCGAAGGAGAGGTCGAACGCCTCCTTGTGGTCGGGTGTCCCGCCGGCGAACACCTCCTCGCCGATGGGCACATAGCCCCGGTGGTTGGTGGAGTCGCCGATGTAGCAGCGCATCTTCTCCGCGAGCGGCAGCGCGAAGAAGCGGCGGGTGGCGTCCAACAGCCGTTCGAAGACGGCCGGTTCGATGCCGTGGCCGATGAGCTGGGCGAAGCCGACGCGGCGGGCCGCGTCGCCGAGCCGCGCCACGGTGGCGGCGCGCTCGGGGTGGTCGTCGGCGAGCAGGGGGGCGATGTCGATCACCGGGATCTCGGTGAAGTCCTCGACGTCCTCGAAGTCCTCGGGCAGCATAGGGCGTTCCTCACGGTTGGTTGCGGGCGGTGTGCCAGTCGCGGCGGGTCGGGGAGCCGTCCGGCGCGTGGTCGGCGACGGTCAGCCGGCGCGGGGCGGGACCGGGCGCGGGGGCGAGATCGTGGCCGACGCGCCAGGGCAGGGTGGAGCGGGTGATCCGCCAGACCTCGCCCAGCTCGGGCGTGTTGACGACCTGACCCAGCGACAGCTCGAAGTCCACGAGCGCGCGAACCCCTCCCATGTCGCCCCGCGCGTGGTGCAGTTGCTCGGTCAGCGGGGCCGCCGGGTCGAGCACGCCCGGGGTCCGGTCGCGGAGGTAGCCGAAGCGGTCGCCCAGCCTCAGCAGCAGTCCCGGCCTGCCGTCGGCGCCGGACAGCGCCAGCCGTTCGCAGGGGCGGTCGGTCGGCTGGGGGAGGCTCAACCACCGTTCCGTGTACGGCTGGTGCACCCCGGTCTCGATCAGGGCGCCGTCGGGGGCCAGCCGGAGCCGGCCCATGTCCGGGGTTGCGCCCGGCGGTTGGAGGCTCAGCGGCCTGGTCCACTCCACCCACGCGCCGTGGTCGAGCAGTTCGCCGGCGAACGCCTCCTGCCGGGCGAGGGCCAGCGCCTCCTCGTGGTTCACCGAGTCCAAGGCCGGGGCCCGCACGCGCTGTTGGGGCGGCGGCTGGCGCAGATCGCAGTAGCCGACGTCGAGTTGCAGCCAGTGGACCTCGGTGGTGCGGTCCTGCGGGGCGTCGGGCCAGGCGATCCAGCCGCGCCGCCAGAGCCGGCGGCGCAGCCGCTCCATGCCCACCGACCCCTGCGCCGTGTGGAGTAGACGGGCGGTCATGCGCTGGTCCCGGCGAGTTCCTCGGCGTGTTCCTCGGCGGGGGCGAGGACGACCAGGGCGTCGCCGGCCGCGACCTGGGAGCCGGCGCCCACCACGACCTCGCTGACCACCCCGTCGGCGGGCGCGGTCACCAGGGTCTCCATCTTCATCGCCTCCAGCGCCAGCAACGGCTGTCCCGCCGTGACCCGTTGACCCCGGGCGACGTCCACCCGCCAGACGTTGGAGACGAACGGCGCGTCCACCCGCTGCCCGCCCTCGGGCACCACCAGCTCCTCGGCCGGCGGGGGAACGGCGGCCGACTCGGCCCGCCTGGCCCGGTCGAACTCGCCGGCCGCCTCCCAGCGGGCCCGTTCCCGGCCGAACGCCGTGGACTGGCGCTCCCGGAACGCGGCGATGGACCCGGCGTTCTCGGCGAGGAACCGCTGGTGCTCGGCGAGCGAGAACGTGCCCTCCTCGATGTCGAGTCGGGCCCGGCCGGCCGCCATGTCGGCCCGCAGCTCCAGGAGTTCGTCCGCGCTCACCGGGTACCAGGAGATCCGGTCGAAGAACCGCAGCAGCCACGGCGTGCCGGGCGCGAACGGCGGGGTGCGCCGGTAGCGGCTCCACACCTGGGTGGTGCGGCCGACGAACTGGTAGCCGCCGGGCCCCTCCATTCCGTAGACGCAGAGGTAGGCGCCGCCGATGCCCACGGAGTTCTCGGCCGTCCAGGTGCGGGCCGGGTTGTACTTGGTGGTGACCAGCCGGTGGCGCGGGTCCAGCGGGGTGGCCACCGGCGCGCCCAGATACACGTCCCCCAGGCCCAGTACGAGGTACTCGGCGGCAAAGACGATGTCCAGCACGTCCTCCACCCGCTCCAGGCCGTTGACCCGGCGGATGAACTCGATGTTCCACGGACACCAGGGGGCGTCGTCCCGCACGCCCGTCATATAGCGCTCGATGGCCTCCCGGGTCGCCGGGTCGTCCCAGCTGAGCGGGAGCCGCACCCGGCGGCTGGGCACCACCAGCTCGGAGGTGGCGGGCAGCTCCTCCTCGATCCCGGTGAGCAGGTCCAACAGCGTTCCATGTGGCAGGAGTTGGGGATCGGTGTGGATCTGGAGCGAGCGGATGCCGGGGGTGAGGTCCACGATCCCGGGAACTTCCCCGCGCTCCTTCAGAGCCTCAAGCCGGGTGTGCAGGGCGTGCACGCGGGCGCGCAGCGCCAGGTCGAGCACCATCTCGCCGTACTCGACGAGGAGATGGTCGTCGCCGCCCCGCCGGTAGGTGACCGCAGGGGCACCGTCGCGCCCGGGCCGGCGCAGCAGCACCCCGCTGTCGCCGTCGCCGCCGGTGGAGCGCACCGTGGGGCGGGCCGCGCCTCGGGCGGGGGAGAGGTCGGCCCGGTCCGGCGCGGCGGCGGCCCGCACGGGAACGAACCGCACGGTGTCGCTGGGCCGCAGCTGCCCCAGCTTCCAGCGGTCGGCGCTGACCACCGTCACCGGGCAGACGAAGCCGCCCAGGCTCGGCCCGTCGGGCCCCAGCAGGATCGGGGTGTCCCCGGTGAAGTCCAGGGCGCCCACCGCATAGGCCGTGTCGTGGATGTTGGACGGGTGCAGCCCCGCCTCGCCGCCGTCCGGGCGGGCCCAGGCGGGTTGTGGGCCCTCCAGGCGGACGCCCGTGCGGGCCGAGTTGAAGTGCACGGTGTAGGCACTGCGGTAGAGCGTCGCGATGTCCTCGCGGGTGAAGAACTCCGGCGCGCCGTGCGGCCCCTCGGTCACCGCGAGCTGCCACTCGGCGGTCAACGCCGGCCTGCGGTCGGCCGGCACCGGCCCGACGGGCGCCGAAGCGCCCGGCGCGGTCCGCAGCACGTCACCGCCGCGCAGCGCCCGACCGGCGTGCCCGCCGAAGCCGCCCAGGGTGAACGTCGAGGCACTGCCGAGGTACTCCGGAACGTCCAGGCCGCCGGCGAACAGCAGATAGGTACGCAGACCAGGCCCGGCGGCGGCACCGATGTCGAGCACTCCACCTGCGGGCACGGTGAACGGCTCCCAGAGCGGGACCTCCGCCCCGTTCACCGTCACCGGGCACGGTGTGCCCGTGACACAGACCGTGGTGGCATGGCTGAAGCTGAGCGCGGGGCCGCTCGCCGTGCACTCCAGGCCCGGCGCGCCCTCCGCGTTGCCCAGCGCCGCGTTGCCCAGCCGGAAGGACAGGTCGTCCATCGGGCCGCTCGGCGGCACCCCCACCTGCCAGAGTCCGATCCGGCCCGGCGCGTCCTGGACGGTGGTCAGCAGCCCCGGGCGGGTCACCGTGATCCGGGGCGTGGGGTCGTCGACGCCGGCCAGCGTCGCGGTGTCATGGTCCGCCGAACGCACCACGGGATGGCGGGTGAGCGCCGCGAGCAGCCCCAGGTTGACCTCGATGCCGTGCACGGCGGTCTCCGCGAGGGCCTCGCCCAGCCGGTCAAGGGCCGCGTCCCGGTCGGGCCCCGAGGCGATCACCTTGGCCAGCAGCGGGTCGTAGGCCGTGGACACCTCGGTGCCCGACTCGACCCAGCCATCCACCCGGACGCCGGGCCCCGAGGGCAGGACCACCGAGGTCAACAGGCCGGCGCTGGGCTGGAAGTCACGCGCGGGGTCCTCCGCGTAGAGGCGCGCCTCCACCGCGTGGCCGCGCACCGGCACCGCACCCAGCGGCTGCCCGGGGGCCAGAAACGGGCCCAGCACGTCGTGTTCGCCGCGCGCCAGACGCAGCATCCAGGCCACCAGGTCGACGCCGGTGACCTCCTCGGTGACCGGGTGCTCCACCTGGAGGCGCGCGTTGACCTCCAGAAAGGATGCCTCCTGGCGGCGCGGGTCATAGACGAACTCGACCGTCCCCGCGCCCCGGTAGGCCACCGAGGCGGCCAGCGCCCGGGCCGAGGCGTGCAGCCGCTCCCGCAGCTCGTCGGGCAGGCCGGGCGCCGGTGCCTCCTCCAGTACCTTCTGGTGGCGCCGCTGGAGGGAACAGTCCCGGTCGCCCAGCGAGACCACCCGACCGGTTCCGTCGCCGAAGATCTGCACCTCCACATGGCGGGCCCGCTCCACATAGCGCTCGGCGAAGACCCCGGCGGCGCTGAAGCTGGTCTCGGCCAGCCGGCTGACGGCCGCGTACTGCTCGCGCACCTCGGCCGCGTCCCGGCAGACCCGCATCCCGATCCCGCCGCCGCCCCCGGTGGCCTTGAGGATCACCGGGTAGCCGATCCCCTTGGCCGCCGCGACCGCCGACGCCGCGTCGGCCAGCAGCCCGCTGCCAGGGAAGACCGGCACGCCTGCGGCGACGGCCGCCTCCCTCGCGGTGTGCTTGGTGCCGAAGACCGTGAGCTGTGCGGGAGTTGGGCCGACGAAGACCATCCCGGCCGCCGCCACGGCTGAGGCGAACGCCGCGTCCTCGGAGAGGAACCCGTACCCGGGATGGATCGCCCCGGCCCCGGTGGCCGTCGCCGCCTCCAGCACCGCGTCCGCGCGCAGATAGCTCTCCTGGGCCGGCGCCGGGCCCAACCGCACGGCCTCGTCGGCGAGATGAACGTGCGCGGCGCCCCGGTCGGCGTCCGAGAACACCGCGACGGTGCGCAGCCCCAACGCGCGAGCGGAACGGATGATCCGGCAGGCGATCTCGCCCCGGTTGGCAACCAACACCGTGTCAAAGCTCATGCGGACACCGCCTGTTGGGACGGGCGGGTGATGACCATCCGCACCGGGGTCGGGTCGAACGCGTTGCAGGGGTTGTTGATCTGCGGGCAGTTGGAGACCAGCACCAGCGTGTCGACCTCGGCGCGCAGCGCGACCCGCTTGCCCGGCGCGGAGAGGCCGTCCACGATGCCCAGCGCGCCGTCGGGGTCGACGGGCACGTTCATGAACCAGTTGATGTTCGAGGCCAGATCGCGCGCCGTCAGCCCGTGCCGGGCGCCCTCGCGCAGGAAGTTCTCCACGCATCCGTGCTGGTGGCGGGTGTGCTGGCCGTAGCGCAGGGTGTTGGACTCCTTGGAGCAGGCGCCGCCCAGCGTGTCGTGCGCCCCGACCTCGTCGGCCACCACCGTCATCAGCGGCTGGCCGGTGTCGGCCCGCAGCACCGAGCCGGTGGTCAGCAGGATGCCGCCCTGCGCGCGGATCGTCTCCGGCGCCGAGTAGCGCACGGAGGTGTCGTCGGCCGCGTACAGCAGGCAGTCCACGGCCTGGTTGCCGGCCAGGTCCACGATGGTCAGCACGTCGCCGGCGGCGACCACCGCCGACCACGGCGCCCTGGCCGCCACCGTCTCGTCGCCGATGACCAGCCCCGGCACCAACGCCGGTGTCTCGTCGAGGAGTTGACCCGTCGTGTTCATCGTGTCCCCCTGGCGAGCAGATCGGCCTCGGTGTTGGCGACGGCCTGGCGGTGCTCCGGCCCCAGCGGGCCGACCAACTCCCCGGCGGTCAGCGCCGCGAGCTGCTCCTCGGCGCGCCAGGCGCGCACCTCAAGCGGCGAACAGCTGAACTCCGGCCTGGGATCGAGGGGATGAGCCGTGTTGGCCAGCAGCACCACCGTGTCCAGATGGGTCAGCAGCTCGACGGAACGGCCAGGGCCGGCCGAGCCGAGGAAGTCGAACCTGCCCGCCGCGTTGACCCGTACCCCCTGGAAGAACGAGACGGACGGCGGGATATCACGGACCGTCAGCCCGTGCTTGAGCGCGCCCAGGGTGAACAGCTCCCGCCCGGCGGGCGAGTCGGACTCCGGCGCGGAGGCGCCGTAGCGGGCGTCGTTGCCGGCCGCCGTGCTGGTCCCGGTCAACGCGTCGTGGTGGCCCTCGGCCGTGTCGGCCACCACGGTGGCCAGAACCCGCCCGAAGCCGCTGAGCAGCGGATGCCCGGTGCTCGGGTACGCCTGCCAGGGCACCTTGACGGTGTCGGCGACATTCAGCCGCTCCCACGGGGCGTCCGCCCGGTAGAGCAGCAGATGCGCGCAGGCGTCACCGGCCGGGTCGGTCAGCCGCAGCCGGGTGCCGCGCGCCAGCACGGCGGTGGTGTAGCCGCCGGGCGCCACCGTCTCGGCCCAGGTGAACTCGGAGGGCAACGGCCCTTCCACGCCCGGCACCTGGGGCGCCTCGTGCGGTGGAACGTACCGGGTGAACGGCGCGCCGCGCCCGTGCTGGGCCCGGGCATGGGCCCTGGCCCCGGCGGTGGTGGCGGTGCCGGCAGCGGCTCCGCCTGGCTCGGATGTCACATCCACTCCCGCGATGGAGGTTTCTATCGACTGATCCGAAAGGGTTCCGGCGAACGGTTTCGGCCAGTGCCTCCGCTGTGAGAACAGCGTGTTGCGGGGCGGGGCGTGATGTTTCTATCGAGTGACCGGAAGCGGTGTTCCGGGACGGGGACGGGACGGCCCGGGACCCTGCGGGCGCGACGGCCGCGCGCCCGCGCTCACGCCTCGGCGTGCGCGGTGAGCCGCGCGCGTCCGGCGGCGTTCAGCGCCCCGCGCGCGGCGTTCAGCGCAGCGAGCGCGGGGTGCCGTACTGGATCGCGCGGGTCGGGAGGACGACCCGGCGCGGCGGGGTGTCGCGCGCCCCGCCGCGCAGCCGGTCGAGGAGCAACCGCCCGGCCTCGCTGCCGAGTTCGTCGCTGTCGTAGGACTGCACTGACAGCGGCAGCCCCAGCATGTCGGCCAGTTCGAAGTCGTCGAACCCGGCGAGCGCGGTCGTCAGCCCGGCCCGGCTCACCGCGCGGAACGCGCCGATCGTGTTGCGGTTGTTGGAGCAGAACAGCGCTGTCGGCGGCTCGGCGAGCGCCAGCAGTTCGCCGGCGGCCGCCTCCGCCGCCGCCACGTCAACCGGCCCCTGCCGGACATACCGTTCGTCCGCCGCGACGCCGGCGGCGGCCAGCGTCTCCCGGTAGCCGCGCAGCCGTTCCACGCTGGTGTGCACCGACGCCGGCGGCCCGAGGAAGCCGATCCTGCGGTGGCCGAGGGCCAGCAGCCGCTCGGTCGCGTCCCTGGCGCCGCCGTGGTCGTCCACCAGCACATGGTCGGCCGGAAAGCCCACCGGCGGGCGGCTGGCGCAGACCACGGGAACGCCCTGCGCCGCCGCCTGCGCCAGATGCCGCTGGTCCCCGCCGGCCGGCACCACCACGATGCCGTCGACCCGGCGGCCCACCAGGTCGGCGACCAGGTCCCGTTCGTGCTCCACGCTCTGCCGGGTGTTCCCTATCACCGTCTTCAGCCCGTGCGGGCCGACGACGCTGTCCACGCCGAGCGCGAGCCGTGAGTAGAACGGGTTCGCCAGGTTGGTCACCACCAGGCCGACGAGACCGCTGCCGCGCCCGAGCCGCAGGCTGCGAGCGACGGTGTTGGGCCGGTAGCCCAGCTCCGCGACCGAGGCCAGGACCCGTTCCCTGGTGGCCGCCGAGACGCGGCTGTCCTCCCGCAGGACCCGGGTGACGGTCATCGCGCTCACCCCGGCCCGCTGGGCGACGTCCCGCAACGTGGGCCGTGCGCCAGGGGAGTTGGCCGCATCCGGCATGGGTCCCGCCGTCCTTTCTCGCGCGGCCGGGTCAGTCCCCGCCCGCGACCAGGGCCGCCCCCAGCAGGGGCGCGTCCGCGTCACGCTCGCTGGTGGTGATGGTAACCACCGGGGCGACCGGACCCAGACCCGCGCGCAGCGCCGGCCCCAGCAGGTCCCAGGACCCCACCATCGAGCCGCCCACCACCAGGCCCGTGGCCCCGAACGCGGTCAGCCAGGGCGCCAACGCCCGTCCCAGCGCGCCGAACGCGTCCGCCAGCAGCCGGCCGGCGCGTTCCTCACCGGCCCTGGCCCGCTCGGCGATGGCCCGCACGTCCAGGGTCGGTTCGCCGTAACGGGCCAGCAGCGCGCGGCGGGAGACGGTCTCCTCCAACGGCCGGCCGTCGATGGTCAGCAGGTCGGCCCGGCCCTCGGGCGGCACCGTCGGGCCCGAGGTGACGGGCGTGCCGTCGGCGAGGAACGCCGAGCCCACGCCGGTGCCCAGGGTGATCCCGACGCACCGCCGGTGGCGCCTGGCCGCGCCCGCGTGCCACTCGCCGATGAGGAAGGAGTGCGCATCATTGACGAACGTCACCCGGCCCGGCGGTCCGGGGAGCGCGGCGGTCAGCGCGCGGCCCACGTCCACCCCGCGCAGGCTGTCGAACTTGCCCACGCCCGTGAACTCGCCCACGCCACGGGCGTAGTCGAACGGCCCTGGAATCGCCACGCCCCATGGCGCGCCGGGCGGCACCGGCGTCCGACGGGCGAGCGCCGCCGCGCAGCCGGCGACCGCCGCCAGGATCTCCCCGCCCGTGCCCCGCCCGTCGAGCGGGGCACGGCGCCGGTCGGCGACCCGGGCGGCCGCCGGCTCGACCAGGGCCGCCGTCACATGGGTGCCGCCGATGTCGAGCACCGGAACCAGCGGGCGGTCGTCCACCGCGCGGGGGCTCACCGGACCAGCGCCTTCACCACCCGCGCCCCGCCCGCCGCCGGCCGCAGCCGGTAGGCGCCCACGGCCGCCGGCACGGTCAACGTCTCGGCGCGCGCCAGCGAATGCGTCTCCCCGGCCTCGGTGATGACGGTCACCCCTTCCCCGTCCACCACGTTGAGCACATGGAAGCGGCCCGCCGTGTCGTCCTCGGCGACCGCGCCGTCCTCCAGGGCCAGCCGCCGCACCTCGTAGAACATCTCGTCCAGCGCGCCCAGCAGCTCCTCGCGCCAACCGGGGCCCTCGCGGAGCGTGCGCGGCCCGGGCACCAGCTCGGCGCCGACCCGCGCGCCGCGCCGCTCGAACTCCAGGTTGGCCAGGCCGTGTTCATAGGGGAGCGGGCGCGGGCGGCCGTTGGCGTCGGGCCGGAGCCAGTCGTAGAACCGCAGGCTGTAGAGGTAGGGCGTGGCGCTGATCTCCAGCACCACATTGCCGGCGCCGCTGGCGTGCGGGGTGCCCGCCGGGATCATGAACAGCTGCCCCTCATCGGCGGGGAACGTCAGCACATGGTCCTCGGGCCGCATCGGGACCCCGTCCTCGGCCGCCCGCTCGACCTCCTTGCGGAACCGTTCGACGTCGAAGTCCTCCCGCACGCCCAGGAAGACCCGTCCCTCACCCGAGCCGTGCGTCAGGTAGTAGGTCTCGTGCTGGGTGTAGTGCCAGCCGAACCGCTCCCGCATGTAGCCGTCGCGCGGGTGGCAGTGCACCGACAGGTCGCCGCCGTCCAGGGTGTCCAGGTAGTCGAAGCGGATGGGGAACGAGGTGCCGAACCGCTCGTGCGCCTCCGCGCCCAGCATCTCCAACGGGTGCCGCACGCACAGCAGTTGGAACGGCAGCTCGACCTCGTTCCCTGGTCCGGAGCCGACCAGCACCCCCGACTCGGGCGCGATCAGCTCGTACCCCAGCGCGGTGTTGCGCGCCTCGGGCCGGAAGCCCAGCTCGCGCTGGGCCCAGTGTCCGCCCCACGGCGTCGAGTTGAAGTACGGCCTGGTGCGCACCGGGCGGCGGGCCAGCGTCGCGAGGGTGGCGCGCAGCCCCTCGCCGTCCAGCCAGCTGGGCGCGTCCGGCGACTGGACGTCCAGCCAGCCGTCGATCCGGTCCACCAGCGCGTCCCGGTGCCGGTCCAGCATCGGCCAGTCGACGTAGAACAGCCGCCGGAGATCGGCCGGTTCGCCCGCCGGCAGCCCCAGGTGCGCGCCGTCGCCCGCGCCGACGGCCGCCTCCGCGTACCGCTTCGGGAGGTCCACGTACCACAGCACGTCGTGCGCGACCTCGGCCGCGCCGGGCCCGAACACCAGCACCGGCCCGTCGCCCCCGCCCGTTGCCCCGGCCGGCACCTCGTCGAAGAGGTCGCGGACCGTGGCCTCGGCCAGGCGCGGGAAGTACGGGTCGTCGGCCTCCCGCGGAACGGTGCGCTCCCGCACCACCCCCGGCGGCGCGTAGTGCGCGCGCACGTCCAGGAGGGTCACCGTCCGCCCGGCGGAGCGGAGTTCGGCGGCGAGGCGGTCGGCCAGCGCCGACCAGTCGACGGTGGGCGGGCCGTCCAGGGCGACCACCGCCGCCCGGTCGGGCAGCCGGTCGCTCACCGCGCGCCAGCCGGTGACCAGGTGGGCCGTCGGGGCCGGGGAGTAGCGCGGATCGAGGCGGTACACAGTCTCTCCTAGGAAGCTCCTGGGGGCCGGCCGGGCCGGCCGGCCCCACGCGTGGTGGTGCGGTGTGGTTCGGGTCAGGCGGGTCGCAGCAGCACGCCGACGGTGCCCAACGTCGGCACGGGAACGGCCAGGTGACCGTCCGCTTCGGGTGTCAGCTCCTCGGTCGCCTCGCCGAGGTAGCTGGCGAGATATGCCTCGGCGACCGGGAACAGCGGCCGCAGCGGGCAGGTGAGCGGGCTCTCGGCGAACGACTGGAGCCGCAGCAGCACCGCGCCGTCCGGCTCGGTGACCGCGCCCACCAACCGCACGCGCGGCTCGTCGAGTTGGACGAAGCCGAGGGTGGCGACGGCCGCCTCGTCCGAGGCGTCGGCGCGCGCCCGCACCGGGTGCGGCGGCCGGCTGGTGGCGGCGGCCGTGCGCGGCCCCAGGTCGGCGGCCGAAGCCGTCGGGGCGCACGCCACGCTGTAGCGGAACGGCAGGTCGAACGCCTGCGCGCTGGGGAAGTTGGTGTCCCAGAGGTTGTTGTGAATCCAGGAGAACACCGTCGCCGGCTCGTCCTCCTCCAGCGTCTTCGGGAACGGCGCGTAGGGCAGCGCGATGTTGCCGAACTGCACCAGCGGCGCGTCCTGCGTGGACCAGGCGACGGTCAACTCCTCGTCGGCCAGCGTCACCCAGCGCCGCACCGCCCGCATGTGCCGCGCCGAACCCGGCACCACCGGCAGCCCGTTGCCGGTCAGCCCGCCGGACGCCTCCATCCGCACCCGGGGCTCAACGAGGGCGAAGGGGAACGCGAAGTACGCGGACTCCTTGCCCAACGTGGCGTCCTTGTCCACGGTGTTGACGATGTCCAGCCGGGCCACCCCGTGCGGCAGGGTCAGCGTGGTGCGCACCGCGCGGGCCCCGGCCGGGCGCGTCTCGTAGACCAACACCTCGGCGACCGCCATCGTCTGACGGTCGATCAGCGCGGCGGGCGGCGCCACCGCGCGCGAGCCCAGATGTTCGAGACGGTCCGACGCCGTGGTGCGACTGGAGTTGTGGTTGAACGCACCCGCCGTGGTGTAGCTGTCGTGGAGATAGCCGTTGAAGCCCACCACCGCGTCCTGGTCGACCAGTTCACGCCCGGTGCCCTTGTCCACGATCGACGCCACGCAGGCTCGCGCCAGGTCCACGGTCACCCGCAGCGCCTCGTTCTCCAGCACCGTCGCGTCCGGCCTGGCCAGCGCCCTGGCGGCGGTGGTCGCCGGGTCCTCGCGGTCGGTGCCGCCGGTCGGGTTCCAGCCGGTCGCCGACTTGAGCGTCCCGGCCTCATCGCCGCCCTCGGCCGTCTCGGCGAGCGCCACCACGTCCAGCCGCACCGAGCCGGCCGGCGGCAGCTCGTCGACCCGCGCCAGCAGGAAGCGCCCGGCGTCCCGGTGGGTGTCGTTGACCTGCGGCCGCTCCTGGTGCGCCAGCCGCCGCCCGGTGCGGGCGTCCCGCACCTCGACGGGCCGCTCCAGCGGCACCGTCGACTCCGCCAGGAACAGCTCGACGACCTCCGTCCTGGCGAACGAACACGTGTTGACCACGTGGAACGCGGCGGCCACCCCGGTGGGCGGCGCCAGCCGCTGCCCGAGTCTGGCGCCCGCCCGGTTCAGCAGCGCCCGGCCCTCGTCGTGGCCGCGCCTGGCCTGCCCGTACTTCCAGTGCCACTGGTCCTCGCCGGAGTGCCCGTGGTCGTGGCCGTGGGTCCACGGGTCGCCAGCGCCCCAGGTGTGCTCGTCGAAGAGCGAGACCGCCTCGTAGACGGGCGCCGCGCCCTCGGTGTCGTCGGCGGCCTCGGCCGCGCCCAGCAGCCCGGCGAAGGTGGCCAGCGTCTGGGCGTCGGCCACCTCGCCCTGCGCGGTCCGCGCCAGCGACAGCGGCATGGCGCCGGAGCCGACGCCGTCCACCCACCAGTCGGTCCAGTCGCCCTCGAAGGTCTGGATCTGCCCGTCGAGCCGGGACTCGGCGTCGGCGAAGAAGTCCTCGTTCCTCGACAGCCGCAGCTTCGGGTACTCCCAGGTCTCGTTCCAACGCCGCACCGTCTCGGCGATGATCCGGCGCGGCGGCGCGTTGTCCCCGAACTTCCCCTGGACGCGCAGGTGGAGCACGTCCCACGGGTAGGGCTCGCGGCTGATCGTCTCGCGGTCCATGGCCCAGCCGAAGACGCCGCCGGGGTAGGGGTAGGGGTTGCTGGCGAGCGAGGTCAGATACGCCGGCAGCAGGTCGTCCACGCTGCGGTAGTCGGTGTCGAAGCCGAGCAGCGGGCCCTCCATGTAGGCCAGCCCGTGCGGGGTGTCGGTCATCCACACCAGCAGCTCGCGCCCGCTCGGCGCGCGCCAGCGGAAGAGGCGCGGCAGGTGCTCGCCGCCGACCAGGTGGGGCACCGAGCGGCCGGCCCAGTTGTGCGCCACCGACAGATAGCGCACCCCCGCCGA
Organism: Streptomyces triticirhizae; assembly: GCF_003696235.1. Taxonomy (GTDB): domain Bacteria; phylum Actinomycetota; class Actinomycetes; order Streptomycetales; family Streptomycetaceae; genus Streptomyces; species Streptomyces triticirhizae. Next base: position 16,005 of record NZ_RFFJ01000088.1, read on the forward strand.
TGAGAGGGCATCGATCATGCCGACCACATGGCCCGGCACGTCGGTCTGCATCGCGGAGGTGAACCCGACCCCGTACCGCTTCGACACCTGACGGGACAGCCGCAGCAGCTCGTGCAGCTCGTCGGTGGAACAGGTCTCGCTGTGCAGGTTGAACGGCATGGCCGTCAGCTCGATCCGGCCCTGCCGCACCCGGCGGACGAACTCGTCCACCTGCTCGGCCGGCCGCGCCTCGGCCCACTGCCGGAACGACCACAGCGACTCCACGCACCAGCGGAACCGCGATTCCTCAGGCCAGTCATCGGTCTGTCCCGTCAGCTCCAGGCAGGAGTCGAGGAACGACAGGTGCTCCGCCAACACCCGGCCCTGCGGGTCGGTGTAGCCGATGTCCAGGTGCGAGTGGTGGATCAGATGGATGGTCCACCGCCGCTGCGGGGTCAGGGTGACCTCGACCCCCTCCGCCCCCTCGCCCGCGTCGGCCCGGCTCACGGTGAGCCGCTCGGCGGAGTCCACGGCCGGCACCAGCAGCCGCACCGAGCCGCCCGGGCCCGGCTCCCGTTCGACGGGCAGCGCGGTGCCGCTCGCGGTCCGCACCGCCAGCGGGCCCAGGTCGACGGCGCCGGCGACGGGCGCCACGCGCAGCGACTGGCGCAGCCCGCCGTCGTTCCCCCGCTTCAGTAGGGGCTCCTGGGTCAGCCGCACGGGGACGCCGCCGAGGACGCCCTCGGCCGACACCACCATCGCCCGCAGGCTCTCGCGTATCCGGTCGTTGTCCCACGCGGTGGCGCGGACCAGGGCACGGGTGGTCATGGGTTTCCCTCCAGGGAACGGTGCGGATCGGTTGGATCGGACGGTGGGAACGGCACGGTGCGGCGATCAACGGACGGAGATGACAACGGAGTCGCTCCTAACGCGCGCTGGCGGTGATGCCGCGCAGGAACAGCCCGCGGAAGGCCAGGAAGACCAGCAGCGTCGGCACCGAGACGATCAGCGCCCCGGCGAGGATCACCGGCGGCCCCGAGGACGCGTAGGCGCTGTTGAGCGAGGTGAGCGCCGCCATCACCGGCTGGACCTCCGGGCTGCGGCTGAGCGTGATCCCGAAGAGCAGGTCGTTCCAGACGGCGGAGAACTGGAAGATGAACGCCGCGCCCAACCCCGGGAGCAGCAGCGGCACATGGATCTGCCAGAACAGCCGCCGGAACGTCGCGCCGTCCAGCATCGCCGCCTCGGTCACCTCGGGCGGCAGCGTGGCCATCTGGTTGCGGACGAGGAAGAACGCGAACGGCACCGCCCAGGCCGCGTAGATCAGCATGAGTCCCAGGCGGGAGTCATAGAGGTTGGCGTCGGCGTAGAGGCCGAACAGCGGCGCGAGGAACATCTGGAGCGGGAAGATCGTGCCGGAGTAGATCACCCAGAACCACAGCGTGGGCTTGGGCACCGGCAGCACCACCACGGCGAACGCCGCCATCGCGGCCACCACCACCCCGGCCGCGCCGCAGACCACCGCGTAGAACAGCGAGTTGAGGAAGCTGTCGCCGATCGCGGCGTCCTGCCAGGCGGTGCGGAGGTTCTCCCAGAGCGCCAGGTCGCGCGGCAGCCAGCTGGGCTCGCCCGGATATGCGGCGGCCGGGATCATCGCGTTGACCACCAGCAGATACAGCGGCACCAGCCACAGCAGGCCGCAGGCCAGCATCAGCACGGTGCGCGGGGAGGGAATCCTGTTCATCGTCGGTCCGCCCTTCAGTCCCGAGCCGAGGTCGGCATCTGCCGGCGCAGATAGAGCCAGGCGGAGGCGATCACGATCACCGTCAACACCAGCGCGATCGCCGAGCCGTAGCCGACGTGGAAGAGGCGGAACGTCTCCCGGTACATGGTCAGCGCCAGCGTCTCCGAGGAGCGCGAGGGCCCGCCCTTGGTGAGAATCCAGATCATGTCGAACGCCTTGAGGCTGTTGACGATCGCCATCCCGACCACCACCACGGTCACCGCCCGCAGTTGGGGGAACGTGATGTGCCGGAACAGCCGCCAGCCCGAGGCGCCGTCCAGCGCCGCGGCCTCCAGGGTCTCGCGGGGGATGGCCCGCAGCCCGATGGCGAAGAGCACCACGTTGAGCCCGGTGCCCTGCCACGTGCTGGCCACGATCATCGCGATGGTGTTGTGCGGCCACTCCAACAGCCAGGGATGGGCGAGGGAGTCGAGACCGACCGCCCGCAGCACCTGGTTGACCGCGCCGTCGCTGGTCAGCATGAAGTTCCACAGCACCGCCGTGGCCGCGCCCGAGATCGCGTAGGGCAGCACCACCAGCAGTTGCACCACCCCGCCCAGACGCATCCGGTAGGTCGCCACGGCGATCAGCAGGCCGAGCAGCACCGGCAGCAGCAGCGTGCCCACCACCCACATCAGGGTGTTCAGCAGCGAGCGGGAGAAGATCGGGTCGTCGGCGAGCCGCGCGTAGTTGTCCAGGCCGACGAAGCTCCGCTCGAAGCCGTTGTCCTCGAACAGGCTGCCGTAGACGCTGCGCAGGAACGGATAGACCAGCAGCACCCCGACCAGCGCCAGCGCCGGCAGCAGCCAGGGCACGGCGGTCAGCGGCCCGCCCAGCGAACGGCCGTGCGACGAGGGAGAGTTGGCGGAACGCAGCGGCACCCGTGAGCGGCGCCCCGGGGCGGAGGCGCGCGGCGCGCGCAGGGTCTGACTCATGACTGCTCCGCCTCCCGCCAGACCTGCCAGGCGTCCTCGGCGCGCTCCTGCATGGTGGCGAGCGTGGAGCGGGCCGAGGAGGGGTTGAGCAGGAAGCCGGCCAGATCGTCCACGGTGGCCTCGACCAACTCCGGTGGCCCCAGCTCCCAGAAGCGGTTGAGCATCGTCAACTCCCGTTCCCTGGCGGTGCGGACGATGCCCTCCACCATCGGATTGGCCGCCGCCACCCGGGGGTTGGGCGAGCCGTCCTGGAGCGTGGAACTGAAGGCGCCCGCCACCTCGGGGCGCAGCCAGGCCGCCGCCGCCTCCAACGCCTCGGCGCGGTCGGGGCCCTTGACGGTGCAGACCAGCGCGCTGGACTCGAAGATCATGCAGGGGGCCGCGTCGGGGTTGGCCATCGGCAGAACGAACGCGTCGATGTTGCCGCCCGGTTCGCCGCCTGCGGTCATGAGGTTCGCGGTCATGAAGGTGCCGCCGGGCATCATGCCCAGGGTGCCGTGCACCACGGAGGCGGCGGCGTCCGTGTGGTTGGTGTCCAACTCGGTGAACCAGTCGTTCTCGGCGAACTCGGCGATGGTGGTCAACGCCCGCTCGGCGCGCGGGTCGGTATAGTCCTCGCGCCCGTTCATCAGGCCCAGATAGAAGTCCGGGTCCTGTCGGCTGAGTACCTCCATGAACCAGATGAACGCCGGCCAGCGGCCGTCCGTGGTGGCGTGCAGCGGGGTGATTCCGGCGGCCTTGAACGTGGCGCAGGCGTTCAGGAACTCGTCCCAGGTGGTGGGCGGCGTGAGCCCCAGCTCGGCGAAGACCTCGGTGTTGTAGAAGAAGACCCAGTAGGTCAGGTTCATCGGCAGCCCGTAGACCCGGTCCCGGTAGGTGAACGCCGTCCGCAGCGAGGGGTCGACCCAGCCGGCGGACTCGGCCTCCTCCCAGGCGTCGGTCAGCTCCTCGATGCCCCCGGTGCGCGCGAGGTCCTGGAGGCGGTAGCCGGACCAGTACTTGAGCATGTCGGGCGTCTTCCGGGTGCGCAGCGAGGACTTCACCACCTGCTCGAAGGACTCCAGCGAGGGGATCACCTCCGGCACCAGCTCGATCCCGGCGGCCGAGCGCATCGCGCGCCCGGCCTCGGCGAGCGGCTCGCGCCAGTCGGCGTTGTCGCCGTGCAGGGCGACCTTTCCGGCCGGCTGGCTCATCGCCGAGCCACAGGCGGTGGCCAGCACGCCGGCCGTCGCGGCGATCAACAGAGAACGTCGGGCCATGGGCGGGGGAGAGAGGGAGGGATGGCGGCTTCCTGGCATGGCGGCTCCCGGCAACAAGAGTGTTATCGTTAACACACGTCGAGCAGCTTGGTGCCGTCGAAGGGCGGGTGTCAAGAGTGGTGCATCAGATGACTTCTGGTGATTTCCCGTGATTGTTCATGACTCACGGTGACCTTCGGCCGGCCCGCACACGCCCGAGGGGCGGCGCCGCCCGGGCCTGAACCTGGGTGGCGCCGCCCCTCAAGGGCGCGCTGTCTCTGTGGTGTTGACCGAGCGTCAGCCCAGCGACCGGTTCAACCGCGCGTTCTCCAAGGTCTGTTGGGCCTCACGCAGCATCTCCCGGCTGAGCGCCGGCCCGTCCGGGCCGCAGAGCGCGGCGTCCAGGTAGCGGACGACGGCCGCGTCGGCCGGGTGCGGGTTGAGCGATCCGTCGGACGCTATCGTCTGGTAGTGCGTCAGGTTGTAGCCCACGGCGGCCTGTTGACTGCCGTCCTCGCTGGAGAACGCCAGCGTGCTGGCCCCCCAGGCGACCCCGTCATGCCCCCAGAAGGTGTCGCAGGAGAGGGTGATCGGGTACAGCCCCAGGCCGTAGGCGCCATACGGCTGGCCGTTGGCGTCATGGCCCATGGGAACCGTCTCGAACATCTCAGCCAGCTGCTCCTCGGCAAGCAAATCCCCGCCGAAGAGCGCCTGTTGGAAGAGGTTGAGGTCGGTCATGGTGGAGACCAGGGCCCCTGCGGTGGAGGCCCAGGACATGTCGTACTCGGTGTAGTCACCGGGCGGGTCCTGGGTGCCGTGCAGCGGGTCGTAGAGCCGGGCGTGCGGGGTGGGCAGCTCGGGGGAGTCAGGGAAGAAGGTGTCGGTCAGCCCGGCCGCCTCGATCACGTGCTCCGTGATGTACTCCTCCGCCGACACCCCGGTCACCTCGCGCAACAGCAGCCCGGCGAGAACATAGTTGGTGTTGGAGTAGGAGTAACGCTGGCCCGGCGTGCCGGTGGCCGGCGCCGACAGCCCCATCTCCACCAGCTCCTCCGGGGCCAGCTCCCGGTAACGGTGCTCCTCCAGGCTCTCCGGCGACAGCTGGCGCAGGGAGGGGAAGGCGACGGAGACGTAGTCCCCGATGCCGCTGGTGTGGTTGAGCAGCATCCGTACCGTGACGGTGTCGGCCAGCGCCTCCGGCAGGGTGCCGGCAGGCAGGTGGTCGGCCGCCGGGGCGTCCAACTCCACGGTGCCCTCGGCCACCTGCTGGAGCACGGCGACCGAGACGAAGGTCTTGGTGACGCTGGCGATGCGGTGGTAGGAGTCGGCCTCGGCCGGGGCCTCGTCAGTCAGGTCGGCGACGCCGGCGGCGCCGGTCCACTGGCCGGAGTCGTCCAGTGCGGCGCCATAGGCGCCCGGCGCCCCGGCGGCGGGTATCGCCGCCAGCGCGCCGTCCAACGCCGGTGAGGCGGGGGCCGGTTCGGCCTGGGCGATGGCGGGAACGGTCAGGGCGCCCAGGCAGAGCGCGGCCGAGGCGGCGCCCGCCGTCCAGGCCGCGCGCTTCGGTCGTCGGGAGGAGGCCGTCACGCCTGCTCCTCTCTCGTGTCGGTTTCGTGTCGGTGGCTTCGCGTGCGGAGCGCGTCCATTCTGCCCAGCTCACGCCGCGATCGGCGTCGTTCGGGCGCGGGATTCGTCCCGGCCGGGCCCGTTCGTCCCCGCCCGCCGCCGTGCTCTTGGCAGCGGCGGCCGGCTGTGTCACCCTCCTTGGCGTGACGGCCCTCCCGTGGCTCGGCCTCTACCGACGCCTGCACGTCGACCTGCTGCGCGTCTGCGGTGCCCTCTGTCCCGGCCGGTGAACCAACTCCCGTTCCCCGACCGTTCGTTCGCCGCCCCGCCGGCAGTGGAGGAAGTCACCGATGAGCACGGAACCGCACGCCCCCGAGCACGACCACCAGGACGACGGCCACCACGGCCATGACGCGCACGACCACCACGACGGGCACGGCGCCCACGACGCGCACCACGGGCACGCCGACCCCACCCTCTACCGCTCCCCGGCCGAGGCCGTCGCCGCGCCGCCCGAGCCGTTGGCCTATGTCGTGGGCTTCGACCGTTCCGGGGAGACGCCCGACGCCCTCTTCACCGTGGACACCGACCCCGCATCCGAGACCTACGGGCAGGTGGTGGGGGAGACCCGACTGAGCACGCTGGGCGACGAGTTGCACCACTTCGGCTGGAACGCCTGCTCCAGCGCCCTGGCCCACGCCGGCCACCACAGCCCCGAGCGCCGCTATCTGCTGCTGCCGGGCCTGCGTTCCTCCCGGCTGCACGTCTACGACACCCAACCCGACCCGGTGAAGCCCCGGTTGGTGAAGGTCGTCGAGCCGGCCGAACTCGCCGAGCGCGCCGGCTACTCCCGCCCCCACACCCTGCACTGCGGCCCCGACGGTGTCTTCCTCTCCTGCCTGGGCGGCGCCAACGGCGACGAAGGCCCGGGCGGCGTCGCGCTGTTGGACCACGAGAGCTTCGAGGTGCTGCGCGCCTGGGAGACCGAACGCGGCCCGCAGTACCTCGCCTACGACGTGTGGTGGCACCTCAACAGTGGCATCGCGGTCACCAGCGAGTGGGGCACCCCCGGCATGGTGGAGAACGGCATCAACCCCGAGCTGCTGCTGGGCCGTTCCTATGGCCACGCGCTGCACTTCTGGGACCTGGCCACCGGCCGCCACCGACAGCGGATCGACCTCGGCGACCAGCACCAGATGGCACTGGAGCTGCGCCCGGCGCACGACCCGGAGGCGACCTGGGGCTTCGTGGGCGTGGTGGTCAACGTGGAGGACCTCTCCGCCTCGGTGTGGATCTGGTACCGGGACGGCGAGGAGTTCGCCGTGCGGAAGGTGATCACCCTGCCGGCCCAGCCGGCCGAGGTCGACCAACTCCCGCCCGCCCTCCGCCCGTTCGGCGCCGTTCCGCCGCTGGTCACCGACCTCAACCTGAGCGTGGACGACCGGTGGCTCTACGTCTCGGCCTGGGGCACCGGCGAGCTGCGCCAGTACGACGTGTCCGACCCGTTCCAGCCCCGGCACACCGCGACCGTGCGGCTGGGCGGGATCACGGCGCGGGCCGCGCACCCGGCGGCGCCGGACGTGCCGCTGAGCGGCGGGCCGCAGATGGTGGAGGTCAGCCGCGACGGGCGGCGGGTCTATCTGACCAACTCGCTCTACGGCTCCTGGGACGACCAGTTCTACCCCGACGGCGTCGGCTCCTGGCTGGCCAAGCTGGACGCGGACCCCGAACGCGGCGGCCTCACCCCCGACGTGCGGTTCTTCCCCCGCGACGAGGCGTTCTCCGGCCTGCGCGTCCACCAGACCCACCTCGCGGGCGGCGACGCGTCCTCGGACTCCTACTGCTACCGCTGAGCGGGCAGCCGCGCGGCCGGGGGCCGCGCGGCTGGTCGGGGCGGGGGGCGCGGAGCGCCGCCGGGCGCCGCCTGCCCCGCTAGGCTTTGCTTCGGGAGAGGGGAGGCACGTCGATGCGTTGTTGCGGAGCAGCGACCACACGGGCTGCGATGACCCTCAAAGGTAAAGTAAGTAAAATCCGCCTCCACCGCCGATAAACCCGCAGGTCACGAACTCTCCTCCCCGCACGCGCGGGGATGTTCCCCGTGGTTTTCGGAGGCCCGGCAGGCTGCTCTGCTCCTCCCCGCACGCGCGGGGAGTAGAGGAGCTGACCTGGGTTTTTATCGGCGGGATGGGCGGTTTCTACTTACTTTCACGGAAACCGGCATCATGGACAAAAACCCTTCCCGGTGGGCCCAACTGCCTGCCGCTAGCCACGATATCGGGGTGGGTGCGGGGTTTGTCCGCGGGTCGGTGGCCGGTGCGGGTCAGCCCGACTGGTCGTTTGTTGGTCGACGAGACGCGCCACGAGGGTTGGGGTTGTGGCGCGGGCTACGACGCGCGGCTTACATGGCGCACGACCAGCCGGGTGCGGGCGTAACGAATGCTGGCAGGAGGCTGGCTGGGAAGGGGGGGCGCGGCTTCCGGGAGGTGGAGTTCGTTGCCGCCAGGGTGGGTGGGTGATGGCGGTGCGTGCCGCACGGGCGCGGTCCCCGCGCCGAGTTCGGGGGACGGCCGGCCGGTGGGGGCGTGCGTAGCGCGCACCGGCTTCGCCGGCCTGCCCCGGCATGTCGCCCGTCTCGGACGTGACCGATCGTCGGACGACTGACGGGGCCGGTGACGGTCCGCTGTTGGGTGGCTCGGTGGGTGGGGGGTTCGATCAACGACCACGCTGCCGCGCGAACAACGCCTGCCGTCTTGGTAGTCCGCGCGCCGTCGACTCCCGAAGG
>NZ_RFFJ01000089.1 GCF_003696235.1 Streptomyces triticirhizae
CTCGGGGGTGGCCGGGGCGCTCGGCGCCTCCGGCTGCGGGCTCGGCGCGGCCGGGCCCGGCTTGGGGCCGGGACGGGGACCACCCGGCCTGGGGGTGGCACCCGCCGGCTTGGGGGTGCTGGGCCTGGGGGCCGTGGCGCCCGGCTTCGGGGCGCCCGGCTTGGGGGCACCCGGCCTGGCGGCCGGCGCACCCGGCTTGGCGGACTTGCGGCCTGCGCCGTTGCCCGCACTCAGTGCGTCAGTCAGTTTGCGTACAACCGGCGCCTCGATCGTCGAGGACGCCGAACGGACGAACTCACCCAGCTCCTGGAGTTTGGCCATGACGACCTTGCTCTCAACTCCAAGCTCCTTGGCGAGCTCGTATACCCGGACCTTAGCCACTTCGCTCCTTATACGGTCCGGGGGTCGGTCGTCCGCCGGACCTTCGCTACTTCACGGGCGTACTCATCGCGTACTCATCGAGTGCTCATCGCAATCTCGACCTACTTCCAACTCGCGAGGTACCTACCGTGCGGACCTTTTCCGCACGACGTTCTTACGGTGCCGCCTGGCCGACAGCCGCACGCAGCCGTCCGACATCGAGCGGTCCCTGGACCCGGAAGGCCCGGGGGAACGCCCGGCGGCGAACCGCCTGCTCAAGACAGGCCGGCGTGGGATGCAGATACGCACCCCGACCGGGCAGCGTACCGCGAAGATCGGGGACACAACCACCCTCGATCACCACCACACGCAGCAGCCCGTCCCGGGAGAGACGCTGCCGGCACCCGACACAGGTGCGCTCAGGGCAGGCTGGTGCATGGCTCCGGCCAGACACGTTGATTCTACCTCCCCTTGCTCCGGCCCCACGAACGGGCCGGGCCCCACGATCCCTCAACACCGCCGGCCGGCCCGGTCTTCCCGGACCGGTCGGCGGAACACGTTCGCCGCTCCCCCGGTCGGCCGGTCAGCCGGCGCCCTCGCCCGGCTCGGTGTCCGGGCGGATGTCGATCCGCCAGCCGGTCAGCCGCGCGGCGAGCCGGGCGTTCTGCCCCTCCTTGCCGATGGCCAGGGAGAGTTGGTAGTCCGGCACGGTGACCCGGGCCGACCTGGCCGCCTCGTCCACCACGTCGACCCGGTTGACCCGGGCCGGGGAGAGCGCGTTGGCGACCAGCTGGGCCGGGTCGTCCGACCAGTCCACGATGTCGATCTTCTCGCCGTGCAGCTCGGCCATCACGGCGCGCACCCGGCCGCCCATCGGGCCGATGCAGGCGCCCTTGGCGTTGAGCCCCGAGCGCAGCGAACGGACCGCGATCTTGGTGCGGTGGCCGGCCTCCCTGGCGATGGCCGCGATCTCGACGGAGCCGTCCGCGATCTCGGGGACCTCCAGCTCGAAGAGCTTGCGCACCAGGTTCGGGTGGGTGCGGGAGAGCGTGACCGAGGGGCCACGGGCGCCCTTGACGACCCGCACCACATAGCAGCGCAGCCGCGCGCCGTGGCTGTAGTCCTCGCCCGGCACCTGCTCCTGGGGCGGCAGGATCGCCTCCAGCCTGCCGATGTCGACCAGCACGCTCTTGGGGTCCCGGCCCTGCTGGACCACGCCGGCGACGACGTCGCCCTCGCGGCCCGCGTACTCGCCGAAGGTGACGTCCTCCTCGGCGTCCCGCAGCCGTTGCAGGATGACCTGCTTGGCGGTGGTCGCGGCGATCCGGCCGAAGCCCTGCGGGGTGTCGTCGAACTCCTTGGGCTCGGCGTCCGGGTCCGCCTCGTCGAGGTCCTCGGGGTCCTCCCTGGCCCAGACCGTCACATGGCCGGTCTTCCGGTCCAGCACCACCCGGGCCGAGCGGCTGCTGCCCTCGGTGCGGTGGTAGGCGATCAGCAGCGCCGACTCGATCGCCTCGACCAGCAGGTCGAAGGAGATCTCCTTCTCCCGGACCAGCCCTCTCAGGGCACTCATGTCGATGTCCACGGCCTACGCCTCCTTCAGGCTCTCGTCGCCGGACGGGGCGGCGGCACGGCCGGCCCCACGGTTGAACTCCAGCTCCACCCGCGCCCTGGCGATCTCGGCGAAGGCGAACCGGCGGGGCGTGGGCTTGCGGCCCTTCTCCCCCGGCACCTCGACGTCGATGCCCTCCTCGTCGACCCCGACGAGCCGGGCGACGACGTCCGCGCCCTGGTGCGGGCGCAGCCACAGCAGCCGGCCCACGGAGCGGCGGTAGTGCCGGTGCTCGGTGAGGGGGCGCTCGGCGCCCGGCGAGGTGACCTCAAGAACGTAGGGGGCGCCGCCCATGACGTCGCGCGCGTCCAGCGCCTCGGAGACCTGGCGGCTCAGCTCCGCGCAGGCGTCGAGACCCACGCCGTCGTCCGTGTCCACCACGACCTGGAGGACCCGGCGCCGTCCAGCGGTGGTGATCTTCACTTCCTCAAGGTCCATCGCGTGCTCGGCGGCCAGCGGCTGGACCAACTCCCGCAGCCTGTCGATCTGGGTGCTCATCCGGGTGACTCCTCGGCCGCGTCTGCTGTTGTGGGACGGCGCTTGGTTGCTGTCTCGTGCAGGCAGCCTATCGTCTGCCGAGTGGTTCGCCGACCGTCGTGGCCTGGGCACTGGCACGCCGGGGGGCGGGGTGGCACCGGGTTGGCGTGGCCGCACGGGTACCCTCACGGGGCGGTGATCTTCCCGGCCGACCGGGAAGCGCCGGCCCGCCCCAACGACGTGCTCCGAGACGGAAACTGCGGGGAAACCATGCCGATCGGCCTGCCCAGACGTACCTTTTTGTCCGGTGGTCTCTCCGGTGTTCTCTCCGGCGTTGTCGTCACCGGTCTCGCCGCCCCGCTGGTCGGCTGCACGGCCGACGCGAGCGTCAGGCCCGACGGGCCGTCGGCGGTGAGCGTGCAGGGGCTGCGGCGCAGGACCGCCCGGGACAGCGCGGCGCTGGTGGCCAGGTACGAGGCGACCGAGCGGGCGCATCCGGAGCTGGCGGAGCCGCTGGCGCCGTTCCGCGAGGTGGCGCTCGCGCATCTGCGGGCGCTCAGCGACGGCGGCGCGAGCGCGCCGGCGCGGCGGGACGTGGAGGTGCCGGGCGAGCCGGCCGAGGCGGTGGGCGCGCTGATCGAGGCGGAGCGGCGCACCTCCGAGGGGCGGCTGGCGGGCCTGGCCGACGCGCCGCCCGAACTGGCCCGGCTGCTGGCCTCGTTGGCGGCGGCGGGGGCGGCGCAGGCGCAGCTGCTCGAGGAGGTGCGCGCATGAGGCGCGAGGAGGCTGAGGCGCCGGCGCTTGAGGCGACGCAGGCGGCGTTGGCCGCCGAGCACGCGGCGGTCTACGGCTACGGTGTGGTCGGCGCGCGGCTGGACCGCGAGGACCGCGGCGCCTGGGCGCGGGAGGCGTATGACGCGCACCGCGCGCGGCGGGACGCGCTCCAGGTGACGGTGCGGGAGTTGGGCGCGAGCCCGGTGGCCTCGGCGGCCGGGTACGAGCTGCCGTTCCGGGTGGCGGACGAGGCCGGGGCGGCGCGGCTGGCGGGCGAGTTGGAGAGCCGGCTGGCCGGCGCCTACGCCGACCTGGTGCTGGCGGCCGAGGGCGAGGCGCGGGCCGACGCGGCGCGGGCGCTGCGGGACGCGGCGGTGCGGGCCGCGCGGTGGCGGGGGCGGGTGACGGCGTTCCCGGGGCTGGCGGAGTACGGCGAGGAGACCGAGGGGGAAACCCAGGGGGGAGGCTGAGGGCATGGAGTCGCTGCGGGATCTGACGCCGCCTCGACGGCTGGCGGCGGCGCTGCCGGCGTCGGGGGCGGGCTGGCTGGCCGGGCTGCCGGAGCTGGCCGAGCGGGTGGCGGAACGTTTCGGGCTGTCGGTGGAGCGGCTGGTGGAGCCCGGCGGGCGGTCCAGCGTGGCGCTGCTGGTGCGGCGCGCGGACGGCACGCGGGCGACGCTGAAGCTGGTGGCGCCCGGGGCGCCGGGCGAACCGGCGCCGGCCGAGCTGGAGTTGGCGGCGCTGCGCCGCTGGGACGGCCTGGGCGCGGTGCGGGTGCTGGACGCGGCGCCCAGGGACGGGGCGCTGCTGTTGGAGCGGCTGCACGGGGAGACCTCGCTGCGCTCGCTGCCGGACGCCAAGGCGACGCTGGAGGCGCTGTCCACGCTGCGCCGGCTGTGGGTGGCGCCGGGCGAGGGGCATCCGTTCCCCTCGGTGGCCGAGCGGACCGGGTACGCGCTGGGCGCGCTGCGGGCCGCGGCCGATGGTGAGGCGGGGCCGCTGGTGGAGCGGGCCCTGGAGCTGCGGGACGAGCTGCTGGCCGGGCCGCCCGAGGAGGTGCTGCTGCACGGCGACTTCCGGCAGGGCGCGGTGTTGGCCTCGGACGGTCAGCGGGCGCCGTGGCTGGCCGTCGGCCCCGAACCGGCCGTGGGCGAGCGGGCGTTCGACCTGGCGCGGCTGGTGCGGGACCGGCTGCACGACCTGATGGCCTCGCCGGGCGCGCCGGCCATCGCCAGGCGGCGGGTCTCCCGGCTGTCCGGCACGGTGGAGGCCGATCCGGACCGGGTGCGGGGCTGGGCGCTCTACCGGGGCGTGGCCTCCGGGGTGCGGCAGCTGGCGGCGGGGCGCAGGGCGGACGGCGAGGCGCTGCTGGAGTTCGCCAGCTGGCTGTGAACGGTGAACGGGCCGGCGCGGGACGGTGAACGGGCGGCGCGGTGAGCGGGCCCGCGCCGGTTCAGGGGCGCGGCAGCGGCAGCGGAGCGCCCATCACGGCGTAGGGGCGGGGCGCGGCGGGGAAGACGACGCGGCGGGCCAGGTCCCGGTAGCCGAGCCTGCGGTAGAGGGCGCGGGCCGGCGACTCGGTGTCGATGGCGGAGAGGATGGAACGGGCCTCGCCGGCCTGGTCGGTGAGGCCGGTGATCAACCGCCTTCCTATGCCGCGCTGTTGGCACTCGGGCAGCACGTGCAGCTCGGTGATCGTGAAGGAGTCGTCCAGCCAGTCCTCGTTGCCGGTGGCCCGCAGATAGGGCTCGACCACGGATGACCACCACTGGGTGCGGTCGTTGGGCATCCCGTAGACGAAGCCGACCAGCCGCCCGGTGGAGCGCACCGTCGCGCCCATCGCGCTCGCCCCCGGGGTGGCGAGGTGGCGCAGCACGATGTGGTGGCGGACGTTCATCTCGTCCTGGCTGAGTCCGAACGCCTCGGCCTGGATGGCCAGCGCCTCGTCCACCCGGGCCGCGAGGTCGAGCGGGCCGATGACCACGTCGTGGGCCGCACCGCCGAGGGAACCGGGGGAAGCGGGGGAACCCGGGGAAGGTGTCATGCCGGGAGGCTAACGCGCCGGGCGGGCCGCGTCGCGCCCGGGGGAACGGTGGGGCGGCGGGGCGGCTCTCCGGGCGCGGGTGTCAGAACAGGACGCTCATCAGGGCGCCGGTCTCGGTGAAGCCGAGGCGGCGGTAGACGGCGAGCGCGGGGGCGTTGAAGTCGTTGGCGTAGAGGCTGACCAGCGGGGCGCTCTCGGCCAGCGCGTGGCGCAGCACCGTGGCCAGGCCCCGGGTCGCCAGGCCCTCGCCCCTGCGGTCGGGCGCGGTCCACACGCCCTGGAGCTGGCAGGCCTGCGGGGTGACCGCGCCGATCTCGGCCTTGAAGACCACCCGGCCGTCCTCCACCCGGGCGAAGCAGCGGCCGGCGCCCACGATCTCGGCGACCCTGGCCTGGTAGGTCAGGCCGCCGTCGTCGGCCTCCAGCGGGGAGACGCCGACCTCCTCGGTGAACATGTCCACGGCCGCCGGGAGCACCAGCGGCATCTCGTCCCTGCGCATCCTGCGCACGCACGGGTCGGGGGTGACCCCGGCCGGGACGGAGCGGGTCACCAGCAGCGGCTGGCGGCGGCGGATCTCCCGCGCCGGGCCCCAGTGCGGCTCCAGCAGGCTCCACAGCCGGGCGGTGGGCTCGGCCGGGCCGACGATGGAGGAGCAGCGGCGGCCCTGGTCGCGGGCGCGGGCGGCGAAGGCGGCCACGGCCTCGGCGTCGTCGCTGGCCCTGGTCCGGATCGGCACCAGGTTGGCGCCCGCGTAGCAGAGGGCGGTGAGCGCGCCGCCTCGGAAGTGGCCCCACATCTCGCCGCCCAGGTACGGCGGTTCGAGGCGGGAGTCGAGGACCCGGGCGGTGACGAAGGCGTTGGCCACCGGGTCCTCGTTGAGCACGGCGAGCACGGCGCCTAGCTCCTCGGGTCCGAGGACCCGGACGGATGGGGTGGCAAGCACGGGGACGGCCTCGCGGTCGCGGCGGACGTGGGTGGACCTGGTCGGAGCGGTGGTGAACGGCGGGGTGGACGTTGGGTGCCCGCACTGTACCCCGGCGCCCGGGGCGCCGGGGTGGGAACGCCGCCTCAGCCGACGGTGACCTGGGGCTCGCCCGAGGGCTCGCCGTCCTGCTCCATCCGTTCGGCGATCTTCATCGCCTCCTCGATGAGGGTCTCCACGATCTTGGACTCGGGCACGGTCTTGATGACCTCGCCCTTGACGAAGATCTGGCCCTTGCCGTTGCCGGAGGCGACCCCGAGGTCGGCCTCGCGCGCCTCGCCCGGGCCGTTGACGACGCAGCCCATCACGGCGACCCGCAGCGGGACGTCCATGCCGGTCAGCCCGGCGGTGACCTCCTCGGCCAGGGTGTACACGTCCACCTGGGCCCGGCCGCAGGACGGGCAGGAGACGATCTCCAGGCCGCGCTGGCGGAGGTTGAGTGACTCCAGGATCTGGATGCCGACCTTGACCTCCTCGACCGGCGGCGCGGAGAGCGAGACGCGGATGGTGTCGCCGATGCCCTCGCTGAGCAGCGCCCCGAAGGCGACGGCCGACTTGATGGTGCCCTGGAACGCGGGCCCGGCCTCGGTGACGCCCAGGTGCAGCGGGTAGTCGCACTGGGCGGCGAGCTGGCGGTAGGCGTTGACCATCACGACCGGGTCGTTGTGCTTGACCGAGATCTTGATGTCGCGGAAGCCGTGCTCCTCGAAGAGCGAGCACTCCCAGAGGGCGGACTCCACCAGCGCCTCGGGCGTCGCCTTGCCGTACTTGGCGAGCAGCCGCTTGTCGAGGGAGCCGGCGTTGACCCCGATGCGGATCGGGGTGCCGGTCTCGCTCGCGGCCTTGGCGATCTCCTTGACCTTGTCGTCGAACTGCTTGATGTTGCCCGGGTTGACGCGGACGGCCGCGCAGCCGGCGTCGATCGCGGCGAAGACATACTTTGGCTGGAAGTGGATGTCGGCGATCACCGGGATCTGCGACTTCCTGGCGATCACCGGCAGCGCCTCGGCGTCGTCCTGGGTCGGCACGGCGACCCGGACGATCTGGCAGCCGGATGCGGTCAGTTCGGCGATCTGCTGAAGGGTGGCGCCGATGTCCGAGGTGCGGGTGGTGGTCATCGACTGCACCGAGACCGGGGCTTCACCGCCGACCGGCACGGAGCCGACGTTGATCTGCCGGCTGACCCGGCGCTCGGCGAGCCTGGTCGGTACGGAGGGCATTCCCAGCGAGATGGCTGTCATGGATTCCTGCGTCCCCACGGTGGTCTAAGGGCCCGGACTCGGGCGACATCCCGGCCCGAAGAGCCTACGACACCTCACCCGGCGAGCCGTACGGGGCTGACGATATCCGCCGCCAGCACCAGCAGGGTGAAGCAGATGAACACGCCCGCCACCACGTAGGCCAGCGGCATCAGCCGGGCCACGTCGAAGGGCCCGGGGTCGGGCCTGCGGGTGAGTCTGGCGGTGTTCCTGCGGAGCGACTCCCACAGGGCGCCGGCGATGTGGCCGCCGTCGAGCGGGAGCAGCGGCAGCATGTTGAACAGGAAGAGCGAGAGGTTGAACCCGGCCACCAGGAAGAGGGCGGTGGCCAGCTGCTGGCTGGCCGGAATGTCCAGGGTGAAGATCTCGCCGCCGACCCGTGCCGCGCCCACGACGCCCATCGGGCCGTCCTGGTCGCGCTCCTCCTCGCCGGTGATGGAGTGCCACAGGTTGGGGATCTTGGACGGCAGGTTGAGCATGGCGTCGACGCCGGTGCTCATGATCTCGCCCATCCGGTCCACGGCCTGCGGGAAGTCCTGCCGGACGATGCCGCTGGCCGGCGAGAAGCCGAGGAAGCCGGCGGTGATGAACTCGCCCTCGACGAGGCCGCCGTTGCCGTCGGTCCTGCCGACCTGGTTCTCGATGAGGTTGGCCTCCAGGTCCATCCGCTCGCCGTCGCGCAGCACGGTGATGGTGGCCGGGCCGACGGTGTCGCGGATGCGCTGCTGGAGCGGGCCCCACTCGTCGACGGGCTCGCCGTTGAACGCGACGATCTCGTCGCCGGCGCGCAGCCCGGCCTCGGCGGCGGGCGCCGGGGTGTCGCCGGCGCGGCAGTCGCGGGGCTCCTCGCTCTGGGCGATCACGCACTCGGAGACGGTGGCGACGGTGGTGGTCTGGGTGTTGATGCCGAAGCCCATCAGCACGCCGAGGAAGATCACCACGGCGAGGATCAGGTTCATCGCGGGGCCGGCGAACATGACGATCACGCGCTTCCACGGCTTGCGCGTGTAGAAGAGCCGCTTCTCGTCGCCCGGCCGCAGCTCCTCGAAGGCGGCGGCCCTGGCGTCCTCGATCATGCCCCGGAACGGGGAGGTGGAGCGCTTGCGGATGGCGCCGTCCTCGCCGGGCGGGAACATGCCGATCATGCGGATGTAGCCGCCCAGCGGCACCGCCTTCACGCCGTACTCGGTCTCGCCGCGCTGCCGGGAGAAGATCGTCGGCCCGAAGCCGACCATGAACTGCGGCACCCGGACGCCGAACATCCGGGCGGTCGAGAAGTGGCCGAACTCGTGCCAGGCGATGGAGAACAGCAGCCCGAAGACGAACACGAGTATGCCGAGGACGAACATCAGGGCGGTCATGACGTCATCTCCTGGGTCGTGGAGCCGCCCGGGTGGCTCCCGACCAGCTCGCGGGCGCGCCGCCGCGCCTCGCGTTCCGCTTCGAGGACGTCCGAGAGGGTCAGGGAGGTTCCCGCACCGCCGTGGCCCAGCTCGTCCACCACCCGCGCCACGGTGTCCACGATGCCGAGGAACGGCAGCCGGCCGGCGAGGAAGGCGTCCACGCACTCCTCGTTGGCCGCGTTGAACACCGCGGGAGCGGTACCGCCGAGGCTACCGACCCGGCACGCGAGCGGCACCGAGGGGAAGGCATCGGTGTCCAGGGGCAGGAACTCCCAGGTGTGGGCGGTGGTCCAGTCGCAGTTCGCGGCGGCGCCCCGGACCCGCTCCGGCCAGCCGAGCGCCAGCGCGATCGGCAGCCGCATGTCCGGGGGGCTGGCCTGGACGAGCGTGGAGCCGTCCACGAACTCCACCATCGAGTGAACGTAGGACTGGGGGTGGACGACGACCTCGATCCGGTCGAACGGGACGCCGTAGAGGAGGTGGGCCTCGATCACCTCCAGGCCCTTGTTGACGAGGGTCGCCGAGTTGACGGTGATCACCGGGCCCATCTGCCAGGTGGGGTGGGCCAGCGCGTCCTCGGGGGTGACCTCGGCCAGCTGGGCGCGGGTCCGGCCCCGGAACGGGCCGCCGCTCGCGGTGACGACCAGGCGGTTCACCTCGGCGCGTGAGCCGCCGAGCAGCGCCTGGAAGAGCGCGGAGTGCTCGGAGTCGACGGGGATGATCTGCCCGGGCTTGGCCAGCGCGGTCACCAGCGGGCCGCCGACGATCAGCGACTCCTTGTTGGCCAGGGCCAGCACGCGGCCGGCGGACAGCGCGGCCAGCGTGGGGGCCAGGCCGATGGAGCCGGTGATGCCGTTGAGCACGGTGTGGCAGGGCCGGGAGGCCAACTCGGCGGCGGCGTCCGGGCCGGCGAGCACCTCGGGCAGCGCGGCCCCGACGCCGTACTGGGCGCGGAGCGCCTGGCGGAGCGGGTCGGCGGCCTCGGGCCTGGCGACGGCGACGGCGGCGACCCGCAGCCGGTGGGCCTGGCCGGCGAGGAGTTCGAGGCGGTCCCCGCCGGCGGAGAGCCCGGTGACGCGGAAGAGGCCCGGGTTGCGCAGCACCACGTCGATGGCCTGGGTGCCGACGGAACCGGTGGAGCCGAGGATCACCACCTCGCGTGGCCCCTCGGGAGGCGGCTGGGCCGGGTACCTCAGGTGCGGGTCGGCGAGACAAACGGGGCTCTCGGTCATCTGCCCATTGTCCCCACACCGACCCGCCGCCCGCTGCCGGGTCGGCGAAGTGGGCCGGGGCCGGAACGGGCGCCTGGCGCCGGCGCGTTGGCCGCCTCCTCAGGCGCGGGGACATGGGCCGGGGCCACGCCCCCGGGACGGCGGCCAGCCACCCGCCCGGGTCCGGGCCCATGTGACGGGCGCGGCGCGGTGAGCGCCGCCACCGGCCGATGCCGGCGGCCGGTGGGGGTGGCTCAGCGGGGCGGCCGGTTCACCGGCCGCCCGGGTCGCGGGGGACGGGGCGGTGGAGGTTGGGGCGGGTGGCGGGGCCAGGCGTGTCCTCGGCGATCCACGGCCCGGGGGTCGAGACGTCCGGGATGCCGGCCTCCAGCCAGCGGTGCCGGCCCTCGGCGACGGCGGCGGCGAGCCGGCCGTCCACGCCGTCCGTGTTGTGCCACAGGCGCGGGAACAGCTCCTCGATCCGCAGGTGGGCCTGGCGGCAGAACGCGTCGGCCAGCTCGTACGCCTCGGCGCCGCTCTCCCCCCGGGCGCGCAGCCGTTCGGCGTGGACGCAGGCGGCGGTGATGGCGAAGATCTCGGCGCCGATGTCGACCACCCGGCCGAGGAAGCCCTGCTTGCGCTCCAGGCGGGCCTGCCAGCGGCTCATCCCGTAGAAGACGGAGCGGGCCAGCCGGCGCGCGGTGCGCTCGGCGTAGCGCAGGTGGTGCGAGAGGTCGGGCAGCCCCGAGACGCGGAAGTCGCCGTAGGCCAGGGGCAGTTGGCCCCGCCCTGCGGCCAGGCTCGGCAGCCAGCGGGCGTAGAAGCCGCCGGCGGCGACGGCGGCCCTGCGCTTGCGTGTGTGGTTGGCGTCGGGCGCGACCAGGTCGCCGGCGACCTTCAGGTGGGCGTCCACGGCCTCCCTGGCGATGAGCAGCCGCATGATCTCGCTCGACCCCTCGAAGATCCGGTTGATCCTCAGGTCGCGCAGGAGTTGCTCGGCGGGGACGCCGCGCTCGCCCCTGGCGGCGAGCGAGTCGGCGGTCTCGAAGCCCCGGCCGCCCCGGATCTGGACCAGCTCGTCGGCGATCCGCCAGGCCATCTCGCTGCCGTAGAGCTTGGCGACGGCGGCCTCGATGCGGATGTCGTTGCGCTCCTCGTCGGCCAGCTCGCTGGACAGCTCCACCATGGCCTCCAGCGCGAAGGTGGTGGCGGCGATGAAGGCGAGCTTGCCGCCGATCGCCTCGTGCTGGGCGATGGGGCGGCCCCACTGGACGCGTTCGGCGGACCAGGCGCGGGCGACGGCCAGGCTCCACTTGCCGGCGCCCACACACATCGCTGGCAGCGAGAGCCGGCCGGTGTTGAGCGTGGTCAGGGCGATCCTGAGGCCCTGTCCCTCCTCGCCGATCCGCTGGGCTGCGGGCACCCGCACCCGGTGGAGGCGGGTGACGCCGTTCTCGATGCCGCGCAGGCCCATGAAGGCGTTGCGGGCCTCGACGGTGATGCCGGGCGAGTCGGCCTCGACGACGAAGGCGGAGATGCCGCCGGGGTGGCCGGGGACTTCGGGGACGCGGGCCATCACGACCAGGAGTTCGGCGATGGGGCCGTTGGTGGTCCACAGCTTGACGCCGTCCAGCAGGTAGTCGTCGCCGTCGGGGGTCGCGGTGGCGCCGAGCCGGGCGGGGTCGGAGCCGACGTCGGGCTCGGTGAGCAGGAAGGCGGATATGGCGCCGGCGGCGCAGCGCGGGAGGTAGGCGCGGCGCTGCTCCTCGGTGCCGAAGAGGGTCAGCGGCTGGGGGACGCCGATCGACTGGTGGGCGGAGAGCAGCGCGCCGACGGCCGGGCTGGCCGTGCCCACCAGGGCGAGGGCGCGGCTGTAGGCGAGGTGGGACAGGCCCAGGCCGCCGTACTCGGGGGCGACGCGCATCCCGAAGGCGCCCAGCTCGCGCAGCCCGTTGATCACCTCGTCGGGGACGCGGGCCTCGCGTTCGATGGCGGCGGGGTCGATGCGTTCGGCGGCGAACGCGGCGAGCCGGGCGAGGAAGCGTTCCTCCTCGGCCGTGCCGCCGGCGTCGGCCTCGGGCCTGGGGTGGATCAGGTCGAGGCGGAGCCGACCGAGGAACAGCTCCTTGGCGAAGCTGGGCCTGGCCCACTCGCGCTCGCGGGCCGCCTCGGCGACCCGGCGGGCCTCTTCTTCGCTGGTCAACTCGGTCACCTCACCGTCGAGAGAGGGAACGCGCCCGGTAGGCGTCGCGCGGGGCCGGGCCGGACACCGGCCAGGGCCCTTCGGCGGTCGCGGGCTACTGGTGCGTATGTACCCGTTGCGCGGGAGATCGCACCCCCTTGTCCGGCCTTTTCGGGCGCCCGTACCGGCCTGCCGGGCCCGGGAGTTGAAGCGCTTCAACGAGGTGTCTGGACACCCTCATCCGGGTGGGTCTAAGGTCAACGGGCATCGCGCGCGGTGTGTTCCCGCCGACCAGTCGAAGCGCTTCACGTGGGCGGCCGTGGAACGGCGCGGCCGCCGGCGGGCCGCCTACCGTGTACCGGGAGAGAACGGGAGAGTTTCTATGGTCACCCTCGCCGAGGTCGCCCGGCACGCGGGCGTCTCCGCCAGCACCGTGAGCTATGTCCTCAGCGGCAAGCGGACCATCTCGGCGCCGACCAGGGAGCGGGTGGAGCGCAGCATCAGGGAGCTGGGCTACCACCCCAACGCGGGGGCGCGGGCGCTGGCCAGCAGCAGGTCCAACATCATCGCGCTGATGATGCCGCTGCGGACCGACATGTATCTGCCGGTGATGATGGAGATCGCCATCGCGGTGGCGACCACGGCCAGGGAGCACGCGCACGACGTGCTGCTGCTGACCGGGCAGGAGGGCCCGGAGGCGGCGCGGCGGGTGGTGGGCAGCGGGCTGGCCGACGCGATGATCCTGATGGACGTGGAACTGGAGGACCAGCGGCTGCCGTTGGTGCGGGTGACGCCACGGCCCGCCGTGCTGATCGGGCTGCCCTCGGACACCACGGGGCTGACCTGCGTGGACCTGGACTTCGCTGCCACCGGGCGGCTGTGCGTTGACCACCTGGCGAAGCTGGGGCACCGGGACATCGCGGTGGTGGGCGAGGCGGCGGCCGTCTACGAGCGGCGCACCGGCTTCGCCGAGCGGACGGTGCGCGGGGTGCGGGAACGCGCCGACGAGTTGGGGATGCGGATGCTGCACCGGCCCTGCGACGGCTCCTACGAGTCGGTGGCCGGGACCCTGGCGCGGATCTTCGACGAGCGGCCCGAGACCACCGGGATCGTGGTGCAGAACGAGGCGGCGATCGAGCCGCTGTTGGGCCTGCTGCGGCAGCAGGGGCGGGCGGTGCCCGAGGACATCTCGGTGGTCGCGGTCTGCCCCGAGCAGGTGGCGGCCGGCACCTCGGTGGCGCTGACCTCGGTGGCGATACCGGCGCAGGAGATGGGGCGGCTGGCCGTCGAGCTGGTGATGGCCAGGGCCAGGGCGTCGGCCGAGGGCGGCGACCCCTCGTCGGTGCCGCCGCGCATCGAGCTGCTGCCGCCGGCGCTGACGGTGCGCGCCAGCACGGGGCCGGCGCCGGCCGCTCGCTGAGCGGCGCGGGCCGGCCCCCGGTGCCACGGCGGTGCCTCAGCCGTGGTTGACGCTGAACTCGTTGGTCTCGAAGGTGAGTCCGCCGGCCGACGAGGTGATCTCGTAGCCGAACTGGACGTCGCCGATGACCTCGTCCTGGCTCATCCAGCCGCGCTCGGTGATCCAGTCCAGGATCGGCAGGATGTCGACCTGGCCCGAGGTGGTGTCGCCCTGGCGCAGGAACGAGTAGACGTTGTTGCTGCCGTTGCTGCCCTGGTAGACGTCCCAGCTGTGGCCGCCGACCGTGGCCTCGCCGACCGGGGTGCCGAGCGGGCCGACCGGGCCCGTCCAGTTCATCCAGAGCATGATCTCGTGGTCGTAGTTCTCGTCCCACACGTCGTAGGCGGTGTTGTAGGCGCCGGAGTCGGGGACGGAGACGTCGAAGGTGCTGGTCAGCGTGGAGATGTCGGCGATGGACTCGCCGACGATCCACTTGGCGTTGGGGTAGGACTTGATGCCGCCGGTGTTGGGGTGGTCGGCGGTGACGCTCCAGCGGGAGCCTGAGTCGGCCTCGACGCACTGGCTGCCGGCGCCGGAGCCCCAGATGTTGTTGTAGACGATGTAGCCGTCCGGGTCGGTCCAGTTGCCCCACTGGTCGCAGGACTCGAAGACGGCGGCGTTGGCGGTGCCGGCGCCCAGGCCGACCACGCAGGTCAGCGCGACGGCGGGGGCGAGCAGCAGGGTGCGGACGCTGCGGCCTCGGTGGTTGCGGAGTTTCGGGTGCTTCATGGGTGCGGCTCCTTCATTCGGTGGGGGTGAGCACGGCGGCGCCGCGCCCGGCGAGGGTGACCTCGCGCGGGTGGGCCCGCCCGGTGAGCAGGTCGGTGCGGGGGGACGGGAGGGGAACGGTGACCGGCTCGGTGGTGTGGTTGAGCAGGAAGAGCGCGGGGCCCCGGCGGACGGCCTCGACGCCCTCGGGCAGGCCCGGCAGGGCGGGCGCCACGCCGGCGGCCTCGGCCGCGCGGGCCAACAGCTCGGCCAGCGCCTCGGGTTGGGGCAGCGTCGACAGGTACCAGGCGGTGCCGGCGCCCCGGCGGGCGCGGGTGACGGCGGGGCGGCCGGCCAGCTCGCCCTCGGCGTAGCGGAGCAGCGGCTCGGCGTCGGCCACCTCGATGTCCTCGCTCCACAGCTCGGCCGAGGTGCCGTCGTCGAGGGCGAGGGTGGCGCCGGCCGGCAGCGGCCACCACTCGTGGACGATCGAGAGGCCCAGCAGGGCGCGGAGTTCGGGCGCGAGGCCGCCGGGGCGCACCCGGTCGTCGGCGTCGGTGACGCCGGTGGAGAAGCCGCAGACCAGGGTGCCGCCGCCGTGGACGAAGTCGACCAGGTGGGCCAGCGCGGTGTCGCCGAGCAGCGGCAGATGGGGCGCGACGACCATCCGGTAGCCGCCGAGGTCGGCCTCGGGGTGGGCCAGGTCGCAGGTCAGGTTGCGCCGCCACAGCGCGTGGTGCCAGCCGGCGAGCAGCCGCCGGTAGTCCACCAACGCGGAGGGCCGGCCGGGCTGTTGGCTGGCCCACCAGGCCGACCAGTCGTGGAGGACGGCGATCCGCGCGTCGCGCACCGGCTCGCCGACCAGGCCGGAGAGGCGTTCCAGGTCGGCGCCCAGCTCCCGCACCCGGGCGAAGCCCCGGGAGGCGGGGCCGGCGTGCGGGAGCATCGCCGAGTGGTACTTCTCGCTGCCCTGGCGGGAGGCGCGCCACTGGAAGAAGCAGACCCCGTCCGAGCCCCTGGCCACGGCCTGGAGCGACCACTGGCGCAGCACGCCGGGCGGCTTGGGCGCGTTGACGGCGCGGAAGTTGACGGCGGAGGCGGCCTGTTCCATCAGCAGCCAGGGGCCGCGCGCCTGGGAGCGGGTGAGGTCGGCGACCAGCGCGCCGTGGGCCGGGCCCTCCGGGTCGCGCCAGTCGACGGCCGGGTCGGGGTAGCAGTCGACGGAGACCACGTCCTGCTCGGCGGCCCAGCGCCAGCCGTCGAGGCCGGCGAAGAGCGGCATCTGGTTGGTGGTCACCGGGACCTCGGGGCTGTGCGCGGCGACGATGTCGCGTTCGGCCACGAAGCACTCCAGCAGCGCGTCGCTGGTGAAGCGGCGGAAGTCCAGCGCCTGGGTGGGGTTGACCAGGTACTGGGCGCGGCGCGGCGGGATGATCTCGTCCCAGGCGTCGTAGCGCTGGCTCCAGAACGCGGTGCCCCAGGCGGCGTTGAGCGCGTCGAGGTCGCCGTAGCGGGCGCGCAGCCAGCGGCGGAAGTGGGCGGCGGTCTCGTCGCACCAACAGGCGGTGCCGTACTCGTTGTTGATGTGCCACAGCCGCAGCGCCTCGTGGTCGCCGTAGCGGCGGGCCAGATCGGTGGTGATCCGGGCGGCGTGCGCCCGGTAGACCGGCGAGGAGGCGCAGAACTGGTTGCGCGAGCCGTACCAGACGACCGTGCCGTTCTCGTCGCGCGGCAGGGTCTCGGGGTGGCGGGCGCCGAGCCAGGGCGGCGGGGAGGCGGTCGGGGTCGCCAGGCAGACCCCGATGCCGGCCTCCCCCAGACCGTCGAGCACCCGGTCCAGCCAGCCGAAGTCCCGTGCGCCCGGCCGGGGTTCGAGGGTGGCCCAGGAGAAGACGCCGACGGTGACGACGTTGACCCCGGCCTCGCGCATCAGCCGGATGTCCTCGCGCCACACGGACTCCGGCCACTGCTCGGGGTTGTAGTCGCCCCCGAAGAGCAGCCGGCCTCGGGTGGCACTGGGCAGCGCTGGCATGGGAACTCGCTCTCCTCGGTACGGGTTGACCAGGGCCATCAGCCCTTGACGGCGCCGATCAACATGCCCTTCTTGAAGTGGCGTTGGACGAACGGGGAGAGCACGGCGACCGGCAGCAGGGCCAACACCATCACGGCGGTCTGCACCGCCAGGCTGGGGATCTGCCCGGTGCCGATCACCTGGGCCATGCCGGCGGGGCGTTCGCCCTCGATCACGAGTCGGAGGCGCGGTAGGTCGGCAGGATGCTCTCCAGCTCGTTCTCCGCGACCGTGCCCTCCGCGCCGCCCCCGCCGCCGTCCGAGGAGCAGGCGCTGAGCAACGGAACGCCGCCGGCCGTCGCCGCCGCGGCCACCGCCGTCGAGGCGAGGAATCGTCTCCTGCTGGGTGCGGAGGGGGAGTTCGACATGCGGAAACCCTTCAGAGGCTCGGCGGCTTCGGCGACCCGCTGTCCTGCGCTGGTCGAAGCGCTTCGATGTTGGGCAGAGGTTAAGACCCGCCAGCGGGGCGCACAACCCCCGCTTCAGAGAAAATGTGGAACCGCTCCCCCGGTCCAGACCTGAGGAAACAAGGGGGCCAACCGCGCGCTTCCGCACGGGGCTTGACAGGGCGCGGCCGGGAAACCGAGCATCGAAGCGCTTCGAATTCGAGGCGCGCGACGGGGCCGCCCAGCCGAGCCGCCGCGCGCCGCCGCCGTCTCCCTAAGGACACCCCTGTGACTGCCGAGCCGCCGCCGTTCCGGGACCCCTCGCTGACCGTGGAGCGGCGGGTGGCCGACCTGCTCGGCCGGCTGACGCTGCCCGAACGGGTCGCACTGCTGCACCAGTTCGCGCCGGCCGTCGAACGGCTCGGGCTCGCCGCGTTCCGCACCGGTCAGGAGGCGCTGCACGGGGTGGCGTGGATGGGGGGCGCCACCGTCTTCCCGCAGGCCGTGGGGCTGGGCGCGACCTGGAACGCGGAGCTGGTGCGGGCGGTGGGCGAGGCGGTGGGCCGCGAGGTGCGGGCGATGCGCGCCAGGGACCCGCGCGTCGGCCTCAACGTCTGGTCCCCCACGGTCAACCTGCTGCGCCACCCGCTGTGGGGCCGCAACGAGGAGGGCTACGCCGAGGACCCGCTGCTCACCGCGAGCCTGGCCGCCGCCTACACCCGGGGCCTGGCCGGCGACCACCCCGTCCACCGGCGCACCGCGCCCGTGCTCAAGCACTGGCTGGCGCACAACCACGAGGTGGACCGCGACACCGCCAGCACCTCGCTGCGGGCCAGGGTGCTGCGCGAGTACGAGCTGCCCGCGTTCGTCGGCCCGGTGCGGGCCGGCGCCGTCGCCGGGGTGATGCCGGCGTACAACCTGGTCAACGGGCGGCCCAACCACCTCTCTCCGCTGCTGGCCGGCCTGCGCCGGCACGCGCCCGAGCCGCTGGTGGTCTGCTCGGACGCCGGCGCGCCCAGCAACATCGCCGGCTCCCAGGGGTACCTCCCGGACCACGCGGCCGGGTTGGCGGCCGCGCTGCGCGCCGGCGTGGACAGCTTCACCGACCACGGCGAGGACTCCGCGCCCACCGTGGCCCGGCTGACCGAGGCGCTGGAGCGCGGGCTGATCGACGAGGCGGACATCGACCGCGCGGCCGCGCGGCTGCTGGCGATGCGGTTCCGGCTGGGCGAGTTCGACCCGGACGCCGACCCGTTCGCCGCCGAGGGCGCCGGGGACGCCGCGCATGACACCGCCGAGCACCGGCAGTTGGCGGTGCGGGCGGCCGAACAGGCGGTGGTGCTGCTGCGCAACGACGGGCTGCTGCCGCTGGCGCAGGGGCGCTCGGTCGCGGTGCTGGGCCCGTTGGCCGACGAGGTCAAGCTGGACTGGTACAGCGGCACGCTGCTGCACCGGGTCAGCCCGCTCGACGGCCTGCGCGCCCACCCGGGCGTCGGCCCCGTGCGCTGGCACGACGGCGCCGACCTGGTGCGGCTGCGGGCCGACGACGGCTGGGTGACGGTGCCGGAGGCGGCCGGGGAAGGCCCGGCCGAACGCGACGCCGGCGCGCTGGACCCGGCGCTGCTCGCCGGCCGCACCGACCTGCCGCCGCTGACCGTCGGGCCCGAGGAGACGGCCACCGAGCTGCGGCTCCTCGACTGGGGCGGCGGGGCTTTGACGTTCTCCGCGCCCGACGGGCGGTATCTGTCGGTCGCCGACGACGGCCTGGTGCGCGCCTCGGCGGAGCAGCCGGGCGGCTGGGTGGTGCGGGAGGTCTTCACGCTGGAGCAGCACGGCGAAGGTCACCTCCTGGTCCATCGGGCGAGCGGTCGCCCGGTGGTGGTCGCCGCCGAGGGCCTGAAGGTTGCCGCGCCCGGCGAGGACGGCACCGAACTCCTCGTCGAGACGCTGCGCACCGGCGTCGATGCGGTCGCCGAGGCGGCGGCCGGCGCGGACGTCGCGGTGCTGGTGCTGGGCAACGACCCGCACATCAACGGCCGGGAGACCGAGGACCGCGCCACCCTGGAGCTGCCGCCGGCCCAGGACGCGCTCTGGCGCGCGGCCCACGCGGCCAACCCGAACACCGTGCTGGCGCTGGTCTCCTCCTACCCCTACGCCGTCGTCGACGCGGACGCCGCGCTGCCGGCGCTGCTGTGGACCGCGCACGGCGGGCAGGCCGCCGGCACCGCGCTGGCCCGGGTGCTCACCGGCGACGTCTCGCCGGCCGGCCGGCTCCCCCAGACCTGGTACGCGCGCGACGCCGACCTGCCGGACATCCGCGACCACGACCTGATCACGGCCCGCTCCACCTACCTCTACTTCGACGGCGAGCCGCTCTACCCGTTCGGGCACGGCCTGTCCTACACCCGCTTCGAGCACTCCGGGCTGACCGTGGCCGAGGAGGACGGGACGCTGGTCGCCCGGGTCACCGTGGCCAACGTCGGGGACCGCGCCGGCGACGAGGTGGTGCAGCTCTACGCCTCCGCCGTCGACCCCGAGGTCCCGCGCCCGCACCGCTGGCTGGTGGCCCACCGGCGGATCGCGTGCGGGCCGGGCGAGCGGGTGGAGGTCACCCTGCGGGCCCCTGCGAGCGAGGCGCTGGGGCACTGGGACGTGGCGCGTTCCCGGTGGACGGTGGCGCCCGGCGCCTACCGGTTCGAGGTCGGGGCGTCCAGCCGCGACATCCGCTGCCGTGCCGACTGGCGGGTCGCCGGCGAGCCGGCCGGGCCCCGGCCGGTGCGCGAACGGGGCCTGGTGGCCGCCGACTTCGACGAGGCGGCCGGCGCCGAGCTGGTCGACCTGACGCAGGTCGCCGGCGACGCGGTGACGCCCAAGGACTCCGGCATCGCCGAACTCGGCTATCTGGCCTGCGACCTGGGCGAGGGCGTGACGCGGGTGACGGTGGTGGCCGCCGCGACCGGCGCCGGCGGGCGGGTGGCCGTGGCGCTGGGCGAGGTGGCGGCGGGCGCGGAGGTGCCGGCCGGCGGCGACCGGTACGCCTACCGGCCGCTGACCCTCGCGCTGCCCGAGCCGGTGGGCGGGGTGCGCACGCTGCGGCTGACGGTGCGCGGGCCGGTGCGGGTGGACCGGCTGGAGTTCGGCTGACCCTCGCCCGGCGGATAGAGTGCGCGGCGATGGATGCCACGCACGACTACGCCTTTCTGCTGCTCCCCTCGCACAACCGGGTTTACGCCCAGGAGTCGGCGCGCCTCGCCCGCGCCGAGCTGCTGGTGCTGAACGAGACGGTGCTCGGCGGGCGGATCGAGGAGATCGAGGAGCGCACGCTGGGCGGCGTGCGCTACCTCACCTTCCGCGCGCCCCGACTGGGCGGGGACGACCTCGCCCAGCTCGCCAACCTCTCCGGGCTCTACGCCCTCTTCGAGCGGACCGGCGAGACGCTGACCCCGCTGCCCGTGGAGCGGCTGGACGCGTTCCCCGACGACCTGATCACCATCCAGAAGTACGTCGGCAAGACCAACGAGGACTTCACCAAGCTGCTGCTCAACGTGACGGCGTTCTCCTGCGCCCGGCCCGAGCGGCTGCTGACGCGGCGGCTGCGGGTCCTCGACCCGCTGGCCGGGCGGGGCACCACCCTCAACCAGGCGGTGATGTACGGCCTCGACGCGGCGGGCGTGGAGCGCGACACCAGGAGCTTCGACGCCTACCAGAACTTCTTCCGGCAGTGGCTGAGGAACAGCCGGATCAAGCACCGCGCCGACCTCGGCCCGGTGCGGCGCCACCACCGCACCATCGGGCGGCGGCTGGCCGTCACGCTCGGCGTGGACAAGGAGCGCTACCGCGCGGGCGAGACCATCGACGTGACCGCCGTCAACGCGGACACCACGGCCGCCGGCGACTTCTTCCCGGCCGGCTCGTTCGACCTGATCGTGACGGACGCGCCCTACGGCGTGCAGCACGGCAGCCGGTCGCGGGACGCCGGCGGGCCGACGCGCAGCCGCAGCCCGCTGCCGCTGCTGGCCGAGGCGCTGCCGGTCTGGCACCGGCTGCTGCGCCCGGGCGGGGCGATCGGGATCTCCTGGAACACCCTGGTGGCCCGCCGCGCCGAGCTGACCGCGCTGCTGACCGAAGCGGGCCTCGACGTGCGGGAGTCGGAGCCCTATCTGGGCTTCGCCCACCGCGTGGACCAGGCGATCACCCGCGACCTGGTGGTGGCCGTCAGGCCGACGGCCACCGGGGACTGAGCGGGGCTGGGCGGGGACTGGGCGCGCCCGGTTACAGCTCAAGCCCCGTGAGCACCATCACCCGCTCGTAGGTGTAGTCCTCCATCGCGAAGCGGACGCCCTCCCGCCCGACGCCGGACTGCTTGACCCCGCCGTAGGGCATCTGGTCGGCGCGGTAGGACGGCACGTCGCCGATGACCACGCCGCCGACCTCCAGCGCCCGGTGGGCGCGGAAGGCGGCCTGGAGGTCGTGGGTGAAGACGCCGGCCTGGAGGCCGAACGTCGAGTCGTTGGCGGCGGCGAACGCGGCGGCCTCGTCGGGCACGCTGGTCACCGACAGCACCGGGCCGAAGACCTCGTCGCAGGAGATCCTCGCGTCGGCCGGGACGTCGGCCAGCACGGTCGGCGCGTAGCTGGCGCCCTTCCGGGTGCCGCCGGTCAGCACCCGGGCGCCGCCGGCGACCGCCTGGGCCACCCAGTCCTCGACCCGCCGCGCCGCGTCCTCGCTGACCAGCGGGCCGACGTCGGTCGCCGGGTCCGAGGGGTCGCCGGTGACGAGCGCCTCCACGGCGGCGACCAGCCGGGGCACCAGCCGGTCGTGCACGGAGGCGTCGACGATCACCCGCTGCACCGCGATGCAGGACTGCCCCGCCTGGTAGTTGGAGAACGTGGCGATCCGCTCGGCCGCCCAGTCCAGGTCGGCGTCGGCCGCGTAGTCGCAGAGCACCACGGCCGCGCCGTTGCCGCCCAGCTCCAGGGTGACCCGCTTGCGCGGCACGGCGTCCCTGATGGACCAGCCGACCGGCACCGAGCCGGTGAACGAGATGATCGGCAGCCGCTCGTCCGAAACCAGCGCCGGCATCGCGTCGTTGGGCACCGGCAGCACGCTGAACGCGCCGGCCGGCAGCTCCGTCTCGGCCAGCACCTCGCCCAGCACCAGCGCGGAGAGCGGGGTGGCGGGCGCCGGCTTGAGCACGATGGGCGCGCCGGCGGCCAGCGCGGGGGCGACCTTGTGGGCGCACAGGTTGAGCGGGAAGTTGAACGGCGCGATGCCCAGCACCGGGCCGTAGGGCACGCGGCGGGTCAGCGCCAGCCGGCCGGTGCCGCCGGCGTCGGCGTCGAGCCGCTGGGCGGTGCCGCCGTTGAACCGCCGCGCCTCGTCGGCCGCCCAGCGGAAGACCGAGAGGCAGCGCGCCACCTCGACCTTCGCCCACTTCAGCGGCTTGCCGTTCTCGGCGGAGATCAGCTCGGCCAGCTCGTCGGCGCGCTCGGCGAGCCGGGCGCGCGCCAAGTCCAGGGCGGCGGCCCTGACATGGGCGGGGCTCGCGGCGAACTCCGGCGCGACCCGCGCCGCCGCCGCCACCGCCTCCTCGGTCTGCGCGGCCGTGGGCACCGAGACGGTGCCGACCGTGCGACCGTCCCAGGGCGAGGTGACCTCCAGGGTGTCCTCGCCGCGCACCGCGCGGCCGGCGAGCCAGAACGGCTGGGGGGAGGTGGCTTGCGTCATCGCGGTCCGCCCTTCCGGGTGTTGGGGATGGTTTGGTCGGACTCCCAGCGTGCGGGCGCGCCCCGGCGGGCCGCTCGCCCTCCCCACCGTAGGGGGTTCGGGCGGCCCGGCCTCTTGTCCGGTTCGTAGCGGCGCGGCGGGCCGACGCGCCCTTTCGTCGTAACGCCCGCCGCGCGGCGGGCGTGAACGGGGGCGCGAACGGGACCGGTTGCCGGCCGGTGGCGGCGCGCGCTCAGGCGCGCGCGCCCGGCGGGGTCGCCAGGCCGCTGGCCTTGAGCGCCAGCCACAACTCCATCCGCAGGTCAGGGTCGTCCAGCGAGCGGTCCAGGATCTCCTCGACGCGCCGCATCCGGTACCGCAGCGTGTGCCGGTGCACCCCCAGGTCGGCGGCCGCCGCGTCCCACTGGCCGTGCCGGGAGAGCCAGGCCCGCAGCGAGGCCAGCAGGTCGCCCCGCCCCGAGCGGTCGTGCTCGCGCAGCGAACGCAGCATCCCGTCGGCGAACGCCCGCACCGCCTCGTCCCCGAGCAGCGGCAGCAGCGAACCCGTCGCCATGTCGTCGTGTTCCACCCACGCCCTGCCCCGCCGCCTGGCCACCAACAGCGCCTCCCTGGCCTGCTGGTAGGCGAGCGAGGCGTGGGCCAGCCCGGTCGGCGCCGAAAGACCGAGCACCAGGCCATCGCCCGCCGACTCGGCGTGCTTGGCGCAGGCGGCCTGCGTTCCCCCGCCGTCCGCCAGCAGCAGCACCAGGCCGTCGCCGTCGGGCGCGGCCAGCACCGACTCACCGGCCCTGGCCGCCGCGCCCTCCACGAGCTGGCCGAAAGCCGCCAGCCGTTCCGGGTCGTCGCCCTCGGCGGCCAACACCCGCAGCGGGGCGTCCAACAGGCCGCCGTAGAGCTGGCCGGCGACCGCCCGCGCGTGGTCCGGCTCGCCGCTGAGCAGCATCCGCAGCACCGCGCCGCCCAGCCGGGACTCGGCCCGCTGGTAGGCGACCGAACGCTCGGTGACCAGGGTGAGCAGTGCGACGGCGGCCTGCACGGCGTAGCGGCCCGAGGTGCCGAGCGGGGCCTCCGTTCCGATGGCCAGCACGGCGCGGCCGCGCGTTCCCGTGCCGACCAGCTGGAGTTCGACCCGGTCAGCGTCGCCGGACTCGCCGCCCGGCGCGGCGCACACGGTGCTGGCCGGCGCCGGGCGGTCGCCGAGCCGGCGGACCTCGTCGGCCAGCAGCCCGGCCCGCCGCGCGGCCCAGCCGGGCGCGACCGCCGTCACCGCGCCCGACCGGTCGTAGAGCG